>CALLAU010000029.1 GCA_938002015.1 uncultured Bdellovibrionales bacterium
GGATGATCTTTCCAGTGCTCTTTTGATAAAACAAACTCTGCCATCTTCTGATCAACACTACCTTTATCAATTAAATTTTGAACTAATTCAGGATGATCTTTCCAGTGAGCCTGTGATAAAATATACTTTGTTATTTCCAGATCAACACTGCCTTTATTAATTAAAGCTTGAACCCACTCAGGGTGATCATTCCAGTGAGCCTGTGATAAAACATACTCAGCTATTTCCTTATCAGCATTACCTCTATCAATTAAATTTTGAACTAATTCGGGATGATCTTTCCAGTGAGCCTGTGATAAAACAAACTTTGCTATTTCCTGATCAACACTGCCTTTATTAATTAAAGCTTGAACCCACTCAGGGTGAGTATTCCAGTGTTCTTTTGATAAAACAAACTCTGCCATCTCCTGATCAGCACGGCCATTATCAATTAAAGCTTGAACCCACTCAGAGTAATCTCGCCAGTACTCTTTTGATAAAACAAACTTTGTTATTGCCTCAACAGCTACACCTTTCTGAATTAGCGCCTCTATCCACTCCTTATTTAGCTGATCTTGATTTGATTTTAAAAAATTAGCAACAAACCCTTTAAAATAATTTTGTGACTCATAAATAAAAAGATTAAAAATAATATCAAATGACTCAGCTTCTTCAAAAACGCTAAAATCAAAGTGCTCTGGGAAGTCTTTTGCGATAAAGAAATAATCTCTTAAAAAAGATTTAGCTTCATTTAGCTCATCAAAAGCCGATCTATTAAACTTTCTTAAGAGCTTTTCCTTCAACCCTTTATCACTTTCTGAAATTGAATTAGAAGCAAGAAGTTTTAAAAAATCAACCATTGAGATATTTAAATTTTCTTGGATTAACTCTAAATCAGCTTTATTTTTAATAACGATAAAATCATCGCTATAAGTAAAATCTTCACCTTCGCGCGCATCTGGATTTAGCTTAAATCTAATTGTTAAGTTCGTGCCTCGAGCACCTTTGAAGCCAAGCCTAGTATAAAACCCATCACCTAAGGCTGCGACTTCACCACTAACACCATCTCTTGAAATAAAAGCATTAGCAGCACCGTGGGAGGAGCGCGTGATATTCTCATATGCTTCAAAAGAATTTGTTTCATGTGCAACAACAATCTCTCCGTCTTCATTTATATGGTTTTTAAAAATCTCTGCCGCTGTCTTACCATTTCCTTCACCAAGCGGTTTTGTCCGTAAAGGCTCCTTATTCATCCACCAAGAAAGTGAATCTTGAGCGTTAATTTGATTGCCATCCATTTCAATCAAGCGCTTTCTTAAACCAGTCTCCTCTAACAAATTCCACGCATACTCTGAATCCGGCGCATTTAATAAAACCTTTTTTCCAAACTCCTCTAATTTGTGTTTTACGTAGGAATTACCTCTAACCTTTCTCCAGTTTGTTCCTTCAATAATGCTTTTTATAATTTCTAAATCACCTTCAGCCTCATCCACTTCATATTGTGCAAGTTTTGCTAAATATCTTATTGCAGCAAAAACAGGTGGATTCTTACCATCCTTAAAACGCGTTGTCGTTTCATGACTTTCAGAAAATAAAAATTTAATTCTTCCAGCAGCTACATCATTTAAAAATCTTGAGTCAGGATCCTCCCAGGAAAAAAGATCTCTAAAAATAATTTCACCTGGATCAGCGTTAACCGCAACCATTCCAGTTGAGTTTGTATCCGTGTGCTGATTTAAAAAATCGGGGTTATCAAGAAGTGGCAACTTATCACCAATCTCTGCTCTTAAGAGTCGAACCTCCCAAGCTTCTTTGCTTCCAACAAAATGTGGATATTCTTTTTTTAAAATTTGCTGCAAAGCCGCTGCTTGCTCAGCCGTGCCGTCAACTACAATGTCTAGATCTTGGTTGCCTCGATAAATATTTGTAAAATCATAATCAAAGCGCTCGGCTTGATACTTTTCATCACCAGCTTCACGCTCTAAATCCCATCTCACGTAGTGCGCAAAAGCTGAAGCTGTTCCACCAAAAAGATAAACTTTTACCCCAAGCTTATTTGCTTCTTCTTGAATGAATTTAAACTCAGGAACTCGCTCTATACGCTGTTCAGTTTCTTTTGATAAGATCATCGAATCTACCTGAGCTAACGCAGGAACTGAGATTAAGAATGTAAGTAAAATTTTGAGACAACACATCACTTTAAAAATGCAGCTTTTGAGCCAACAAAACTCTCTCAACTATTTGAAATTATTAGCTTTTATAAAGCTTGTCTGTATAAATTTTATACTCTGACAATTTTTGTTAGCCATTGAGATAATGGTAATTAGCTAATCAATATCAAATGAGGTGGGTAAAGTCTTTTTTTATAAAGAGCACTTCCACTAAAACGGCCAAGTAGCTATGCTATAGCCTTTTCGCTGCTCTTCTTTTTCGCACAGGAGGAAAAGCCTCTCTAGGCCAAAAGCTATACCAACTCCGCTCATCTCTTTTGCAGCTTTATGAGCACTGATAAGCTCCTTATCTACAGGATGAGGCTCTTTACCACTTCTAACCCTTTCCTCATTTTCTTGATTCCAACGCTTTAAGATCTCTTGATCGTTAAAAAGCTCATTATAACCATTACCCAGTTCCATACCTTGCCAGAAAACCTCTATTCTATCAGCAAATCCTTGTTCGTTGATTTTTGCTAAAGCAGCTATTTGCGGAGGGTAATTTCTTAAAAAAACCGGGCCTACATGATTTAAGGACGGCTCAATTAAATTGATAAAGAGAAGTTGGTAAAGGTCATTCCATGAAAAATTCTTTGAATAGCCTAATTTATGAAAATCACATACTTCTCGTAAATAAGAATCACTTGATTCAGGCCTGATCTCAAAACCAGTACAAGTTTTAAAAAATTCTTTTAAACAGATCTCTTTAAAAGTTATACCCCCACCATAAAGTTTAGCAAAAAATCTCGTTAAAAGGGTCTTTAACTCCTCTAAGTCTCCATTTTTTTGATAAAACTCTAACATTGTAAATTCAGACAGGTGCTTAACACCTATTTCATTTGCTCTAAAGCTTGGGCTAATCTCAAAAATAGAGTCAAACTCCCCGCTCAACCAAAGCTTTTTAAGCGCAAATTCAGGACTTGTTGGCAAGTACCCTTCCTCTTCCACTTTAAACGCATCTAAGGTGGACTCCATCGCGCCAGCAGGAACTATACTTGGAGTTCTTACCTCTAAAAAGCCTTCAGCTTCGAAAAAACTCCTGACTTTCTGTAAAAAACTAAGCCAGCGTTTGTACTTGTTAAGATTAGGTTCCATTAAGCTTAAATACACCACTAAACCTTGACCGAACAGTCCTCTTTCGTCATTTTAGGGTCAGATAAATAAAGTACTTTTTTAGGCTAATTTTTAGCCAAAAATGCAGACTTAAAACCCAAGGAGTAAGACAAATGGCAATTAAATTGAATCTTGAGAAAATGAAGAATGATCTTTTAAAAATAAGAGATATTGAAGATCTTAAAAAAGAGCTTCTAAAAATCAAAAAAGAACTCTCAAAAATCAACTTAAAAGCTGAAATCTCTACAGAATCTAGAAGAAGAGCAAAAGCTCTAGAGAAAAGGTACGCTCAAGTGAGAGCTCAAATCAACAAGCTTCAAAAGCAAGCTGACATGGAAATTGATAAGGTTTTAAAAACTCTTAAGAAAACAAAAGTTGAAGCTAAAAAGTCTTTTGATAAAATAGCTAAGACTGTAGTTGATGAGCAAAAGAGACTTTCTAAAGCAATTTATGCTTCTTCAAAGAAAAAAACGACTAAGAAGAAAGCTACAAAGAAAAAAACTGCTACAAAAAAGAAAGTAACTAAAAAAGCGACAACAACTAAGAAAAAAACAACAAGAAAAAAAGCTAGCAGTAAGAAGGCTTAAGTTTCTTTAAATTTTTAAAATACTGATTACTACATTTTAACGCTATAAAGCGGGAGGTGTCTTCTATGAGCGATTTTATTCAAAGGCATATTGGACCATCGGATCAAGAAATTTCAGAAATGCTAAAAACACTTGGCTACTCAGATCTTGAAACTTTCATTTCAGACACCCTTCCTGATGCTATTAAATCAGACTGCTCTAATTCTTTAGAGCCTATGACCGAGAAAGAGCTTTTAGATTACGCACACTCTTTGTCTAAAGAAAACAGGGTTTTTAAATCCTATATCGGATCTGGTTACTATAATACAATCACACCATCTCCTATTTTAAGAAATGTTTTTCAAAATCCAGGTTGGTATACAGCCTACACTCCCTATCAAGCCGAGATCTCTCAAGGAAGGCTTGAGGCTTTAGTTAACTTTCAGACTATGGTTTGTGATCTAACTGGCATGGAAGTCTCAAACTCTTCTCTCTTAGATGAGGGAACAGCTCTTGCTGAAGCTGCCTCTATGGCTCTTGCAATAAAAAGAGCTAAAGATGATCAAAAGACTTTATTTGTTGAAGAAGAGGTTTTTACTCAATCACTTAATGTTTTAAAAACCAGAATGATTCCACTAGGAGTAAAGATTGAGACTTTTAAGTTTGAAGACTTTAACAACCTAGATCTTACAAAGTCTTACGCTGTTATTTTTCAATCTCCTAATAAATCAGGTGAAGTCCTTGATTTAAAAACACCACTTTTAAAAGCTAAAGAAGCAGGAGTTTTATCTATTGTCTCAACTGACGTGATGTCTTTAGCTATTAATACCTCTCCTGGTGAGATGGGTGCAGAAATTGTTGTCGGTCTTACTCAACGATTTGGTGTCCCACTTGGATATGGAGGCCCACACGCAGCTTTTCTAGCTACATTT
This sequence comes from uncultured Bdellovibrionales bacterium, assembly GCA_938002015.1. Taxonomy (GTDB): domain Bacteria; phylum Bdellovibrionota; class Bdellovibrionia; order Bdellovibrionales; family UBA1609; genus JALZUR01. The sequence goes on from CALLAU010000029.1 coordinate 4,801, forward strand.
GAAAAACACAAAAGGCTTCTTCCTGGCAGAGTTATTGGAGCTTCAAAAGACAGGCATGGCAAGCTTGCGTTTAGACTAGCACTTCAAACTCGTGAACAACATATCAGACGTGAAAAAGCCACTAGTAACATCTGTACAGCTCAAGTACTTTTAGCAGTAATTGCTTCAATGTATGCTGTGTATCATGGACCAAAAGGTTTAAAGAAAATTTCAAAAAACATTCATGCTAAAACAATGTGGTTAAAATCTGCTTTAGAAGAAGCTGGATACACTATTAAAAATAAAAACTTCTTTGACACACTTACAATTACTGACGGTCCTTACAGTGCTGCAGATGTGATTTCAAAATTTGAGTCAAAGAAAATTAATGTACGAATTGATGCAGGTGAAACCTGGGGTTTTGCAGTAGATGAGAGTATGAACGAAAAAGATATGCTTGATTTCTTAGATGCCATTGGTATTGAAAAAGATTCTGTAAAACTTCCTGAAGTAGAGGTTAAAAGAACTACTGATTACCTCACACACCCTACTTTTAACTCATATCACACAGAAACTGAACTTATGAGGTATGTAAAGAGATTAGAAAATAAAGACTTTTCTCTTATGCACGGAATGATTCCTCTTGGCTCATGCACAATGAAGTTAAATGCTGCAACTGAAATGATCCCTGTTACGTTTAACGGTTTTTCAAGACTTCACCCTATGGCTCCAAAAAGGCAAACTCAAGGTTATGAGTCTCTTATAGAGGAGTTGAACGATGATTTATGCCATATTTTTGGTTTTTCAAAATTTTCATTTCAACCAAATGCAGGCTCACAAGGTGAATACGCAGGGCTTTTAGCTATTAAGGCTTATCATGAAGCAAACGAATCTCATCGTAACATCTGCTTAGTGCCATCTTCAGCTCACGGAACAAACCCAGCAAGTGCTGTTATGGCAGGAATGAAGGTTGTTGTGGTTAAGAGTGATGAGGCAGGAAACGTTGATGCTGTTGATTTTGCAGAAAAAATTGCTGAACATAAAGAAAATCTAGCAGCTTTAATGATCACCTACCCTTCTACTCATGGTGTTTTTGAAACAAACATTAGAGAAATTTGCTCACAGATTCATGAAGCTGGTGGAATGGTTTACTTAGATGGCGCTAATATGAACGCTATGGTTGAGGTATCAAAGCCTGCTGACCTCGGTGCTGATGTGATGCACTTAAATCTTCATAAAACTTTTTGCATTCCTCACGGTGGTGGAGGTCCTGGAGTCGGCCCTATTGGGGTTAATGAAAAACTTGAGCCCTATCTTCCTAAAAATCCACTAGAGAGTGATCACGCTGTTTCTTCAGCTGAATACGGGAGCGCTAGTATTCTTCCAATCTCATGGGCTTATATTAAAATGATGGGCTCTAAAGGTTTAAGAAAAGCAACTGCAGTGGCTATTTTAAACGCTAACTACTTAGCTCATCGATTAAAAGATAATTATAAAATTCTTTATACTGGAAAGAACAACCACGTTGCTCATGAATGTATTCTTGATACAAGAGTTTTTAAGAACCAAGCAAATGTAACAGTAGATGATGTTGCTAAAAGACTTATGGACTATGGCTTTCACGCTCCTACAATGTCTTGGCCTGTGGTTGGAACCTTAATGGTTGAACCAACTGAATCAGAAAGTAAGCAAGAGCTTGATCAGTTTGCTGATGCAATGAACTCTATTGCTAAAGAAGTAAAAGAAATTGAAAATGGAGAGGCAGATAAAGATAACAATGTTTTAAAAATGGCTCCACACACTTTTAGTGAGCTTTCTTCTGATTCATGGGATCACCCCTACTCTAGATCAAAAGCAGGTTACCCGCTTCCTTATATTAAAGATAAGAAATTCATGGTTTCAGTAGCAAGAGTAGATAACGCTCATGGAGACAGAAACTTTATGTGTAGCTGCCCACCATTAGAAGATTACTCCTCTTAAAAAAGGAAAAATTATTCCTTAAGTGCTACTCAGCAATTTAATAAAGAATTGATTTGCACTGGGAGACCACTATTTGAGGTACTGCAAAACACTGACCATCTTTACAAACAGTGCCTATATTATTTTGGGCTAGGACTTGCTGAGCTTCTTGGTTCTGACCTTGAGTGAGTGCATAGAGCAGCTGCGCTATTTCTAATTTTATACTCATGATTTTATCACTTTTATCAGAACCAATTGCATTACCTACTTCTTTAATAAGATAAATAAGCAAGTGCTCTCGGTCTTTTATTAGCTCGCTCATTTCATTAAAGTGTATTTCTGCCTCATCGCCTTTATTGGCCTTGATAGCTAAAATAAGTGGAAGGTAAAACACATAGTTCTTTAAATCAGGCATAGTATTAATTTCACCCATTAAATACTCATAGGCCTCGTTTTCATTTTGAATGGATAAAAGTCTTTCTCTTACCTCTTTTGATTTATTATACACAGCTCTTTTATGCATGCCCTCTTCTCTAATTGGTGCAAATTTTCCCCTAGTTTCCTCAAAGTCCCAGTCCTTGTCTAAGATCATATCAATATTTCTGATAAACTCTTCTCTATCTTCTAAACCAGGGCTAATAATGTCTGCTAAGACTCCGTCTGGTGAAATTACAAAAGAGACTGGTATACCAAACCAACCTCCATTAACCAAAAAATCTTCTTCAATCACTCCACCGTCAAACTGATCTAATATGATAGAATAACCTGGAATGTCTGCATTACTGTTCATATATTCTTCTAAAGCTTTTTTTCTCTCACTCTCTGCGCTTCCTCGCTCTAGTGCAACTCCAATAACTTCAACATCACTTCTTTGATTTAACTCATTATAAAACGGAATAAACTCTTTACACGGGCCACACCAAGTACCCCAAAAATTAATAACACGAACAACTTCTTTTGATTGAGACTCATGTCCTAAAATATTTGGTGCAGGCTCTCCAATTTCAAGTGAAAAAGTTGAATAACAAGTAAGAAAAGAGAACAGAAAGGCTGTGCCTATTTTAAAAAGATTTACTCTCATTTGCTTTTTCAACATATCACAAATTCTGCATGAGATATGCCAATCAAAGCTTATTCTGCACTATACTGCAGAGCTCTTCACTGTATAACTTTTATACAAATAATAAGTTTAGGTTCACTTAATAATTCATTCACTTGTAATATATAGTAGTACGTAAACCAACTGAGTTAATCTATTTACAAACTAGTGATCTCCTACTGTTTGCTTCACCACATAAAAGCTCTTCTAAATCCTTTGAAACCTCTTCATGAGTTAAAATTTTAAAGTAGTCTTTGGCTGTTATTTTACTCAAGACTCTTAGTGAGTTGATAAACGTATGTAATATTTTTTTAAACTTCTCTTTTGAGCTTCTAATCAATTGGTACTCTCTATATCTCATTCGAGCATTATACCAATTGGACTGATAACCCACCTCTAACTGATCTTCGTAACTCTTTAGAGCCGACCTAAGTTCAAAGAACAACCTGTCTGTTGGAAACTCCACCACTTCAACCATAGAGGCTGTTCTGACGGCTCCTCCATAAGGAGCTCTAAACTCAAGATAGAAATCTAGAAGACTATTAGATAAATAAACCAGATCACTCATTAACGCAAACTCGTCAAAGCTTACACTCTTAAGAATTGTAATTAACTCGTCTTCAGCGCCTTTTGACAAAGTAACCATCGTTTCATTAACTTCTCTAAAAAGGTCAATATCTGGATCTGATATAAGTTGATGAGAGATTTGATTTGCATCGATATCTTCTTTCTCCTCCTTCTTAACTAATGCTTTTGAAGTTTCTTTAAAGAACCTCATCATCTCTGGGCGCATTATAAAACCACCCATATGAGCTAAGTCATGCAGGAGTATAGTTTCTTTGGGGTAAGGCACCCCATCTCTTGCTTCCACAAATTGTGTTGTCACATAAGATCTAAAGATTGGCACAAAACCATTTGCCACAGCTCTATTATAATCCATATCACTAATAAGGTACTCTGCAGGAGTGTCCATTGAAAATGGCCTACCTGCTGATGTTTGTCTGTAGTAGTTTCGACCACTAGAGTCTGTTTTATAAATACCAAAATTTTGAGCTAAAAAAGGTGTAGCTCCATTTGGAGGGCTCTCTCCATACTTTACAAACCCTAAAGTTTGGTCTTTTAAAACATATGCATCGGCCCAGTAAACTGCATCAGCTTTATCTATTGTTTTATTTAAAATAAGCTCATCGACCATTTTATTTACTCTTAAAGCAGCCTCATGAACACTTTCAATAACAATTTTATCATCAGTTAAAACAGCTCCAAGACTTTCTAAAAAAGCTCGCTGCTCTTGATTTAGAGGGTCTAAGTAAGGGTTTTTAACCTTGTATTTTTCATAATCAAAAACGTATTCTCCCTTAATAAGACCATCCACCGCTTTTTTAGGTGCCTCCTCAAGCAAAGTCTGACAATTATAAGTCACTGCTTTTGCATTAAAAGCAAAGAAATAGGACAGAAAACACCCCATGAAAGTTAATATGAGGTTTTTAAAAGGCGACTTGGCAAACACAAAATTTAGTTTTGCAAAATCTTTGCCAAGAAAAAAATAGATATAAGTATTAAATCTTGCAAACTATTAGAGTTGGCATGCCTTCATCTACAAACTAGTTATTTATTAAGTAATAAGGATCAATTAACTTTTAAATCTTCAGGGTTCCAGTGCTTAACACCAAGAGCATTTGACAGTGTAGTTATTCTACCATTAACAGGGTTGATTGCGACAACAACACCTAGCTGTGTACCAATTGCAGAAATACTTACAGAATCACCCCGATTAAAACCTTTTTCTGATATTCCCTTTTCATAGCCAAGCTCACTTGGCAAAAACGATTCTACAAAAGCTTCTTGATTAGCGCCTAGCTTTATACCACTTACAAAAACTCTTCCATTTACTGGATGTACTGCAACTACTCTCCCCACATCCATAATCTCTGCTTCAGGATAGACGATGTCTCCTTTTTGAAAACCATATACTGATACAATAGACTCTAGAGCAAGCTCATTAAATTTAAATTCTTTATCAACTAAGTCTGATTTTATAAAACCTCGCACCAGCACAATCCCCGTTGATCTATCAACACTTAAAACTACGCCCTCTGAATAAAGCTCATTCTCAGGATAAACAATCTCACCGAACTCAATCTCATAAGAAGAGGCAAGAATATTTGAACATGAAAAAGCAAATAGACTCCCGGAGTAAAATAAAAATAAAAATAGTATTAGCGTCTTCATTTAACTAATTAGAAGCAATTTCTGTACTCAAAAATAATAAGAAAACAGAGCTTTAGACTGTCTACGAAGTATACAAACTACTTTTTTTGTCAGACATCTATTAAATCAATTAATACCTTAACTTCCTCTGCACTTTAAAAACGTATAGAGTTGCCAGTAAAGATCGGCTTACTGGGTAGTGATTTTAAGTGCACAATGATCAGAAATAAAGTCTCTATAGTAGTACTTATCAGAATATGGAGGCTCCACAGACTCTCCACTGCAAGGGCCATAAACACTCGCTTTTAAATTTAAAAATCCTCTTCCCCAGGCTCTATCAAAAACTCTTCCACCAAAGCCCATATAAGTTGGTATTTGGTTCTTAGCTAAAGTAAACTCTTCACCTAAACTTTGGCTAATAAGAAGAGAGTCATCTTCTAAAAAGAAAGTCTTATCTGACTTATATGTATTAAAATCTCCAACTATCATTGTTGGCATGTCTTCATTTAAATCTACTTTTAACTCATGAATTTGATTAAGCCTTGTAACAGTTGAACCTCTTCCAGCTTTTAGGTGAACTCCAATAAGTCTTGTTACTTTATCACCACCGTCTTTATAATCTCCTATGACAGCAGCTCTTAAACCAAGTCTATCAAGCCTTGACTCTTGATTTACATCAGATCTTATTAAAAGGCCTGGTTTAGAGCACATTACAACAAACTGATGACTACTTGTTCCAGCATCATAGCTAAAGCACTCATAGTCTTTCATGATTTGATAAAGTCCTTCTTTATCAACGATCTCTTGAAAAACAAAAACATCTGCTTTTGGAAGTTCGTCATGTATGTAATCAATAAGGTGTTCTGTTCTATTTTCATCTTCTATTGAACCATATAGATCACCACCACGCCCAAACCATTTAATGTTAAGAGATATAACTTCAAGAGACAGCGCTTGAAAGGAGAAGAGAAGGCTTAAAGAGATAATAAGAAATTTCACTGAATTACTAATGATTGAAGGTTTCATTTAAATGCCCTCCCTGGCAAAAAGCTTTAATTTAAGAAAAAGCTTAAAGGCTTTCATATTGCCTCTTCTAAATTGTAGAAAGGAAGGCGGTCTACTGAAAACATACAACAGACTGCACCATTAAAATTCTCACCTAATCGTAACAATGATTTAAGCTATCTTACTGAAATCACTCACTAGGAGAAGAAGCCTTAATAATTCTTTTTAAGGAGATTTAATATTTTCAAGTTAGTTTTAAGTACCTAATTGTCAGATTTAAAGATCACCATAAATATTTAAATCTATTAGGTAGTCATCATCACAGATGCTCATAACAGAACCACCCGAAAGCTCTGAAAGCTCCATATACTTTAAACCAATAAAAGAAGGACTGCCTTCAGCATCTTGAGCTTTTCTACAAGCACTATCATCAACAACAATAGAGTGAACAGCAACTCTCTTAGAGCCACCAAACTTTGAAAAAACAGAGTCCATAAAAACAGAAGGAGAGTTTCTATTATTAAGTTTTTTATATTGAACAGAACTTAAACTCTGTTTTCCCCCAACACTTCTTTCATCTTCATCTGAAATAAGTATTACAGCTAAGGAAGCCCCATCTCTAAAGCAGTTAGAGTTATCAGGCTCATTAATAGCTAAGTTCATAGCCTTAATACCCTGTTCATCATCACTCCAACCATGCCCAATCCACTCAATAGTTTTATTAAACACTCTTGGAATATTACTAGAGGCATTTACAATGTTTGAGTTGTTATTGGATTTCCAAAGGATAGTTCTTCCTTCATAGTAGCTAACATCAGTTGTTGTAACACACATCTGCCAATCAATTCCCTCTAGGCTCATTTCATCTGCTAAATCACCTAGGTAACCTGCTAATTTTTCATTATCTTTATACATTGAACCTGAATCATCTATTACTAACAGTATATCTAGGTCTGTATTTGTAAGATCGATATCATCATCACCGCTATCATCTGTGTCAGTATCTTCAACTGTATCTGCATCAGTCGCTTTAAACTTACTTCCATTATCACACGCTAAAAAAATAACAAAAGTACCTAAAACACATAATCTTATCATATTCTTAAAAGTTTTCATTATGAGATTAAATCGGCAACTTAAGGCTTTTGCTTTATATTGAGACTCCTTAAAACCAAAAAAAAAGGGCCTGTCTTATTTTGAGACAGTGCTCTACAGACTGACAGCATTTTTAAAGAGCTTTTTTTTTAAGCAGTAAACTAGACCTCTTCTTTTAAGTTTTTAAAGATCGAGACTAAACATCTAAATTTGTTTGAGTTTTCTTAATTTTACGGTACCTTTTTAAGTGTTGGTTTTTCATCAATTTAATTATCTAAGGAGGAAATATGAAAAAACTATTTATCGCACTATGTGTGGCTGGACTTGTGGGCTGTTCATCAAGCAAAAAAGAGGTTGTTGATACAACTCAATCTGATGCTTCAAAAACTGCTCAAGAGGCTGCTGAGACTGCAAAAACTGCAACTGAAAACGCTAAAGACGCTATTGAAAATGCTGCTAAAGACTTAAAAGATGCTGCTGAAGATTTAAAGGAAAAAGCTACTGCTGAAACTCAAAACGCTTCAAATACAGCTGATTTTGGTGAGTACACTGGAACTGAGACTTCTAAGCTTACTTGCACTAACGGTGATGACGTAAGAACTATATCAGTTCTTGATGGCGCTGATGGTGGCTGTGGTGTTGTTTACAACAAAAATGGTGAGACTAAGACTGTAGCTGTTGCTAAGTACACAAAAGACCATTGCACTAAGGTACAAGATAAAATGAGAGCTAACCTAGAAGCTCCTGGTTTTACTTGCCAATAGTTTTAAAATAAATAATTCAAACACTCTCTTTCTAAAAGAGTTAAAAAACCGCTTTTACTTTAAAAAGCGGTTTTTTTTTTCATCTTCTCTCCCTCTCCCTCTCCCTCTCCCTACTTACAACCTACTTAAAAAGCAGCTTTTTTACTTTCTACATTACTGCACTCATTTTAAGCTTTATTGTGAGGATTCTTTTAGGATTTCTCATAGCCATTGCTTAAGACTCCTAGTATCAGACAATATAAGCCTCACTTGAATCTTTTTTTAATAGTTTAAGAAAAGAAAGCTACAAGTTTTAGTTTAAGGAAAATCTTATTTATGCTTTTTATGATCTTAGGTTTTGCACTAGCTTGTTACGCTGTTATCGGTAATGACTCCATACAAACAATTGGAACTTTTCTAGCCTCAAATAAAAACAAGCCCTGGTGGGTTTTGTGGCTTTTTTTAGGAAGTATTATGACTGCTGTACTTGTTACAGGCTGGGTTATAAATGGTGGAGACACATCCTATGGCCGCTTAAGTAAGATTCCTGAAACAACCATTCACTGGTGGCACATTATCCCGATGATTGGACTCTTACTACTTACTAAAATTGGGATTCCTGTAAGTACGACCTTTATGGCCTTAAGTGTTTTTTCAGGCTCTATTGTTTTACAAAAAATCATTACAAAATCTCTTGTTGGATATGGCGTCGCTTTTTTAGCAACATTTATCATATGGCTTATTATTTATAAGTTTGAAAAACACATCTCTAAATCTGGCAACAAAAACCCTCACCACCTTTGGCTTGGAGCTCAGTGGGCCTCTACTGGCTTTCTTTGGAGTCAATGGCTCATGCAAGACCTTGCAAACATCTATGTCTTTGCTCCAAGAGTTGTCCCTCTTTGGTTTCTCATTCTCTCTGTTATCTTCTTACTCGCCTTACTAGCTTTTTTAGTAAAAGGGCAAGGTGGTAAAATTCAAGAGATAGTACTTGTTAAAACAAACACTCTTGATATTAGGTCTGCAACCTTAATAAACCTCTTTTACGCACTTATTCTCTTTTACTTTAAGAATTTAAACAGTCTTCCTATGAGCACAACATGGGTTTTTCTAGGAACAATAGCAGGTAGAGAAATGATTCTCTCACTCATGATGAAACATAAATCTAGGCAACTTACCTTAAAAGACATCAGCTCAGATGTTGGAAAAGCCACATTTGGACTTGTTATAAGTGTATCTCTAGCTTTAGCAGTAAAATATTTTTTTGCACTAGTGTGACAATTCACGCCTGGGCTTAAGCAGTTTAACCAAATCTGGTTAGTGCAATCTGTATGTAAACTTAAATTTTTCAATTAAAATTTTTGGCATATAGCTTGCTTAGTCAATCAAGAGGACTGTTGAAATGAAAAAAGCTTTAATACTTATTTTACAATTAATTTATTTTCAAACTCTTCCTCAAGCAACCTTTGCAGAGTCAATAAAAGAACTAGGTTATGCTCGTACATACACAACAATATTTGGAAGTAATTCCTGTAATATGGCTTTAGCAAGATTTGAAAGCCAGCCTTTAACTAGTCGTGTGTTAGTTCTTAGCGCAGGACACTGCCTTGGAACTAGATCTGACTTACTTATATATAATGAGGAAAGTGAAGATATTTTCAACCCCTCTCATATGCTTGTTAGTATACCAAGAGAATACTGTCCGATAGACACTAATCCATCTGACTGTGTTGGCAACCAACTTGAATTAGACAACCCTAATGAAACTCTTTCTATAAGCTACATCATTGATTATGCCAACAACCATTATGAACATGATATTTTGATAGGGCACTTAGAGATCAACTATATAGAGCTCATTGAGAAATATGGCTTATCAGTTCCAATTATTGATGAAGCTTATAACTACCTAGATGATAGTTTTTATTTCTTTGGCACAGATTGGTCAAGAAAAGCTGGCAAAGTCAGATACTGTAATTACGACAGTGAAGGAGAGTACACATTACCAGTACCATATGAAAATCCACATTATACAATGGATATAGTTAATGCTCTTATATTAAAAGATTGTACTGGAGAAGTTGGAGAATCCGGAAGTCCTGTTTATAACCTTTCGCACCACCGTATTGTCGGTATTGCTTCAACTATTGATAGAGAGCAGGGCCTTATTCGAATACAAAAACTCGAACCACTGAGAAGTTGTTTTGATGATGAGTTTAAGTTCACCCCTAGTCTACCAGACTGCTCCATTCCTATTGAGCGTAAAAAAAATTAAAACTATTTTTGCAATCACAGCTTGAAATCACTAGTATGAAATATATGAAGTATTTAATATGTATCATTTTACCATTTTGTTTTTCTTGCTCAAAAAATAAAAGTAAGAAAAAAGCAACTCCGAAAGTTGTCATCACACATCCTATATCTAAAGAGCCAGGGCTGTTTGGAAGAACTGTTAATTTTAAAATAACTGAAGGAGAGTGTAGTATTTTATGGGTAGCTGGTTCTCAAAAAGATGATAGCATTTATCTAAAAAATAAAAGTAATCAGACAGATGAAGCCATATGTGCGTTAAACTTTAAAAAACAAGTTGGTTTTCATAAAATGATATTTATTGAAGTTTTTAAGAAGTTTAAAAAGGAAAAACTAAAGTATATATATACCAGTGGCTTTAGGCAGTTTTCTCCTGACGAAACTTGGTCTTTAGAGCTTGCTAAAAGGTCTCTAAGTTCATCTGATTGGACAGATTATAAAAGAAACTACCCAAATCATAAAAGTCAAAAATCCACTAATAAAATTTTAATTGAACTTTCAAACCAAAACCCTTCAGTCTACTCTGAGCTTCAAGGTTTATTTAAAGGCTATGGTTTAGATATTAAACTTATTGAAGTTGAAAAAGTGTTTACACCTAAATTAAGTGCTTGGAAACACAATAAACTCTTAACTGGTATCCCAAGAAATACCCGCATCATTACCGATTCAGGCTCAATGGTTTTTAGTGTAAGTCATCAAAACTAGTCTACACTAGACTTCATTCTACCTAGCATAGGATAATATACTGAATCTTGCTTTAATCTTTTCATTGTCCTGCTAAAAATAGAATTATCAATAACAGTTTGTGAACTTAGCTTTCCTCTTTGGTTATAAGGAACTTCTGTTAAGTCAGCACAATCAATTTGTGTTTCAACATATCTACTTGAGCGTCTTAAAACATATTCAAAACAAGCATAATCTCTTTTCCCTATAAAAAACTTTGGATACCTTGAATTTGTTGTAGCAGCCCCTCTTCTTTTCGTATTGTACTTAATTCTTCCTTTAACTATATCATTGATGAGTTTAAGAGATTCAACACCAGTACCCTTATGCTTTCCAATAAATCTAGCAAGAATTGTTTTATCAATACTCTCCCATCTCATCATGCTGTTAATTGGTAAAATCTCTGCAGCGACGAGAGCTTTATGTGGATTACATGTTCTATGAAAATAGCCCATATTATAACAAAAAGTTTCCATACCAGCTTCTTTTGAAGCCCCGTCTACAGGAACTCTACAGACATAGTGCTTTCTGCTGTGATCATGATTTCCATGACCATCATAATCACAAAGTGCAAAAATATATGGACCTGATTTAAAAGCGTATTTTAAGTGATTACCAATCTTAGGAGAGTAAAAGTTTGAAACCATTTTCCTTGCATATGTAAGCTCGTATTGATTCTCACACCTTACTCTTACATGCCTTCCACCTTTATGATGATCAATAATACCATTTGCATCCCCAAAGCATGAAATATCTTTTCTAATGCTTGAATCATCCACTCTAAGCTCATCACTTATATGGTTCATAAGGTTATTTTCAAAATTAACTGAATTCGGTGCTAAATCAGCTAAAACTTTTGATATTGGTCTTGTTATTGGTCCCCATGTATTTTGGGCAAAACTTAGGTTCGAAAATAAAAAAAGGCTTAAAGCTATAAATAGTGATTTGTGGTGCATAGATCCCCCCTCTGCTCACAAACAAGATATATAGAATAAAGATCTTACTTAATCAAAAAACTTACACATTTTGTGTTTAAAAAAAGCTGCACAAGAAGAACTAAGACCGCCATCTATCATTAGCTTTGATTAGAGCTATATAAGCTTACCAACTAGGTCAAAAGAGAAGGTGTCTGTGATTTCAACTTTAACCATTTCCCCAGGCTTAACAGGCTTATCGTCAGTATCGTTTATGATCACACATCCATCAATATCAGGAGCTTGGCCATAAAAACGACCTTTAAGAAGAAGGTCAGTTTCTTCATGATAGCCTTCAACAAGGACCTCTAGTGTTTGTCCTACGTATTTTTCATGGTTCATTCCACTCACAATCTCTTCTTGAAGCTCATAAACTTTATTAAACCTCTCATCAATAGTTTCTTGAGAGTTCTTTGGCTCTAACCTATACGCTGGAGTCCCCTCTTCATCTGAGTATTTAAAAACTCCTAAGTGATCAAACTTAGCTTTTCTTACACCTTCCATAAGAAGGTCAAAGTCTTCTTCTGTCTCTCCCGGAAATCCAACAATAAGAGATGTTCTAATCACTATGTTTGGAAGCTTCTCTCTAAGTCTTGTGATCCTGTTATGAATTCTCTCAGTTGTAATTCGTCTGTTCATGCGTCGAAGTACAGGCTCAGAAAAATGCTGAACAGGCATATCAAGGTAGGCACAAACTTTTTCACTCTTAGCCATAAAATCAATAACTTCATCTGTTAACTCATCAGGGTAGTAGTAAAAAAGCCTGACCCACTTTAAGTCTTTAACAGTCTCTAAAGCCTTTAAAAGCTCAAGTAAATTGTTCTTATCTTGATCTAGATCAACACCATAACTAGAGAGATCTTGAGAGATAATATTAAGTTCTTTAACTCCAGACTTAACAAGGTTTTCTGCTTCTACCTTAAGAGATTCAACAGACCTGCTTCTTAATGAGCCTCTAAGAGTTGGAATAATACAAAATGTACACTTTCTATTACAACCTTCAGAAACCTTAAGCCATGCCATATGTTTTGGAGAAGTGTTAAGCCTGTGATCAAACTCTGTATGGATGTATTTTGGAATTTCAACAAAAGACTTCTTCTCTAAAGAGCCTTCTTTTTTAGCTTCAAGAAACTGGTCGATTTTATTATACTCTCCAGTTCCAATAAAAAGATCCACTTCAGGAAACTCAGCTTCAAGTTCAGCCGAGTGCCTTTGAGAAAGGCAACCTGAAACAACTAAAATCTGCCCATCTTTCTTCTCTTCACCAAACTCAATAATATTTCTAATAGACTCTCTTTTTGCATCTTCTACAAAAGCACAAGTATTAACGATTAAGGCTTCAGCAGAACTAGACTCTTGTGAAATTTCATAACCTTTGTTTTGAAGAGTCCCAAGCATGACTTGAGAGTCTACAAGGTTTTTTGAGCAGCCAAGAGATACGAAATGAACAGTTTTTTGATTTACCATGAAACTGTCTTACATCAGTAAAAATAAAATCACAATTACCAAGTAATTTCAGTGCTTTATACGCTCTTTTTTGAAGTTTTTTCTTAAGTGATTTAAAGTTTTACAGCACAGTCTAAAAAACTAAGCCTCGATGCTTACTGCTCGAATTTTCTACTACAAAAAAACTCTAAACTGTTCACTCAGAATCTTGAGAGCGTATAAGCTCAAGCCTCTTAAAAGCAGGCTTGAAAAACTCAGAGCTTTGAAGCTTTCGTAAAAACTCTTGATAGTCTTTTGTATCAAGATCCGTAAAAGGACCCCCAAAAGACACCATTTGAGCTATATTCCGAAAGTCAGTTAAAACAAGATTAAAGTCATTCCACAAAGCTTCTAAATCCTTAGCACGTTTTAAGGCTAGACTCTCAGGAAAAGATTCTAAAATCAGGTCTGCAGGGAAAAGCTTTCTTTTTCTAGGGTAGTACGCATCACTACTCAGTCTATCCCACAAGGGCATGAAGGACTCTTTTGATCTACCAATCAACCCACGCACTCCAGTATTAGGAAAATCCTCGTCTGTTTCTTTATCTAACTCTTTTCCAACTAAGCTAAGTGTTTTCATAGAATTAAAGTCTGTAAAGAGTATATATAAATTCCCCCAAGTATCTATCAAAGGAATTGTTTTCCCCATAATTTCAGAAAAATCGTTTTCAGAAGCTTCAACCTCATTATTAAAATCTTCTAGATTCATATTGACCAAAGAGTTGATATCAAAATCTTGATCTTTAACATAATCAGCAAAAGCTACTTTTTGAAAAAAAGAAGACCTGTTGAGCTTTATGTTCTCAAATTCATAAATACTTAGCACAATTCCTTTTCCACTTAAAAAAGATGACAGCGGCTCTTTTGAATTAATAAGCGCTTTTAAGTTAATATCACCTGATCTTAGAAACTCTAATGTTTGTAAGAATTCAAACCAAGCTTGACGAAGATCGAATAAAATTCTTACTTGCTCTCTTAAATGATCTATTAAAAGGTTATGACTTAAAAGCCCCTGTAAACTATGCCCCGAAATGTCATGATAAAACTGTCTATGAAAATCTGAAATTGGCAGCTTACCCTCAAAAGCAAAGTGCCAAAGATAGACAAGACTGTTGCTAAACGCTCCTTCACTCCAGTAATACTTTAAAGGAATTTTTATATCTTCATCAGATTTAGCCAGAGATGAGTTAAAAAAATCTGTAGCCTTATTTAGATACTCAACCGAAGGCACACTCACAAACTCAACCCTACTTGCCTCGGTCTCGCCGGCAGACAAGGGCAGCATATTTAAATCAAAATTATTAAATCCCCAAAAATCTGCTGCTTCTGGCCCTAAAGTGTACTTATACTCCCTTAAATCCCAGCTAATATCACCAGCATTTGGATCGTTTTGATCAAAAATTTTTCTAGAATCACCCCATCCAGAGCTCACCTGTCTTTGCACAATAAAGCTTGATCCAAACCTACCTTCTAATTGATCAACAACACGAAGAACTTGAGTTTCAAACTGAGAGTAACGAAAACTGTCACCTGCAACAGCTATATTTGTACTTAATAAAGACCTGCAGGAAAGTTCACTACTAGAAAGACTGTCCTGAGCTAAAGCCAGGGGCGAATACAGTGATGCAAGCACTGTTACTAATCTTATTAGTGAAAAAAATAGAGTCATGGTGATTTTATGATGCAAAAAGAACACCACTTTACTTAAAGGCATTTCATTAGGAGCAGCCCTTATACTTAACCTCTCACTTTCACCAAAAAAGTTGTTTCATACAAAAAACTGACCCACCAGATTTAATATATTCAGACGTGTCTATTTCATGAACTTCAAAACCTAAATCTTTAGCCTTTGAAATGGCATAAGGATTGTCTTTTTGAATAACAATATCAGTCCCATTTACAGCACACAAATTCCCAGCAAATCCATTTATAGCCTCATCAAGAGGGATCTCAATGAGATGAGTAAATTTAGTTTTTAAAAAATCAAAAGAAGTCTTATCAAAGCCCTCTTTTACCACAAAAGCTGTGTCTTTATTTACAATAGCTAGACACGTATCTAGGTGGTAAAAATTTTCGCTTACTAGTTTCAAACGATGTATTTTTTTATCAATGATTTGCTCTAATTCATCATATACAGCTTCAGATGTTCTAAAACCATAACCACCATAAACCTCATCACTTTCATAGTTCCAAAGAGCATCCCCCATTCCCTCAAAACTTCCTTGAGTTTTATAAGCATAGGTCTCCATATTATTTTCATTTGCCCATTTACTAAAATAAGTGACCTCGTCTTGTCTTTTTTTAGAGTTCATTTGGCTAAGAATAATTTGAGTTTTGTTATTTTTTAAAAAAGGAAAAGTTTGATTTGCTGTAAAAACCATATCTGGCAAACTCTCTACTGCAGGTAAAACATCAACACTTAATCCTAAGGTATTAAAGGTCTCCTTTAATACCTCCCACTGCTTAAGAGCTTTTTCTTTATCTACCTTATTTAACCTCCCTTTAGCGTCTTTCATGTGAGGGTTGATTGCATATTCAATATCAAAACTATCTGGGTGTGCCATGAGCACTTTTTTAGGCCATTTCATAAGTATGACTCTGCGAGTATGTGAATTTCTTGTCAAACTTTAATCTTTATTAGAAAGTATTCTCTATTTAAAAGCTCAGCTCTAAGGGGGACTCAGGATGAAGCTTTATTTAAATGCAGCTGTATTTTTTATATTTGCAAATCTTTTTTCAATAAATTCTTACGCTCAAGCCAGAGTGCACTCTTTCACCAAAGAGCAGTCAAACTGGATGATGGAGATGAACTTTGAAACTAAAAAAAACACCTTAAACCAAAATCCAGAAGAAGGCTCTGTACTTCCTTATGGAGAGTATGAAAACCAAGGTTATTTTTTATTTAATGATGAAACTGACTTTAATTCTTTTGACGCTAAAAGAGGTTTTTTAGAACACTTACCTGACTCTGTTACTCCAGTTATGTTTACTCAAAACGAATCACCCGAATACATTCAAAGTCTAAAAGATACCTTTGGTGTCTTTCTTAAAGATCCTTCAAAACTTAAAATCATGTATTTAAATACTGGAGGCAATGGCTTTTGGGCAAGAGATGGAATACCTGTTCCTATGTATTATAGAAACAATAATAAAGACCACTTCTTAGTTGTTGATGCAAAGTACTATCATGATTTTGAACCTGATCAGCTAGTTGCTGATCGCTTTAACGCTCTTACCTGGTCGCATGATTATTATTTTGAAGGTGGAAACTTTGTAGCTAATGCTAAAGGAGATTGCTTAGTTGTAAACACAAGACCTGTGAAACAAATTCCTAATTCAATTTTTAAACACCAGTATGGCTGTAGAAATCTTATAAGGCTTCCCTTTAAAAGAGGTATTGGACACGCTGATGAAAGTGTTAAATTCATTACTGAGGATATCGTGTTAACTGATCTTCCAAGCTATAAAGAAATCTTAGAATCAGAAGGCTTCTCTGTTGTAATGCTTCCAAAAGCTCGAAGACGGTACGAAACATACCTGAATTCAGTTATTTTAGAAGATACTATTTACATGCCAGCTTATGGCTACCCTTCAGATGAAGAGGCTTTAAACGTCTATAGAAGCCTTGGCTACAAGGCTATACCACTTAACAGCTATAGCCTTTCTAACAATGGCGCAGGCTCTCTACACTGCATTTCTATGGTTTACCCGGATGATATAAGCTTTAATGAGCTTCTACAAAACACAGGAGGAGAAGAGGTTTTTTAAAAACTTTTTCTCCTACTAAGAGAAGGTAAGTTTTTCAAGCCGTTAGCGCAGTCTTTGCGTATATTTAAGTCACTATATAGAGTCTCTTTTTAACTTTTAAGAGAGGCTTTTAAAGAAAAATGAAATCACAGTTTTTTCTTACTATTTTAAGCCTTACACTTTTCACAACCTCTAGTTTTGCTCAACTAGACAAGCAAAGAGAAGACTCCTACCAAAGAGTTTTAAATAGATATTCTACCTCTACTGAAAGCAAAGATGAGAACACCACACCTCCTATTAATTTAAACACAAAAGAAGAAGAGCAAGAAGACGAAGAAAAATACCATACTGATTTTGGCGGTTCTTTTACTAGAAATAGTCTTAATATTTCTGGAGATAACATAGAAGAGCGAAAACAGTTTTTTGGTTTTATGATTAAAGAAGGCGATGAAGAAACTCTTAGACTTGATAGCTTTGCCTTTAGCACAGAAGAACTCCTCACTTTTGGTGTAGAACTTAATTCTGAGGAGACTCTTAGCTACAATATTTTTAATGAAATCAAGTCTACTCCTGGAACCACTATCGTTATTAAATCTGATACTAGCTTTAGAAGGAGTGATGAACTTAAAGCCTTCTCTACAAGTTTAAGCCGTGAACAAGATAGCGGTTCTTTTAAATATATTCTCTTTGGTGAGATTGCGTTTCAAGAGCCAACTGAAGACATAAGAGATAATAGAGTTTCTGTTTTAACCACAATAGGCTTTAACCCATGCCTTCTTGAAGCAGGAGTTTCAAACACTGTTAGAAATCACTTGCTTGAAAAAAGAAGGGATCAACAAACACAAATTGATCTAGCAGCTCACTGTATTGTTGGTGAGGATTTTGAAGGAAAAATTTTTGCCTCTCTTATCTTAACTGATATAAACGGAGACTTTTATGAGCAAGTACACCTAGAAACAGAGCTCACACTTAAAATTGCAGAATCTCTCTACCTTAGATATAATCTTACTAATAGACCAGAGCCTTCACTCCCCTCTCTTGGCCGACATTACCCAAGATTTGAATCTAAAAGAGTAGAAAGACCTATAAGGCTTTCAGCTGAAGAAAGCTTCTTCTACAGTCTGCATGATGCCTCAGGAAAACTTGAAACTATCACACTTGAGTATAAAACTGATGAAAAACAAGAGTGTATTAAAACTAAAGGCATAACTCTAGGCGCATATAAAAACTCTCTTGAGTCAGAGAGCACAAAACCAGTTTTTTTAATTGAAAGTCTAGATGACTGTGATCCAAATAGAATAACTGATGAAGATGAAGATATATTTGAAGCACCTGACTTAGATGGTGACGACTTTGATGAAGAATTAGCAAACGCTGTTACTTCTAGTACAAGTTTAAGCTTTGGTAATATACATAAGGTTAATGGTCACGATGCTCTAGCTTTTAGTTTTAGTAAAGCTTCAAGTGATTCTACACATTTAAACAAATACTCTGTTTTTGTTGCTGAAGTAAATGATTCTTTAAGTGAAGATGGTCAGTATAGACTTTATGAAGTAGGTATTAACCGAAGAAACCTAAACCAGTCTGGGAGCATTAACGAAACTAATTTTCGCATTATTAAAAACCAAGATAACACCTACGCTGTAGCTGAAAGAGTTTTCATTGCACCAATTAATAATGCTCAAAATAGACTTAAGTTTCAAAAACCTCAAATTTCAAACGAAGATAGAGAAAAAGCACTTGCTAGAGGCATCACCGAATCTCAACTTGAAGCTGCCTTAAATAATTTTTTTAGCATTGATTCTTTAAATTATTGTAGAGAGATAGACTGCTTTGAACTTGGTCTTGGCTTAAGTTTTAGTGATCAAGGTGGTGTTTTTTTAACAGCTAGAGGTGAAACTGTAGTAGATATTTTTGATAAAAACTTTGACCTTGAACTCACTTTTGGGCTTCCACTCAATGAGTTTGCAGAGAACTACAGCTGGGGGAGGCATTATGAAAATGACAGGCCTTTTTATGAGATCAGCTTCTCTGATAGCGATTGTGATAAATCTGAGACCTTTTGTGCTGAATTAAGTAACAGAAAAGACAGCGAATCAAACACTATACAGTTTGTTTATGAGTATGAGTTTTAAAGATTTCATTGAAGTTTATTAGTTTTTAAAGCAAGACATTCTAAATACATACCTTTCTAGGAGACTTATAAATTTTGGCACATCACTTCTTTATTAAATCACTTCTCTTTATAAGTCTTATTTCTGCATCTACTTTTTCATTAGCAGCGATTAAAGAACCTTTTATTCGTCGCCCTCACTTTGACTCCTACATACCAGCAAACTGCTGGCCCATTAACTTAAGTCAGTTTAGTGACACACAGACTATGACAGGCTTAACCATTGGACCACTTGGAAGTGAACAAGAAGGTTTTGATATTGAGTTTCCAATTTCTCATCAAGAGATTAAAGACCTTTGGAGTTTTTTAGGCCCTCTAGCATATGATGGAACTGTTGACCGCTACGCACTTAATAAAATTGAAACAAATACTACATTAAATGACTACTTAGACCTTCTCCTTTTAGAATCTAAAAAAACAGGGCTTAAAATCTCATCTCAAGGTGTTATTTATGAACTTTTAGTAGCTCATAGACTGCGTGAAAAACTAAATGAGTTTGGCTTTTTTATAACTGGCGCAATCATATACGGAAAGAATAAAAACCGCATTATGGGAGAACTAGATTTAGTTATTGGCAGAATCTCTGACTGTAAAATTCTTATCGTCACTGAAGTAAAATCCTACACTAGCCCAAGAGCAGCTTTAAAAGGAAGAGAGCAGCTTGATAGATTCTTTCAGTTTTTAGAAGATGTGCATAATTAATATTTTGTATAAGAGAGCACAGGCATTATTTATTTTTTTATTACGACGTCGAAATAAAAGCTCCTTAAGTGACAATTTACGTAATAAAAAGAATGACTTAGTCAGTTTTAATATGCCTAAGTGGTTATCTTTTCTTCTTAGCATTGGCCAAGTGAGCATAGAACTTGCTTTCCTAATTAAAAAGGAGAGAAAATGTATAAATTTTTACTGATTACTATCTTGTTGCCAATTATGGCGTTTGCTGACGAGTCTCTTATTATTCATACGGAAACAGCAAACGATCCATCACTTTTGATCGTTTGTGATGAAGGTTCAAGTGCTGTAAATGGGTTGTCTCGTTTTATAAGTGCAAATACAGGCCATAGGGATGTGATAAGCGGTGTTTTCACTAGAGGCATGAGCGCTGTTGACTATGAACTTAATGATAACGGAGCTGTTACTATTAAAATTAACCTAATTAACCCAGGAGAAACACCGGCTTCGGAAAATAATGATAACTTAGTTGAATTTGTCATTATGAAATCATCTACTTGCTCACTTGGAAAAATCTAAATTAGTAAATTGTTTATAACACTATTGATTAATCTAAGAAATTTTAGATCTGAGGAGTTTTTCTGAGAATGAAAAGCTCTCTTTATTTTAAATTATAAAGATTTATCTATTCGGAATCGAGCATAGCGCATGTTCTCAAATACAATTAATTTAATTTAAAAAACTGGAATAGGTCTTGAATAGATAGAAGTATATACATCAGTTCATTTATGACAGAGGCACAAAATGTTTAAACCCTTTCTTATCTTTACAAATATAGTACTTACAAGCCTTATATATGCTCACGCAACTCCGTATCTATGTAAGAACGTACTCTTAGACACTAAAGAAGCCATAAATATTAGCTCTATTAGACTTAAATTCTATCTAGACCCATTTGAGACCAATCAGCTTTGGGATATTTCTGAAAAATCTCTTAAAGCTCCTCATCCTGACTTAAGCTGGCAGGAGAACGCTTTTCTAGTTTACCAAAGAGCTAGAGTAAAAAACCTTAACCTTACCGCTGAAGAAGAGAGTTATATTAATGAGCTTAAGCCTGAAGAAGGACCTTTTAAGGCACTTCATAACAAAATTAGTCTTCCTGGAGATTTATCTCATTCTATTCTAGCATGGCTCCTTGCCGTACACGAGCTTGAACATAGAGTTCAAATTATTGAACTTTTAAGTACAGGGCTTGATGAAAACTACGTTAACTTAATCATGCTACTAAAAACTTATACAAATGAAGCTGATGCAATGAGAGCTGAGTATGAATTTGCAAAGGCTTTAGCTCCAAAAGCTCAAAGAAAGCTGCTTCAGCAATTAGAGCAGCTTAAGAGTCTTGTAAACGACAATGATGATATAAAACAGAAAATACCTCTTATTCCGAGGATATATGACCTTAGTGTAAGTGACTACATAGCTGAGAATCACAGACATGGGATATACTCCTCACTCGCCTCTAAAAGCCATATCAAAGACTCAATCACACAAAGTATTAGCTTCACCCAAAATACTTACACCGAACAAGAACAAGCTATAGCAAAAAGCTTTGAAGGTGAGTTTAGAATACCAAAAAGTCCGATTGATTACGCATTTGATTTTTTTACTTCAACACTTAATAGTATGTCCCCTCTTCCTCTAAAAATAGAGAAACTCAGTGAAGACAGTAGAGCTACATTAATACGAGTTAGTGTTATTAAATAATAAAAAATATTATGTACCACAAAAAGTGTTTTTAATTCGCTGCTCTATCTTTGGAGCACTACTAAACTTTAAATGATCCTCATCGTCTGATAAGTCAATATATGGTGACTTTAAAATTTCAGTAAATTTATGAAACAAGCTAAAATCATTTTCATAAGCCTTCTTAATAACTTCTTCAATCATGTGATTTCTAGGTATATAAACAGGGTTTACTCGATCTGATATTTCTTTAAGAACAGTTCTAGATTCTACACCTTCAATCTTTAACTGTTCTTTCCATAAAGTTTTAAATGTGTTTAAATTTTCATTTTCTTTATATAGCTTTAAGTCATCATTTTCTTCTTCAAATAGATCTGGAAGATTTCTAAAAGCGTTTGTAAAATCTATTTTATATTTATCTAAGTACTTTATCCATAGATTAAGAATTTTTCTTTTCTCTAATCGCTCATCTTCACTTTTTATACTATTACTTTCTTTAAAACCTAGTTTTTTAAACATGAGCTTTTCAAAGTAAGTTTCATATAAGTCTAAAAACCCTTCTAAAATTTTTGTATAATTCTGAGCTTTTGTATTTCTTTCTTCATCATCACTATAAATTTCTAGTAAACTCTCCGCTAGCCTTGCAAGATTCCATCTTAAAACTACAGGCTGATTTTTATAAGAATACCTCCCACCTTGATCTATAAAACTAAACACTTTATTTAAATCAGTTTCATCTAAGAAAGCACACGGGCCATAATCAATTGTTAAGCCAAGGGCTGAGGTGTTATCTGTATTCATCACTCCATGAACAAAACCTAGGCTCATCCATTTAGCTACAAGCTTTGCTTGCTTATCTACAAGGTTTTTAAAGAATTCAAAAGGCAAATCATCTGATTTAAGATCAATATCTGGATAAGACCTCTTAACTAAATAAAAGAGCAGAGTTTTAAGTCCTTCTTTATCACCTCTAGATGCAAAGTACTCAAAATGACCTACTCGAATTAGACTCTCAGAAACTCTAGTTAAAATTCCTCCTGCTAGTTCCCCTTCACTTCTATATACAGTCTCTCCTGTCGTCACAGCACAAAGGCTTCTCGTTGTAGAAACTCCTAAGGCATACATAGCTTCACTTACAATATACTCTCTTAACACAGGCCCTAGAGGAGACCTTCCATCACCAGATCTAGAAAACTCTGTTCTTCCTGAACCTTTAAGCTGAACATCGTAGAGTTTTCCATCAAGGCCTTTGAGCTCACCTAAAAGATGTGCTCTACCATCTCCAAGAACAGGTGAAAAATGACCAAACTGATGTCCAGAGTAAGCTGTAGCTAAAGGAATTGAAGACTTATGAACCTTAAACCCCGAAAACAGCTGCTCTATTTCCTTTAAATCAATTTGGTCTTTTGCTGAAAAAGAAATTTTTAAATCAAGAGCTAAATCCTCATTCCATTTAATAATTTTTGGAGCGCTTGTGCTAGATGGATTGATTTTTTGAAAAAATCTAGATGGCAACTTAGAGTACGTGTTTATAAATTCAATTTTATGTACAGCCACTTTATTTAATTTTTGCAATACACTTAAACTCAACAGCAATTGGCGTTGGAAGAGAACCCACTTCTACAGTTGTTCTACATGGTCCTGACTCAACTGAGAAATATTCAGCATAAACTTTATTAAAGTCTTTAAAATCGTTTTTCATGTTGGTTAAAAAAACTTGCGTGTCTATTAAGTCTTCTAAACCTAAACCTGAGGCTTCAAGTACAAGTCGTACATTCTCTATTACGGCGTGTGTTTGAACTTTAATATCATAACTTAAAATATTTCTATCTTCATCAAGCTTAACACCAGGAATTTCTTTTGAGTTCTTTTTCCTTGGCCCAACACCAGATAAGAATAAAAAATCTCCAACACGTCTAGCGTGTGGATAGGCGCCAACAGGCTCAGGGGCTTTTTCACTATTTACAGTATTATCACTCATTATAAACTTTATCCTTTTATACTTTTAAGACCAACCACCAAGTGTGCCTTGGTGTGATTTCCAGTCAAAATACCATCTATCATGATCTGGGTCCCATTCATCCCATGTCGGGATCTCTTCTAACTTATTTTTATAGTTTTCAGGTACAAGCTCTTCAGCAATAAAAGCTTTTTGTCTTTTTAAAGGATATGGGTTTCTAAGTTCAAAACCTAAAACTCCAAGTACTGAACGCGCTACATACCAAGTAGCTTGAGGGTTCCAACCATGCGCTATTTTTATAACAACACCTAAGCCTTCTGGATAATCTGGATGCTCTATAGCTAAACCTAAAAGTCCATCAGCCCCTTCTTTTGCAATCACTTTTCTATTACAAGATTTAATAACTGTTGTATCAAGCCTATTAAACCCCCCAATAAGATCAGGGTTATCTAAAAAAGCATCCCATATCCAGTCTTCATCTTTATTTTTAACTAACCCAGCATAACACTGAGCAAGTTCTTTAACCGTCATTGCAACTGTTGGAAGTCCATCCCCGTCTCTTGCAATATGACTTGCTTCATAGTCACTCCCTAAATATCTTTTTACAACATCAAGGTAGCCTTTAAAAATAAGGTGTGAGGGTAGAGTATACCCTGCTCTATTCCAGCCTTTAAGTTTTGCACCCTTTAATATAGCAGCATGATGACCAGATGAATTATTATACCACCTTCTTGGGCGTCTTACTTGTCTACCAAATTGAACAAGAGGAAGGTCAAGTGGAGTTTGCATTAAGCCCCACTCCCCTTCACTTAAAAGAGACTGAGAGGCCGCAACATGAGCTGCAGTTCCATTGTGACTAGCTAAGGCTATAGATTTTTGCTCAGGTGTCGTTGTTTCTTTTAACTCATCAGCAAAAACTTTAATATAAAATGGCTTCATCATACTTCTACCATAGCAAAGCACATTCCCACCAAAAGAATGAATCAATTTATCTCCAGAGTACCAAGCAATAGCTCCATGAACCGTATTTTCACTTACGTTATTTCTTCTAAAATCAACTAATGGCACCCATTCAACATCACGTCCAGAAGGAAGGCTTTTAACTTTTTCACCAAGTGGGCTTTTTGGATAAACTTCAGACTCAGTTTTTTTCACTTAAAACCTCATCACCATCTTTGCTGCTATCATCAGAACTTAAAACATTTCTGTTACCCTTATAAACTTCAGCATTTTCTTCATCAAACTCTAAATCACCAGTAGATTTATCAGTTGGCGTAAGCCCTACAACAGCTGCTCCAGTTCCGTGAACAGGTTTATAACAAAAAACTTCGCCTTTAAAATTATTAGTTGAACCCATTACAGTTGAAAACCACCAAAAAGGCTTGAACGCTACAACCTTTTTACTCACTCTAGCTTCTCTATGAAACTGACGAGAAAGCTGAGCTACATCCTCTAATCTTCCTTGAGATAAAAACTCTAAATATTTTTGATTCCACTCTTCATCTTTAAGCGAATGGATCCTTTCAGGTTTTGAGTAATCTATTTCTTCATCAAGGTATCTGTTTGATAAAGAAGAAATCACTACAGCAACAGCTGTTTTTCCTTCTTTTTTAAGCGCTTCAACAGCTGCTTTACCTAGAACAACTGTTTCCGCTCTATCAGAATAAACATTACTTGAAACAATTGAAGCTTTAAATTTATTATCTGGGTTAAGTAGTTTTAAAGCCACAACAGAGCCTGTATCAATTGGAAAGCCTTTATAAGCAGTAGTTCTTGCCTTTAAGCCTCTTTCTCTTGCGCACTCAACATAGGTGTTAGCAAAGTCCACATCCATTTTTAATTTATAAGGAATAGATCCTAACTCATGCCATTCTTCATCAACTAAAGTCCACTCAGGCTCTTTCATAGCTTGGACTTGATGACCTAAAATACTAAACCAGTATGAAGAGTATATTAAAATCACATCTGGATTTATTTCTTCAATTTCATCACGAACTTTTTTAAAAGCCTTATTAAGCTCAGTCCATTCAGGTTTTTTCTCAGGGCAAAGAAGTAAGTGTGGTAAACCAGGAACTAAAAATCCTTTTTTTATGGGAGAGTCAGTTTTAATTTCTTTTTTTATTTCTTTCTTACTAGTCTCCATAAATTTAAGACCTCCACTCTACAACGGCGTTACCTGTTCCAATAACTGTTCCATACCCATGAACAGTGGCAGGACTTGTTGGCATACCCATGGCTTCCATCATCCATGAAAGACCACCGGCATCTGTTTCAGCATTTGTTTGCTCCGTAAAATCAGGTAAGAAATCAATTAATGCTCTTGAATCCCCTGCTTTCATAAGGTCAATCATTTTCATATCCCAAATATACTGGCCGTGGTGTTCAATATGTTCTTTTGACATATCTTCAGGAAGCTCACTTTCTGTTGTAAAATGCCTATGTGAAAGTGAGTGACTTGCAAGAAGCACAACTTTTTTATCACTCTCTTCAATCGCTTTTTTTGTCGCTCTACCTAATTGTTTCATTTCTTCTTGTAAGACATCCATTGAAAAATACTTTGAAGCACCATTTGAAGAGATTCCAACAATTTTTTTATCCCACAAAGGGTTTGTCATATGACATGAAACAATAGTTCCATAGTCCACTCTAAAATCTGGGTTTTTCATCATCTTTGTAAGCATTCCTTCATGAGCTGCATTCTTACAAATACTCTCAGCTAACGGCACATCCACTTTTAGATCATAATGATATCTAAAAAGATTAGGAAAAATAGGATCTACTGATAAAGATTTAAACTCCTCTACTCCTAAAAAATGAGTCCCAATCTGTGTTCTCCAGTGCGGTGAATGAACAATTAAAGTATCATAATCAAGTTCACTTAAACTTTTTCTTAGTCTTTCATACGCCCAGCGAAGATTTTCCCAACCACACTCAGATTTTGGCTCATTCTGCTCAGGGTTTTCTCCATACACTAAGTGAGGAGGATGAGGCGCTAAAACACCTGCTACAATTTGTCCCATATAGACCTCTTACTTTATACTGCTAATGCTTAATAAAAACCAAAAACTACGCTTTTTCCTTTTGATTTACAAATATCGAGTACCAAAAAGTAACTAATAAAACTTAAAAAAATTCGCTTTCCTATAAAACTTAAAAAAGCTATATAAAGTATTAAAAATACTCTTGTTTCCATTTGGAAATGACCCTCAAGCTCCCTATTTATAGGCATAATGTTTGTAATTTTTTTCAGTTTCTTGTTTATTTTTCACTCAAATAAAGAGTCTATGCATTAGGCAGTTTTGTGCAGTAGTTTTTCTGTTCAAACAAAACCATAAGGAGAATAATAATGTCTAAAATTTTAACGACTCTAGCGCTTAGCCTAGTTTTAAATACAACAGCTCACGCACTTACAGACTCTGAGTTATCTCAGTGTAAACCACCAAATGTAGTTGCTGAGATTTCTGCTGAAAGCCAAGAACTAGCTCAAGGCCTGCAAATTTTAAATTCTTGGATGCAAAGCAGCCCTAAAACTGTAGAAGCAGCACCAGTTGCTCAAGAGGTTGTAAAGTCTTTTCTTGCAAGTGCTACAAGTTGTGATGAGGCTTCTAGTTACTATTTAGCTTATTACAGAAATTTAGCTGAAACCGCATACAATGCTGCTGTTAAAATCACATCTGAAGAAATTACTACTGAAGAGGCTGATGTATTAATGGTTAGAGCTTTCTCGTATAATCCAGCAGACATAGTGAACTAATAAATAATACTCTATTAGTTTAAACTTAATAAAATCACGTTTTTTTTAAAGACGTGATTTTTTTTTACGAAAATATTAAATTTTGAAACTATACACATGGCTAGTCTAAATAATTAGGTGGAACAACTAACAAACCACTTCTATACTTTTCAGATCTTGTCCATCTAGGGCCACCACCGTTAGCTAGTGGATTAAACGGGCTATACTCTAAGTTATCAGCCGAAAAAAGACTTCGTGTACTGTGAGCTTCAATAGCATTACCATAAGATACTAAAAAGACATGATAACCACCATTTGCTGTTCCTACTCCAAAAGGCATTGAGCTTAAGAACCTTGGAGGGTTTGTTCCAAAATTTACTAAGCTTCTTGCATCATCAACTTTATTAAAAAGATACGTCCCGCTTCTTATTACAGTATTATATCTAGCTTCATTATAACCCCATACATTTAGTGGGTTTCCTGGAGCTATTGCTCTATCATCTCTATCCCAGTCAGCATTTTTTGATGGGTTTGGATTCCAGTAAAGCATTTTCCAGCCTAAGGCTTGAAGAGCATGCTGAAGTCTATTTCCTATTTTATCTGGAATATAAGAATCAATTTTTTTCCACTGATGATTTAAACCTACAGCTTCAAAACCTTGCTTTAAACAACGCCTTGAAAAATCAACACAACTCATATTCTCCATTTGATCTTCTAAGTTTGTATCAACACCGTTGTCTCTTAAAATAGGTTTAATGGGAGTAAGCCTTCTTCCGTTAGCCACCCTAACTTTCCACCCTTTAGTGTACTTCCTATTTCCATAAAACTTAGTAACACCATATTGATTTAAAAAAGATAGATGACTTTGATAAGTGTCTTCTAAGCACTTTGAAGCTTCAATTGTTAACTCTACTATTTTAGATTGATGAAGAGCCTTCTCTTCTTTAGAAAACTCGATTCCAGTATAAACAGCTGCATTTGAGTTAAACGAAGTAAACACTAATAACATAAATGAATATAACATAAATCCCCCTAAGATTTAGTTTTCATTATGTAGTGTATTACTTAAAGCTAAGCAAACCCTTTAGCCTTTTAAAGAAGCAGACTATGCTTCTTTTTTAGCTTCTACTACTTTTTTAAGGTTATTAAGACCCTTATTAAAGTCTTTTTGAATCATAGATTTTACACCAAAAGCAAAATAAAAGAATTTATCCACTAAGCCTTTATTACTAGATTCCATAAGCCAAGTTAATTCTGTTTTACTTTCTTCAACAGATTTAACTCTAAAAAAGGCATAAGCTTCACCTGTAAAAGGTTTATAAAACTCTAACTTCATCTTAACAAACTCATTCTCAACTACATCAGTAATTGTCTGCTTGCCATCACCTTCAGATTTACTTTTCCAGATAACACTTGCTCCCCTTCCTACTGAAGGGTCACTGTATTCTAACTCCATCTCAGGGTCTCTTTCAAACCAAGGGCTCCACTGCCTCCAGGCTTTTAAATCCTGAATATGCGTGATCACGACAGCATTAGTCTGATTAAGCGTGATTGTTTCTTTAACACTGTATTCACTTGGCTGCATCATACTTATAATAATAAGGGCTAACACAAAACAAAAACCTATAATTGCAATTTTCTTTTTCATAATTCTCATCTCCTAAAAAAAAAGCTCTCTAAACTAATTAAGAGAGCTCTTTTAAAATTTTAAACTGCTTTTAATTACTTAACAACAGTCATCTTTGTATTTGGCACTTCACCAAATAAGCCTGGCTCATATAAAGCTTCTACACGTGTTTGTGGAAGCTCAAAAGAACCCGGGTTATTAAGTTGATACTGATAACTTAAAGTCACAGAACCTGCTGTTAAAAGCTCAAAATACACTTTATAACCACTGTATGATTTTTGAGCAGAACTATAAGCTCCCCAGCCATCACTTAAGATATTTGCTCCTGATGGAATTGGATCAAAAAGTGCTACATGTGGCTGAACAGATGGCGAATCAATCGTGATATCAACCTGAATAAGGTCTCCTGCAGAGAACACTCCACTATTGTCAGATTTATTTGTTACTACTTTTGTAACTTTTAAACCTTGGTAGTTAGGTGCATCTAGTTTAACTGCAGCTTGAGCTACAACTGAAATCCACGGTTTACCTTGTCCATCATGACCTACTGTTACTGTATCTTCAGTTCCTGTCCATGGAGCCGAAGTTCCTTGGTCTTCATCACTTGCACTACTCCAGTTAACTAAAGAAGTCGTGCTAGTAGTAGATACGATTGTCGTTCCACTTACTGCAACAGCTTCATAAGTTTTAGCAAAACCCATTAAGCCTTTTAAAACCCATGCTTTCGTTCTGCTTGTATACCACTTACCATTTTTATTAGCCTGAACTAGTCCAACAACAAGGTTATCTAAATAGTTCTCTGAGCTTTTCACACCCGTTGTAAGAGCAGCATTACTTTGAGCTTTTACAAGTCTAGCAGTAGCCACAACTTCATCTGCATACCCGTATAAGCCATAAGATGGAGAGCCCTTTAAAATTGCTGAAGTGTCTTTTAAAGATAAAGACGCTTCTTGAATGAACTTCATAACTGAAGAAGTCATTAATGCTTGCGGCTCAACATAAGCTGTAAGAGTAGCCATATCAGTTAAAATACTAATAGGATAAGTTCTAAACTCCTTTATTTCTTTAACTAAAGTCAAAACTTCTTGAGCATTACTTAATGCTCCTTCAAAACCCATTTCAAGCATTGCATTAGCAACCTTAACTTTTGCAACTAACCAAAGTTCATCACTAGGGTTACTTGAAAGGTAAGTTGCATCAAGAGTTCCATCAGCTACCTTGCTAAAAGAATTTACTAATTTATCTCTAAGGCTTGATGGCATGATCTCCATTGCCCATGGCTTCATTGCTAACAATTGAACTAAATCAACAGTTAACCAAAAACTTCCTCTGCTAGCAGCAGAATAGTACTTAACAAAACCTTCACTATCTACTTGAGATAAAAGTTCAGAATATGCTCTTACCATTGCAGATCTGTTAGTCTCATCGCTTTCAACAAGCGCTTTAATCATTTTACCTTCAACTGTAATGTCAGCAAAGATATCCTCAGAAATTGCTTTTCTTACAGCATAATCAGCTGAATCAACTAAACTGCTAAAGACTTTAGTATCAATAAGACCCTGACCAGCTAGGGCTCTTTCATCTTTCTTTAAAGAAAACTCAACAGAACCAGACTCTATTTGAGCTAAGAACTCATCTTGTACTGTTAATGGTACTGATGGACTTACAACTTGAGTTGGAGGAGTTAAACCATCAACTCTAATACCGTTTTCATTATACACAGTAATTGTATAATCAATAGTATTAGCTCCTTCAGGAATTTTAATATTCTCTAAAGCAAGTGATTTTGAACCACCTTTTTCTACAAGAACTGAAGATGTAGTCGATCTTGGACTTACAACACCGTCATCACCTTTAACTATGTAATCAATCACTACTGTAAACGTCTCACCAACTTTACCGTTGTTTTGAACTGTTACTGTAGCTGGAAACTCATCACCTGTTCTAGCAACAGATGGAATATTTGAATACGTTTGAACTTCTTGGCTAGAAAGGTATGAAGTATCACCAGTTCCATACTTACTTAAAGAATCACTTACTACAGCAAAAACTTTAAATTTAGTTAATTTGTCGTTAAGCTTAAAACTAACTTGAGCTTGTCCGTTAACAACAGGAACGTTTGTTTCCCAAGCAACTAAAGCATCAAATAACTTTCTTTGAAAAGACTCTAGCTCACTACCTGAACCACCTTCTTCACCATATTTTGCACGATCATCTGCCGCCGCAGCGCTAACAATTGCTGCTTCAGCTTCTGCAACAGAATTTAAATAATCAAAGTTATTTACTGTAACAACATTATGCCCTCTCATTCCCATAAGAGATTCAAGAATATTCATTGATTTATTCTCTTTAAGTTCAAGAATTTTTTCTTCAACAGCAATAAGAGTTACTGAAGCTGAGCTTAGATCACCCATTTGAGCATCTACATTCACAGTAGCAGTTGCTACATCGCCTGGCTTATACTCCTCTCTGTCCATATCAACACTTACATCAAGAGCATATTTTTCCCAGTCAATTTTTAAATTTGCAAAACCTAATCTGTAAGCAGGCTTTCCTAAATCAAGAGATTTAAAGTCTACATTCGTTTCAGATCTTCCAGCTACAAAGTATACTGAAGCAAAAACGTTTGGAGCACTCTTAGCACTTACAGGAACGCTTACAAACCCGTTTTGACAAGCTTTATTATCAATAAAAGACTCAACAACTTCTGCTCTTTCTAGAGTAACTAAAGCTGAGCAAGTTTCAAAAGGGCTCTCAAAACTAAGTTTCGCACTTTCTCCACCTTTGTAAGCCTCTTTATCAGCAGCTAACACTACACCTTTTACATCTTCATCAAAGTAGTAGTAGTCGTTTTCAGCTTGAACAAGACCTTCAATATCCACAGAGAATTTAGAAAAAGTTTTTTGACCAAGTCCTTTACTAGCAACACTTAAGATGTAGTAACCTTGAGTTAAACCTTGAGCTGAGCAATTTGCCACACCTTCAACTAACTCACAGTTTGGCATCCAGTTAGTTGCAACAAGTTCCTTTTCAATAGTGTTTTTAATGAAACCACCAAAAACCTCTTCACCGATAACATGAGTCTTTACTTCAGAAACACTAATTTCAAGGTCAGAGATTTTTGTTACAGGCTTACCTTCTACACTTAAGTCAACAGCCTGAAGTTTTGCTTCTTCTAAAGTACCAGAGGTTACTTTAGAACCAATGTATGAGTTAGAGCTATAAATATTTTTTGAAGTTGATACTGTTTGAAACTCACCCATTTGATCCTGGTATTTCATTCTGACAATCATCGCATATGGTCTTTTAGCTAGAGCTAAAAGGTCCGTAACAGTTTCTCCAGATTCTAAAGCCTGCTCAGCAAGATCAACACTAATTGTACCTTCACTATCAGTAACTAAACCTTTAAGGGTAGCTGGCTGCTC
This sequence comes from uncultured Bdellovibrionales bacterium, assembly GCA_938002015.1. GTDB lineage: Bacteria > Bdellovibrionota > Bdellovibrionia > Bdellovibrionales > UBA1609 > JALZUR01. The sequence goes on from CALLAU010000029.1 coordinate 37,467, forward strand.
AAAGTCAGGAAGCTTCACTGCTTCTGTTTCGGAGTTTTCTTGACCAAACTCACCTTGAACAAAATCAAAACCTGTAAAGCCTTCTACATTTAAAGTGTTTGGAGCAAAGTAATAAGCCAATTCTTCTACTTCTTGATCTCTTGCACCTATACCATTAGCAAACCTAATATAGCCTGAAACTTTTAATTCAGCTGGCTTTATTAACGGTCCTTTTTCAAGATTTAAATTTGCCGACATTAATGGAACTTTAAACTCTGAAACTTCAATGTCTGTTCCAATAGCTTCATAATAAGAACTCTCTGGTCTAGATTTAATTCTTATACTGTATGAACCTAGGTCAGCTGTTACAGGAACCTGCCATTTAAAATCAGCAGCTCCATTTACCCAATTTAGCGGGAACGTGTATTCAACATCTGAATTGTTAGATGAAACTATAGCTTCTGGTGGTAACTTTGTTGAATCAACACTCGTAAAGCCTTCTTGATTTGGGAGAACAGCTGTAAGTTGCACAGGAACTGTTTGACCAGGTTTAACAAGGTTAATACCTACTAGTGAATGAATATAAACTGAACCATCATTTATATCAGAATATGTAAACTCAACTCCTGGAGCATAGTTTGCAACTGTTCCATCAGCACGATTAGAACTATGAGTAAATGCCATATCTTCACTAGTCGACGCTGCCACAAAGTAGCTTCCCTCATCGTATTTGTATGAACTACCTTCTGGGCAGTTTACTGAAATGCCATTTTGAGAGAACTTATAAAGTCCATCTGTATCCGTTTGTCCTGTTTTAACAATATTGTTATTACAGTCATAAATATCAACTTTAGCACCTGCAACAGCAAGTCCTGTTGAGTAGCTCGTTACCCATGCTATTGACTCAGACTCACCTTTTTTAAGGTGAACGTTTAAGTCAGTTAGTACAGTTAAATTATAAGCAGGGACTTTTTCGTTTGAAATACTACTTTTAACTTCAACAGCGTATAATCCTGATTTTTTAGTGCCACCATACTCAAGACTTAAAAAAGTATTTAGAAAATCTTTTTGGTTTATTTCTCCATTTAAAACTACTTCTTCAGTTGTGTTTGAATAACCTAATTGGTCAAGAGGGCTTACGTAGTACTCATCATCACCTAGATATGAACTCTTACTGTCATATGCAACAACTAGCTCTAAAATTTGAGACATATTAGTTATTGGCATCCAGTTTCCTACTGATGTCCCAGTTTTAACAACTGTTACTTTTTGATTTAAATTCATAATTGAAACTGGAAGAGCTGTATTCCCTTCAAGCTTTCTTTCCATAAAAGTAAGACGCTCTGGAAACTCAATAATCTCTGAGTAAGATCCAAAAATAAGATTATAAGTATTTGATAGCAAGCTTCTTCCATCTGCGTCTTGAAGGCCCTCAGGCAGATGAACTCTAGCTACAGTTTGAGGCTCAACCCTAACATTTCTAAAGTTTAGATTTGAAACTAGCGCATCATCTAAAGAAAAAAGTTTTAGCGAGTATGCAAGTCCACCAAGCCAGTTATAAGCAACACCATTTTCACTTGGGTATGCTTTAACAGTCTTTCCATCTTCAGAACCTTGAGGAACGTACTCAATATAAGCCTCTTTTACATCACTCCATTTTGCACTTGCAGTTAAACTAACTCTAATAGAACTTTCAGGCATACATAGTGATGAATCTTGAGAAACTCTAGAGCAGCTTACTTCTAGTTTAAACTTTTCTCTAACATTTAGAGTTTCGTTTTTATCTACACCTACAGCTGCAGATGAATAAGCTGATTTAAAACCAGAAAGACTTAAATTAATTTCGGCACCAGGAATAAGGTCTCTGTTTACAGTTACTAAAGCCCAGTTTCCTTTTTCAAATTCTACACCGTTGTATCTTAATCCATATTCTTTTCTAAAAGCTTCATAAAGCTCTTTTTGTTTATCAGCTGGTACTTCAGAAAGAGTGATTTTCTCTGAAGGGTAACCATCTTTAACCGGGTACCATAAAAAGTTACCATTTGAATTAAAAAGGCTCTCCTTATCAATATCTCCATCAAACGTTATCATAAAAACAGGAGAAGTTTCTCTTAATGAGTAATTATATCCTGGAAGATTATATACTGAAGTAACCACTGGTCCTTCAACTACAAACTCATGTTTTAAACTTCCCACTGAATACTTAGTACCAGAAGTTGAAGTCAGCTCTACAGCCTGCTCAACTCTACAACCTGTACCACCTGGAAGTGGCGAAATATCTCCGTATACATTTTTCTCTAAATCAAGATTGTAAACCCATGTAGTATTATTATCTGCCCAGTTTCCATACCCTTTAACTTCAGGGTCACAGACAACATTAAAAGGCGTTTCTACTTTTTCCATAGATTCAGGAAAGGCCACTCTTATTTGCTCAACATCAGAAGAAGACTGCTTAGATGGACTAAAACTGACTTCTGCTTGAGCAGCATTAAATAAGAATAACGCTACAAACATAGTAAAAAATATTTTCATATAACCCTCCAGGTATATTAATTTTGTTTATTTTATAGTTCCTTAATATTTTCTAAATAGCGTTTAAATACCATTTAGAGCAGCTTTCTTTATATTTTGATAAAGTTTTCACATTTTAAAAGAAAGACCTAATAATGAAGTAATGCCTTAACAAAAAGCGACGAAATGTAACTGAAATTTCTTCAAACACTTAACATGATTTATTTTTTTGCTTATTTTGTTTGCTTTTTTAAGTGTATAAAGAGATCTGATGAAAAGACTTATCTCAAAAAAGAAACAAGCTGTTGTTCTCACAAGCTTAATTTTATGCTCTGTTTTTGCTTTTTCATACTTTAAAAATCCGTCTTATCAAAAAATCAAATCCAGCGTTATAGGCTCAGACCAAGTTTTACTAGATCGAAATGGACAGTACTTACAGGTCACAAGAACAAATTTTAAGAAAAGAAGAGTGAGCTGGCTTCCATTAAAATCTTATTCAAAAGAGCTCACTCAACTTATAGTTGCTGTTGAAGATAAAAGATTTTTTAGTCACTTTGGAATTGATCCTATTGCTTTAACAAGAGCTATGAAGTCTTACTTTATAGATAAAAATCTAGAAGGCGGCAGTACAATTACAATGCAGCTTGCTGATTTAATTAGTAACGACGTTCTCTTAAAAAATAAAAAAATTAAAAAAGGTTTTATCTTAAGTAAAATAAATCAAATATATAGAGCTTTTTTTATAGACTTAAAATGGAATAAGGAAGAAATTCTAGAAGCATATTTAAATCTCATACATTTAAGAGGCGAACATCAAGGAGTATCTTCTTTTACTCAAGCCTATTTAAGTAAAACTCCGCACTATTTAAGCTTTGAAGAAAGTGTTGCTATTGCAAGTACTATAAAGAGGCCTAATGCTAAATATGAAAGGCTTTTTCAAAGAACTTGTTATAACACAACAAAGTTATCAAAAAATAAGGACTACGACTGCACTAAACTTAAACCAATCATCACAAAAATCACAACGAACAAGCCATATATAGAAAATGATTACAAACTAGCTCCTCATTTAGCAAGAAAGCTCTTTAAAGAGAACAAGAAAAGTATTACAACATCTTACTTAGATGCTGGCTTACAAAAAACTGTATACGGTATTTTAAAGAAAAACTTATCCTATCTTCAAAATAACAAAGTAAGTGATATTTCAGCTATTGTTATCGATAACAAGACGGGTGAAGTTCTCTCCTATGTAGGGACTGTTGAAGAATTCTCTAAATCAAAAGATGTCGATGGAGCGGATTCACCAAGACAAGCTGGCTCCACTCTCAAGCCCTTTTTATACGCTAGAGCACTTGAGAAGAAATTGGTAACTACTGCTTCTATTATCTCAGATGAACCGACTGTTCTGCCTTGGTCAGGAGGTCTTTACCGACCAACTAATTATGATTCAAAATTTCATGGGAATGTAACTCTAAGACAAGCCCTTGCTTCTTCACTTAATGTACCTGCTGTTAAAATAGTAAAAATATTAGGACTAGCAGAAACTTATGAAACCATTAAATCTTTAAAATTTAGTGACTTAAATAATCCTGATTTTTATGGAGCCTCAATCGCCTTAGGAGCTGCCGAAGTAAGGCTTCACGAACTAGCCAATACTTACAGAGCCATTGCAAATGACGGTATTCTTAGTCCACTTAAATGGAGTGTAGAACAAACTCATGACAAAACTAAAAACTTTAGAATAATGACACCGCAAACAGCCTTTCTTCTAAAGAGCATTTTATCAGACGGAAATGCTAGAGGTATTGGTTTTGGTTGGAATAGTGCTTTAGAGACCAGTTTTTGGGCTGCCGCTAAAACAGGTACAAGTAAAGCACTTAGAGATAACTGGTGTATTGGTTTTTCAAGTGATTATACTGTTGGTGTTTGGGCAGGAAACTTCTCCTCAAAGAGCATGGTTGGTGTAAGTGGTGTTTCAGGTGCTGCACCATCTTGGTATGAAATAATGAACCATCTCCATTCAAAACAAAGAAGCCACCCTCCAATAAAGCCTGCTGGTATTGTTGAAAAGAAAATAAAATTTGACTGGAGAGTTGGTGAGCTTACAGAGTTTTTTATAAAAGGAACTGAGCCTACTAATAGTATCATTAGCCTTCCTAAAAAGTATGATATTAGTATTACTTTTCCTGCTAAAGGCTCAACATTAGCTATCAACCCTCATAAGGGGGAGCAATCAAAAGCCATCTTTCTTAGGTATAAAGGTAAAGCTCCAGAGAACAGCTCTATTTATTTAAATGAAAAAAGAGTTGGCACCCTTACAAACCCTTTTAAAATTAATAATATATATAGAGGTAAATTTAGAATATCCATAAAAGACCGAGAAAATAAGCTTTTAGACAGAACTCACTTTGAAATAAAGTGAGTTTAGGTGTCTTATCTTTAAGCTTTTAAGGCCTTGCTTAATTACAAATCGCAAAACCATCTTTCGTCTTTTCATCAAGATGACGAACTAGACCCTCTTATTTTTCGTCACTTTACATAGTTGACGAACATACTTCTTACACACCCTCACCTTTTTTTGACCATTCAAGAAAAAAATTTCATAACTTGTTCCAAGAGGAAAAACTAAATTTTTAAATAAACCTTGAGGAGGGTATAAATGAAATTATTAGTAGTATTAGTATCAATGTTCGTAGCAACTTCAGCTTTCGCTGACAGCCAAAGAGACGCTCAAAACGCTTTTAACAAAATGGGTGCTTTAGAAGCTTACAACTCTAGCATGTTCAGCAAAACTGTTGACAACATCTATATTCCAGGTACTTCAACTTGGGTTGATGGTAACTCACTTTGCAAAAAGAGCGGAATGATCATGACAAAAACTCCAGCTTACAGACAAGTTTGTGTAGCTTGGAACTACCGTAACAGCGAAGGCGACAGAAAATCAACTACAAGCTTAAGAGTTGCTCTTAAGAATAACGCTACTTGCACGCAAAAAGTTAACGGCCCAATGCTTGCTCATCCAATCAACTACACTGCAGAAGTTACTATTTGGGGAGCTAGAAAATCAGGCGAACTTAAGACTGTTGCTGGCGGAAAAGCTAAAGTTTACAGATCTTACCAAGAAGCTAAAGAAGCTGGTAGCCCAGTTGCTTTAGGAACAAAAACTGTTTCTAAGTCAGTAGCTACTACTTACAACGTAAACTTCTTTAGAAAAACAGCACACGACAGATTCGACAACAGCAAAAAAGTTGGATCACACAGATTTGGAGTTGCTACTTGTAACTAAGAGTTAATCTCTACCAAATTTAAAAAGCCCAACTAATCTAGTTGGGCTTTTTTTTGTTTTAAAAACAACACTTACTCTTAAACCTTAAGGCATGAACCTTTCATACGACTTGCACACTTTATATACTCAACCAAAAGTATCTATACGCTTTTTGTTCTTTTAATAAGCAAAAACTAAAATAAGAGCCTCAATTAAAATCACCTTTATTGACTTTAATCTTTAAAAAAATGAAAGTTTTTCACAAGGGACTCGGGGGATTTTCTTGAAAGCAATTAAACACATTAATACGGGATTTTTACTACTAGCAAAGGCTTTTAAGCAGTTTGCTGTTTTCTCATTTTTATCTTTTATACGTAATCAAAATCCTAAAGAGGGAGTTTTATAATGGAAACTCTCAAGCACTCTACGGTAAAACTTAAAGAACCTTCTGTAGATGAAGCTCTTGAACAGCTTTATAGTATTCTTGAAGATTATATGAGTACGCACACAAGTCTTACAGTTAATAGTTTAAGTAAAAGATGTAATGTAAGTGAGCCAACATTAAGACGTATTTATAAAAAGCAACTTAAAAGACTTCCAACAACTTCAACTGTCTTAAACCTCTTATCTCACATCTCTAAAAAGAAGAAAATTGCTGACCTAATAACTGCTTTTCCAGGCCCACTTATATCAAGGCTAGAAACCTCTATGTCACTTATCACAGAAAGAGAGCTTGATGAGACAAGAGATCTTTCTAAGCAGCTTCAAAACTCTATCACTTATCTAGTTTATAAATTAGCTGCTAATAAGTGCGGGGTTACGCTAAGTAAAGTAGTTGAGCTTTTTGGATCATATGGTGAACAACAAATTGAAAAACTTCTAAATGAGAATTTAATCAAAGAAGAAAATGGTGTTTTTAAAGCATCTCATCCAAACTTCTTTATTTCTCAAGAGATTTTTACTAGCCACTTTAAAGCTACAGCAGATTTTATTAAACCTGAAAACCTTACTAACTCTCCTTACAAATCATCTCAGCTTTTTTACAACTGCTCTAGTTCTATTAACCTAAAAGCTTATAACGCTATTTTAAAACTTCAAAGAAACTCAATCCAAAAAATTGCTAAAATACTCGGGGATAAAGAATCTGAAGGAAATATACCTGTTTTTGCCATTGGAGCTATTGATACACTAGATAATGAAAGTGCTTTTGAAATTTCAAAAAAGTAAGTTTCTTATTTAAAGAGAGATACAAACAGTCTTTGATTCAGTAAAAAACTTTAAAGAGTCTTCCCCGCCTTCTCTTCCAAGACCAGAAGCTTTAACACCACCAAAAGGCATTCTTAAATCTCTTTTTAGCCAAGTATTTACCCAAACCGTTCCAACATCGAGTTGAGCTGCCACCTTATGCGCTCTTGATATATCTTTAGTCCAAATAGATGCTGATAAACCATAGGGAGTTGTGTTTGCCCATTTAACAGCTTCTTTAGGGTATTTAAAAGACCTTATTGTAACAACAGGTCCAAAAACTTCTTGCTGTTGAAGCTCAGAGCAGTCTGAAAGTTCATCTATAATAGTAGGCTCAAGGAAGTAGCCCTTACTTAAATCTTGAGGAAGGTCTTCTGGAGACTTGCCACCAGTTAAAACAACCCCTTGATCTTTTTTTGCAAGCTCAATACAAGACATCACTTTATCAAGATGCCCCTTAGAAACTAACGGCCCACAAAATGTGCCTTCAGCTGTTGGATCCCCCACTTTAAGCTCTTTAACTTTTTTAACAAAAGATTCTTTAAACTCTTCAAAAATCTCTTCTTGAATAAAAATTCTAGATCCGCAAAGACATATCTCTCCTTGATTTAAAAAAGAGGATTTAATTGTTGTCTCTATTGCCTTATCTAAATCAGCATCTTTAAAAATAATATTAGCATTTTTACCACCAAGCTCTAAACTTGTTTTTTTAAACTGAGAAGCGACATCAGTGGCAATAACTGCACCTGTTTCAGTACCACCTGTAAAAGACACTAAATCAACACCTGGATGATTTACTAAAGCACTCCCTGTTTCTTTTCCAGAACCAAAGACAAAATTACACACCCCTTTTGGTAAGCCCACTTCATCCATTACTTTAGCAAGCATAAAGGCCGTAACAGGCGTAACTTCAGAGGGCTTACATACTGCTGTGTTTCCAGTTGCAAGAGCTGGAGCTATTTTCCAAGTAAGTAAGTAAAGTGGTAAGTTCCATGGAGATATAAGAGCTGCAACACCAACTGGCTGCCTAAGCTCATAGTTAAGAGAGCCATCATCCATTGTTGTTGAGCGTTCTTCTTTATGAAGTATTTTTGAAGCAAAAAACCTAAAATTTTCAATTGCTCTTGTTATATCCATTTTCTTTGACAGCCATAATGGCTTTCCAACATCTGTTGTCTCAGCTAAAGCAAATTCATCAAACTTTTCTTCTAACTTATCAGCAATTTTATGAAGCCAATCTGCACGCTCTTGAGCGCCTGTTTTTGACCACTTCACAAAAGCTTTCTTAGATGATGTCACAGCAAGCACAACATCCAAAGCATCTGAATCTGGGCATTTTGAATACACTTCACCTGTGCTTGGATTAAAGTTATCCAGGTAGGAGTCAGAGTTTGGTTCTAAAAATTCACCATTAATATAGTTTTTAATTTTAAGCATAATTTAAAAAACCTTAAAGTTAGAAGTTTATTATTTACCGTAAGAGTCTATAAGAGGAATCACTCTTTCATTAAAAAGAATCATAGATTTTTTCACATCTTCATTATCATGATTATTAAAATCAAACCAAAGCATCAATCTATCATGTGGATGATACTTCTCACAAATTTGCTCAGCGACTTCTTCAGGAGAGCCACATATCGTATTATCTACAGCATTTTCAACTTTTTTAGGGTCAATAGTCCCTGCCATTGCTTTCCAGTAGTTCTCCCAGGCTTTCTTAGCTTTTGCTTTTGCTGTTTCATTCTTCTTAAATTCAGTAGCACCTGGTGTGTCATCAATAAAAATCATTGCTGTTCTTGGCATATACCACCTACGCCATCTTCCACCATCAGTATGATAAGCTTTTTGCATGCGCTGATGAGTTTCTTCAATTACTGCCGGAGGAGTTATTGATAGGTTAAAGACTCTTGTTGGAAAAAACTGATTACAAAGCTCTTGAACAGCTGGATCATGTGAGCCTACTGTTAATTGAAGTTTACTTAAGTCTGCTTCAAGAGGAATAAGTGAGAGGATCTCAAATTCAAAGAACTTTTTTAATTTAATTTGGTCATCAGAAAAGTCCCCATCTTCATTAGCAAGTTCAGCTGCGTTCTCCCAGTCAGCAATTTCTCTAAAATCACTTTTTGTTAGAATTTTTTGCTTAATAGAGGCTGAACTTAGTTCTTCTCCCCTTAAAAGGCGTAAGAAAATTTCTGAAGCTTCTTCTAATGCTTTAGATTTCACTTGATGCCACGCTGCCATTTCCCATTCAGTTCTTGGATAGACTTTGTACGGAGCGTTTGAAAAATCAAACCTTCCAGCTGCAAAACCTAATTCAAGAGTTCTATCAGCATAGGGGCTTTGTTGATTTAAAGCTAGAAAAGTTCTTACTGCTTCTGCGTGAGCTATTGGGCCACCGTTACACATTATATTTCTAATGGCTGAGCCGACGTTGATCTTTTTAGTTTGAGAAAATAAAAGGTGAGCAACTTGTAAGATATCAGTGTTTAAACCAATTTCTCCTTTAAACTCTGGAACTACTGCAAAAGAAGTTTTCTTTTGTGTCTGGCACGATAAATGAGTTTCAGCCACCCAAGCCGTTCCAAACTCTAATTGATCTGCTAATTTTACTTGATCAAAGAAGTCAGAAAACATTTTATTTGTTGAAGGGACTTTACCATCAACTTCAGTTTGAGAAATAGATAAAAAGATGTCGTACTTCATATAGAACCTGTTCTTCCACCATCAACTTGTAGGTTAACACCATTAATATAAGAGGCATGCTCACTTGCTAGAAAACAAACTGCAGAAGCCACCTCTTTTGCTTCTCCAAACCTTGCCATTGGCACTTTTGCTTTCCACATCTTATCAACCTCATCAGTTGATTTTGAAAGTCTGTCTGAAGCACTTTGAATAAGTTTTTCAAGGCGAGGAGTTTTTGTATAACCAGGAAGAACATTGTTTACGGTAATGTTTTTTGGACCTAGCTCTAAAGAAAGAGTTTTAGACCAACTTGCTACAGCCCCTCTTATTGTATTAGAAACTCCAAGGTTTGGAATTGGAATACGTACAGAGGTTGAGATAACATTAATAATTCTTCCCCAACCTGATTTTTCCATCATTGGCACAAGCTCTTTAAGAAGTGTTTGTGAGCTTAGTATGTGAGCCTGAAGCCCATCTTTAAAACTTTGATCTTCAGCATCAAAAAGTTTTCCTGCAGCTGGACCTCCAGAATTATTGACAAAGACCTGATAAGGCCCCGAATCTTTTATAAAATCAGCTAGAGCCTTAACATCATCTGGTTTAGTAAAATCAGCTGCAAAAATTTGGTGATCTTCAGGTGACTTTAGCTCACTCTTAACTTTTTCAAGTTTAGAAGGAGTTCTAGAAACAAGAGTAAGGCTTACTCCGTTTTCAGCTAAAAGGTGAGCAATTGCTTCGCCAATACCTTGCGAAGCACCACAAACAAGAGCTTTAGTATCTGGTGGAAATTTCATAGTGATAAAGACTATCTTAAAAGAACATCAGCTACAATAAAGAGCAGCTAAACGAAAGGTTTTACTACTTAATTACAGTAGACTACCAAGAAGGTGGCACTTCATTTTTTGCATATATTTCACACAAAAATAATGCAGCTACAGGACCTTGTCAGATAAGCCATATAATTGTGCAAATAATAAAAAAAAGGTTGTTTAAATACAACTTCCTTATAAGTTACTATGTAAAAATAAAGGTACTAAAAATTATGCAAACTAGTTACAGATCTCTACGAAAAGAACTCCCAAAGGACATTTTTAAACCTTATAATATGAGGTTGTTAAGCCTTATTATGGTTCAACTTGCAGGAGCAACATCAATTGCTTCAATTCTTTATTTCTCTCTTCCATGGTATTTAAATTTAAGTTTAGGCCTTTTTGCAGGTTACTGCTGGGGTGTTAACGGGCTTATGGGCCATGAACTTATGCATGGAAATATTGTAAGAAATAAAACTGTTCAAAACTTTTTTGGCTTCTTTTGTTTTCTTCCCTTTATGATCTCATCAACTTTTTGGAAGTATTGGCATAACTACCTTCATCACAGCCATACTCAAAAAAACATATTAGATCCAGACGCCTACCCTACTAAAAGAATTTACACACATTCAAAGTTCATGCAGAGGATGTACCCTTTTACTCCAGGCTCAGGTAAGAAAAGAAGTTACTTATATTTTTTCTTTTTCTTTTCAGTAAATGTAGCAGCTTCACAGTTTTACTTTAGATTTAGAAACAAAATCTTTGATAAGCTTGACCATAAAAGAGTTAATATTGAGCTAGCTGCTCTTGTCATATGTCACGCAGGCTTCTTATATATAGCAGGACCTAGTAATTGGCTCTGGGTTTATATCATCCCTTTTGCTATACAAAACTACCTTCCCTTTTCATATATCTCCACAAACCATAACTTAAGCCCATTAACTAAAGAGAATGACCCTTTAATAAACTCACTTACAGTTACTAACCACCCTATTTTAGAGTTCTTTCATATAAACTTTGGATATCATGTTGAGCACCACTTGTTTCCTACAGTAAGTAGTAAACATTTAAAGCTAGTTCATGAAGCCCTTAAAACAAACTACCCAGATAAATATCAATATATGCCAAAATGGACTGCAATAAAAAAACTCTACTCTACTGCTAGAATTTATAAAAACAGCACAACTTTGATAAATCCACTTACAGGTAACACCTATGACACCATCAACCCAAAAGAGGCCAAAGTAGTCCCAAATCAAGGCGAGCCACAAACACCTCCTCCATCAAAACAAGCTTCAACTAGTTTTGAGGCTCAAATTTAATGACTTTAACTTAAGAGGCAACTAACTCTCTTGAAAAAAGCTTTTAAGTAACTAAACTACTCTACAATATTTAAAACTCTAATTCTTTCTTCAGTTTAGTAGTAAAAAAATAAAAGAAAGGAGTGTCTAGTAAAGCTGCTCCTACCTTAAAAGCATAATTACTTCCAATAAGAACTAAAAAAGCTCCAAGTGCAATCTCTCCTCGCATGAAGGCAGCTCCAAAAGTAATTCCAATAACAGCTAGTGAGTCAACTAACTGACTTACTAATGTACTAAAATTATTTCTAAGCCAAAGATGCTTTCCTTTTGTTAAAGCTTTAAAATAATGAAAAAGATGAACATCACAAAGTTGAGCTGCTAGGTAGGCCACCATTGAAGCCATCACTGAGCCAGCAGTGCATTTATAAATAAAAGAAAAAAGTGAAACCTCTCCATTTGCTCTTGTACCATCTGCATAAAAAACTTCTTTAGCAAGCTCAATTGTTTGCCAAGGAGGTTGAAACATAAGGTCAACTGCAGGCAAGTTTTGAGCAAGCCAAACAAAAAAGAAAATCATTAAATTAATAAAAAAGCCAAGCCAGACAATAAAGTTAGCTCTTTTCTTACCATAAAGCTCACTTATAAGGTCTGTACAAAGAAAGGTAATTGGATATGGCAGTATTCCAACAGCAACACTAAGCCCAAAAACATTAACAAACTTTGTAAGACCAATGATATTAAGCATAGCCATTGAGCTTAAGAAGACAGCTGAAAGTATCCAAAAAACCTGTTCTCTTTTATATTGAAGATCTGTCATAGGTTTACAACTTAACCAAAACCCCTCAGTATAAACAAGCAATGAATTACAAATGGCCCTTACTAGATTTGCATGGAAAAAGAACAGATGAGGTTTTTGACCTAGTAGATAAGTTTGTCACTAAAAACAGCAACTCCGCTAAAGTTCTTATCATGACAGGAAAAGGAAGCGGGGCTGTAAAAAAAGAGGTTCTAAAGTATCTTAAAATGGGCGGTTTTGACTCAAGTGTTCACCAAGACTGGGCAGGGAAAAGAAACTCTGGAATACTAGAGGTCAGTTTAAAATAATAAGTAAAATTAATAAGATAAAAAAAGAACAAGAAGGCTTTATCACTAAATAAGCGAAAGATTATATATATGAGCAATGAGAGAACTCCACCACCTGTTTCCTTTACAAAATACCTTTGGATAGACCTAGAGATGACAGGCCTTGATGTAGAAATGGAAAGAATTATTGAAGTTGGAGCTATTATAACCGACACAGAACTTAATGAGATTTCAAGTTTTCACGCTGTCATTAAACAACCTCAAGAATATTTTGATAATATGGATGAGTGGAATCAAACTCATCATGAAAACTCAGGCCTTTTAGATCTTATAAAAAAAGATGGTGAATCAGAAAAAAAAGTTGAGGCTGATCTTGTTGATTGGTGTACAAGTCACTTTGGTGATGAAAAAATTATTCTTGCAGGAAACACAATAGGACAAGATAGAGTTTTCTTAAAAGCATACTTTAGAACATTCTTTAAACTACTCCATTATAGACAGCTTGACGTTACAAGCTTAAAACTTCCTTTTTTAACAAAAGGTGTTTGGTATGAAAAGCAAAACTCACATCGAGCAATTGATGACATCAGAGAAAGTATCTCTGAGTTTAAGTTTCTTTGGTCTTATGTAGATCAAAATAAACTAGATAAAGCACAAAGTTAAAGGTTATTAATATGAAAGACTACTTTAATTCTTTAGTAGAAAGCGGGCAATTTTTATCAGTAACTTACGGCCAGTGGTTACATATATTTTTTGTTATAACAACAGCCATAGTGATCTACTTTGTTTTAAAGTTCATTCTATCTCTAATTGATCATATTTTATTTCAAAGAACTTCTTTTTCTTTTGAAGCTTTTGAATCACTTAAAGGCCCTATTGCGATGTTTCTAGCAGCACTTTATCTAAGAGTGTCTGAAAACTCTATAGCACTGCCAAAAACTGCTGAAGGTATTTGGTACAAAGCTATTGCTGTTATTTTTTCAGCTGCCACCTTTTGGGCTCTTTATAAGCTTGTTGACCCAATAAGCAAAACAATGGCAAGAGCTGCAGAAAGAACAGAATCAAATCTAGATGACCAGCTTGTACCGCTCCTAAGTAAAACAGCAAAAATTGTTATAGTCATACTCGCATTACTAACTATCATTCAAAGCCTTGGAGTGAATGTTTTCTCTTTAGTTGCAGGACTTGGAATAGGCGGTTTAGCTATTGCACTAGCTGCAAAAGACACAGCAGCTAATTTCTTTGGTTCTCTTATGATTCTTTTTGACCAACCTTTTAAAATTGGGGACTGGATTAAGATGGAGAACATAGAAGGAACTGTAACGGATATTGGCTTTAGATCTACTAGAATTAAAACTTTTTATGACTCAGAAGTTGTTATTCCAAACTCCACAGTAGCTAATGCTAATATTGATAATATGGGGAGAAGACAGTTTCGACGAGTGTACACAAGTCTTGGACTCACCTACTCAACTACAAAAGAGCAAATGGAGTCTTTTACTAAAGGCTTAAAAGACATTATTACAAAACACCCTAATACTAGAAAAGATAAAATACATGTTAATTTTAACTCTATGGGAGAAAGTGCTTTAGATGTCTTAGTTTATTACTTTATAGCTGTAAATAATTATGAGGCTGAATTAAAAACTAAAGAAGATGTTCTCTTAGAAGCTATGAAGCTTGCTAAAAACTGTGGTGTTGATTTTGCTTTTCCTTCTAGAAGTCTTTACTTAGAGAAGCAAAATCTTGATTTACTAACTTAAAGGACTCTCTGCCCTTTTTCATCTACTTCTATAAACTTTCTTTTAGAATATTTAAATCTTATTGATTTACCTAAAAAGTTTTCAATAACTACAGGCTTATTTGTTAATTTACCTGGTTCAGGATCTGACAGATAATCAAGTATATCAGTTTTATGATCTTTCTTATGCTTTGAAAGCTTAGTACTACCTATATTTAAAGCTTTAAATTTATAAACCTTATGAATTTTATATCTATTTGTTGATGTTGAGATAGCTGCATAAACGACCGTATTTTTAGCCTTTCCAAAAACATTGTTATATTTAGAAATAAAAACTAAATCCTTCTTACCATCTTGATTAAAATCAGCAAGATAGCCTTGAGGCAGATCTTTAGAGAAATCAGGGTAGAGGTCTCTTACTTGTTTGGGAAAATCTGTAAATTTTAAAGGCTTAAGTTTTGATTGCTTATTCATCTTAGCTTCTAAATAGTTACCAAAAATAATACGCTTTGATTTTGTACTATTAATAAGACCCACCTCAGGTGTTGCATGAGATTTAAAACTAACTAATATGCAAAACAATAACAATTTCTTCATTAATCAACCACTCCTTGAACGCTCACACCTTGACCAGACTCAATTAGAAATCTTTTCTCTCTTGGCTCACAAAAAGAAACATAGGTGTGCACTGTATTGACACTAAGACTTGCATCTAAAACATTCGGAACTTTTGAGATAACACTAGCAGGATTGTCACTCTTACAATCTCTATACCATTTTGGTAAAGTTGGAGCACCCTCTTTTTGACTTATAGGCTTATATACATTTTCATTCATATAGTATGAAGCAAAATAATCATCCTTAACTGATAGTGATGCTTTTACTTGAGACATACACAATCTATAAGAGGGTATATCACTAGCTGGTAACTCTGCTTCCCCTATTTGTTGATTCCTCTTGCTACTATGCTTTGCCCATGTAAAAGCATTTCTATCATAAACAACCTGACATGCCTCATTTGCTGCGGTTTGAGGGTGCAGACTAACAATTGGGTCAAACATTGGAAAAATTGGGTTTAAAACTCTAGAATGTACAACTCTATTAACTGCATACATTTCTGAAGTACTTGTACCACGTGCTTCATGAAAACAGTTACAAACTAAACACTGGTTTGTTGTCATAGCGTTAGCAGGATTACAATTATAACTATCACCAACGCCTGCAAGTTCAACTTTTGGAATTGTTGTATTTAAATAGTATGTTCCTTCTTTAAAGGTCACTAAAGAGTTTGATATTGGTTTAGTAAGCCCTTCATCTAAATAAAAAGTATAATCGCTTGGGTTTACACTCATTTCATCTCTTAAAGGATTAACAAAAGAGCACATATATAAATTAATATCGCCTTTAACATTACCCTCTTTATCTAATTGTTTAACCTGAACATCCGAGCATCCTGTAGCCATTCTAGTTACAGAACCTCCTTCAAGTTGTCTAAATACTCTTAATCCTTCTGCCTCAGGGTTTATAATCTGACTTCCACGAAAATATATAAAGCTATCATCAGAAGCACTATTACACACTTTTAGCTGAACCTGGGTTTCATTAGAATCTGCATAAGTGGAGTTGTAGCAAGTGCCATACCTCTTACCATCTGGCCCAATATCTGCTAAAGTTTGAAAATGAATAATAAATAGAATTAATATGATCAAAGTTTTCACATATTAAACTTAGCAGTTCAGGCTTTATCCATCACACTTAAATTAGACTTTTACACACCTTGGTCCTGCATAAGTGCTTAAAATATGCATGCCATATACCGATATTTTAATTATGAAAGAGCTGCTTTTTATTGATCCTTCTAACAAGCTATCCTTTGGGTGCACAAGCTCAAGAAAAAGTGGCATCCCTCAACCCTAGAAAGGTTGTTGATTGCGCTAAATTCACTGTGATGCTGGCGAAGTTCAAGGGATTATTTCAGGAGAAGATGAAGAAATATAGCTTAATATCAACTGATCGACTAATGCTATAATTATTTCGCTTCCACTAACAGTTTTAAGATTTTATTTCTCCACTCTTCAGCAAATACTTTTTGAGGAAGTAGACTCTCGCGCTCTATTGATTCAAAATCACCGCTTGCCTCACTTGGAAAGAAAATAGCAAGATCTGGATAATCAACAACCGGATAGTATTGCAGTTTATTGTTATCAGGCATCTCAAATTTCAAGCCCCATTTAGATGAATCTTCATCATGTAAAGCTTTATGAAAGAATAAAGAAGGAGGAGGGACATCTGAAAAATCATAAACCTTTATAAACTTCAGTAACAAAATTTTCTTCATAAAAAATACTTTTTGAGTCTGATGATCAAATCTGAGTGTTTCCTGTCCAGAAAAAGCACTATGTAGCCCAGCTAAAGAAATAATAAAAAGTAGAACTGTCACAGCAATACCAAAGGTTAAATTCTCAATGGGTAATGCTATAAAGTCAGTTCGAGTAACATTATACAAAGCTAAAAGCCCGCCTAAAAACATGGGTACACTCACTATAGTCAAAATTAAGCGAGCCACTAAACTTATTGGATGAACCTTAATTAGGATGCTTTCACCATCATACTGAATCAAGAGCTCTCCTCTCTTTTGTGTTAAACCTTTACCTTGAGGGTTTGGATTAGTTCTTAAAAATCTTAGACTATAATTAAAGCATGAGTCGATTTCATGCTCAAACCAAATATTAAAAACGAATGCATTAAGAAGAGAACATTAAAGCCTAAAAGGTACACATAAAAAAAAGCCCACTTGAATAAAGTAGGCCTTAAATTATTAATTTTTTTAAAAACTAATTTAGTATCTATAATGCTCAGGCTTATAAGGGCCAGCTTCTGCTAAACCTAGATACTCAGACTGTTTATTACTTAAAGTTGAAATTTTAGCACCAACTTTTGATAAGTGAAGCATAGCAACTTTTTCATCTAAGTGTTTTGGAAGTCTGTAAAGACCAACCTCATACTTTCCTGGGTTCATGAAAAACTCCATTTGAGCAATCACTTGATTTGTAAATGAAGCACTCATTACAAATGATGGGTGACCAGTAGCGCAACCAAGATTTACTAATCTTCCTTTAGCAAGAACAATAATTGTTCTTCCATCTTTCATTGTATGAAGGTCAACTTGTGGTTTAATTTCCATAACTTCTGAGTTTGCATTTAACCAAGCCATATCAATCTCAATATCAAAATGCCCAATATTACAAACAATCGCACCTGATTTCATTTTTTTAAAATGCTCTTCAGTTATGATATCGCAGCAACCTGTCGCTGTAACAAAAATGTCAGCTTTTTCACAAGCTTCTTCCATTGTTACAACTTCATAACCTTCCATTGCAGCTTGTAGAGCACAAATTGGATCGACTTCTGTTACTAAGATTCTTGCTGCTAAGCCTTTCATAGACTGAACAGAGCCTTTACCAACATCACCATAACCAGCAACAACAACAACTTTACCTGCAATCATCACATCAGTTGCACGCTTAACAGCATCAACCAATGATTCTCTACATCCATAAAGGTTATCAAATTTTGATTTTGTTACTGAATCATTTACGTTCATTGCAGGAATTTTTAATTTTCCTTCATCAAGCATTTTTTGTAAGTGATGTACACCAGTAGTAGTTTCTTCTGTAACACCCATTACTTTATCAAGCATATGAACGTACTCAGGCTCGTGCATCATAGCAGTTAAATCACCACCATCATCTAAGATCATATTATAACCTTCTTCGCCCCATTTAACAGTTTGTTCTAAGCACCATCTATACTCTTCTTCTGTCTCACCTTTCCAAGCAAAAACAGGAACTCCAGTAGCAGCAATTGCTACTGCGGCTTGGTCTTGAGTTGAGTAGATGTTACATGAACTCCATCTCACCTCTGCTCCAAGATGAGTCAAAGTTTCAATAAGAACTGCTGTTTGAATTGTCATATGAATGCAACCTGTTATTTTAGCACCTTTAAGAGGCTGTTGAGCACCATACTCTTCTCTTAAAGCCATTAAGCCTGGCATTTCAGTTTCTGCAATTTTAATTTCTTCTCTGCCCCATTTTGCTAAACGATCAAACTCTTCTTTAGAGTTCATTGCTGCTTCACACACTCTGTAATCTGGTGTTCCAGTTGCTGTAGTTGGGTTTGTAGATGTAGTCATAACTTCCACCGTATTCTCCTTAATGTTTTAGAAGAACCTTACAAAAAAGTAAGGCTTCTTTAAATTAGTTTAATTAAATCGATCAGATGCTAACATATAGACTTGAGGTGTCCAATATTTCTTGCTTTTTCTTAACGCCTATCATTTAGGCTGATAATAATTATCTCTTCACTTTCATAAAGAAGCTAAAGGGCATAGAGACCTCGATATGGTTTAATTTCGGCTCTATTCTTTAAAGACTAAGTAAGATTTACAGAATCTCTCTACATAAAAACCCAGAGCCGCTTTAATACGCTTTTCCTTTATCGCTCTACTTCCATTTAAAAAAGCTAGAAAAGCCTACAGTTGAGAATCTAACCTGATAACAAACACTAGTGGGACTCAAAAAGCCAAAAAACTACCACATAAAAATCTATAGGAACTAAAGCTTTTAATTGATTTAGCATTCTCAAATTCAATACCTTTAGATTAGGACTATTTACTTATAGAAATATTATTTTTTTCTTAATATTTTTCTGCATCTCAACCTAAGCTTTTTAAATATTAAAAAAGTATAAACATTCTCAGATCGCCTGTATGCACCTTATGTAATCTCAAACTAAACCGATTAAGTTTAAAATTAAAAAACATAGGTGGTTCTTATCGAAACTCTAATTATAACTACATTTATAATTATATTAATATTTTCTCTACTTAACTTTATTGTCAGTGCGCTGATTTACTACACTTCAAAAAGAAAACTCTATTTAAGAGCAAGTTTTTTCTGGCTTGCATTGATTGTTAATTTTTTAGTTCAGTCAGCCGCTCAAAATGGAGAAACCGCAATTATTATGGGGTATGGATTCACGCTTATACCTTTAAACCTTCTATGCTACGCCTCTGTTTTCTTCGTAAACACAAAATACCCGTGGAAAAGATTTGCTTCAATAGGAGTTTTAGGGGCTGCTACTTCTTACTTTTTATTACAATATGACTCTGTTTCTTTCTTATATAAATCTCTCCCCTTAGCTTTCGCTACTGCTGCCCCGCTACTCTATGTAGCCCATCTCTTTTTGATTAGAAAAAGAGGCGAGGTCACTTCACTTATGAAATGTCATGCCGTCATTTTATTTGCCATCGTTATTCATTGTTTTAACTTTGCTTTTTTTAGAAATAATCCTGCAGCTCAACTCTGGGGATGGCCCGTTTCATATGCTGTATACCAGCTTTTAGCAGCCATTATTCCAGCCATGTCACTTGATTTCTATCACAGACAAGAAAAAGAGAGACTAACAGAAATCATTGATGAAAGAACAAAAGAGTTAAACGACAGTAACAAGTTCTTAAGAACTGCCGTTAAGGAAAAGGATTTCTTATTTAAAACACTAGTACACGATGTATCAAACCCTCTTTCAGTAATCCAAGGACGAGTTAAGATCTTTCAAAGAAACAAGAATGTTGAAAAATTCGTAACTGTTGTTGATAGTATGTCGAATAGGATCAGTAGCTTAATTAGCCAAGTAAGAGCTTTTGAAAAAGCTATGAGTGAAGATGGGAAAATTGAAGTTGAAGAGATCGATCTACACGCTTGCATGACAGACATCATTCAAATGTTTGAAGATAAGTTAGAGAAGAAAAATGTTACTCTTGACTATAATGCTGATGATTTCAAAGGTATTTCAATATATTCAGAAGAAAAGATTTTCTCAAATTCAATTATACCAAATATTATTAATAACGCCATTAAGTTTACTCATGATGGCGGCTGCATCAAAATACGTACTCTTATGGAAAGTAATGAACAATATGTGATTTCAATTAGTGATGAAGGAATTGGGATACCTCCAGAAACTTTAAAAAAGATTTTTGACTTCGATGCAAAAACATCTCGCCTAGGAACTTCTGGTGAAAAAGGAACTGGCTTTGGCCTTCCAATAATAAAACAACTCATTGATAAAAGTGGTGGCAGTATATGGATAGAGTCTGTAGAAGAAAATGAAAACTCACCTGGGTCAACAACTGTTAACCTCTCCTTTAAGTCTAAACAAAGAGATGCTATTTTAATGCCAATTGCCGCTTGATGTCTAAAGTAGAGTTTTATTAATAAAATCTTAACACATGCTCTCTTCCCCTATTTAAAGATAAATAGGGGCCTAAATTAAGTCACCGTTATTCAAAAATGAGTGAACTTTTATTTTGAAAAAAACTCCACCTTCGCAAACTAAATAATTTTTATTTGCTATTCAAAGCCTTTTATACTTATCCTCTTTGTAAACAAAAATAATTTACAAAGAGGAGACTGAAATGATTACAAATAAACTCACACAGCCAATGGCGCTGATGGAAGAAAAACTTAACCATATGAACATTGAAAATCCAGAAGTATACGCTGATTTTCTTGCACAAACATATTACTACGTATCGCATTCAACAAGACTTCTTGCTGTTGGAGCTGGCCTTATGAAACAGAGTGAGGGCCAGTACTTTAGACGTTTCATAAAGCACATTACTGAAGAGTCTAACCATGAGATTCTAGCAAAACATGACCTTGAAGAACTTGGCTACAACCTTGAAGACTTCCCTGAAAGGCCTGAAACAAAAGCTCTATGGGAAGCTCAGTACTATAAAATAATGCAACAAGATCCAATGTATTTCATGGGCTATATATTAGCACTTGAGCAATTTGCATGCGTTTACTTCCCTGATTTTCTTCAAAGAATTGAAGCTGCTTATAAAGGAAAGGCTATTAGGTTTGTTAAACTACACGCTGAGGAAGATCCTGATCATGTAGAAAAAGCAATTAAATTTATTGAATCACTTTCACAAGAAAGAGTTTTAAAGGTTGCTGAAAACATTGAGCAAACAGCTATGTCATACTCACAAATGTGTGAGGCATGCAGTGCACCTTCAAGTTTAAATATTGGTGTTGAATTAAAAACTCCTCAACCGACAATGAGCCTGTAAAATGCAAGTAGACTTACAAAGTCACTTATTAAAAAAAAGTACTGTTCTAAACAAAAGAACAGTACTTGATTTAAGTTTTTTTGATGTAAACACCTCTATTTCTTTTACAAAGGATGACAGGCAAGAGGCTTTGTATAACTTTTGGAAATCTGCATGGGAAAAGTCTTTTTCTGATTTAGGCTATAAAGAGAGGCAGCAACTTTTTAGTGATGATTTTTACGCAAAAAGAATTCTAGCTTTTTTTGATAAAGACAAGCCTGTAGGCTGCATATTTCTTGAATCTTATGATCTTTCTATTGAGTCACACAGGCACAGTAGATATCTTCAAACATTTCCTAAAGATATGTTTGATGTCCTTTTAAGTAAAGGTCTTAGAAAAGCTTATGCACTATCAAATTTAGCAATAGATCCTGAATGGAGAAAGAGCCAAACTGACTTACAACTTTCACAACTTTTAACGTCCATCGGTGTATGGAAAGCCTGTCAAGATCTTGGTGATGTTGTATTAGGCTGCACAAGAAATGACAGAAAGGTCAATAATATACTCGAAAATCATAACTCAACTAAGTATGCATCAGATGAAAGATATAACTGTAGTGTGGATTTTACATATATAGATTTAAAGCAAGCTAAAGTCTTTCCAGATAAAGACTTAATGGATGCCTGCTTATATTTTACAAGTGGTCACTTTTTTAATATTTCAAACAACGCTACGGCTTAAATTTAAGCCGCATCCGCCAAACTCTCATTGATACGGTCAATAAGAGCAAATATATCAACAGGTTTTGTCAGCAGCCCCCCCATTGAATGCGCAAACTCTAAACCTTGCATGTTATTCTCCCCTGTTACTAGGAAGAAAGGAACTCCAGGAATATTTTGGTTAACGTGCTTAAGTAAATCCTCACCTGACACCTCACCCATATTATGATCACTAATAATAAGATCAAAACTGTTTTGCTCTAATGCTTCAAACGCTTTCTCTCCAGATTCGCAGGCCTTAACTTCAAAACCCTCTTCTTCAATAAGTTCTTTATACATCTCAAGGAGATCAGCTTCATCATCAACTATTAATATCTTTTTATCACTCATAAAGTCTAAACGGCATATTTAGAAAAGAGCTTAAGGGTAAATCAAGCCGTGCACCCTATGTTTAGAAAAGTTTAATTTTAAGGTTAAACCTTCCTTTACAAAACACAGCATTACCCCCTCTTTTGGCTAAGTTTGATAAGAAACATTTAACTCAATTGCACTAATAAATATGGCTACAGTACCGATAAAAACTACATGGAAAAAGAACTTGAAAAGCTAAGAGTATTATTAATTGATGATGAAGAAGAACTTACTGAACAAATTTGTGATCATTTAGAGCTAGAGGGTTTTGTAACAAAGGGGTTAAACTCACCAGAAGAAACACTCACTTTCATCGAAGAGTTTCGACCAGATATTGTTGTACTTGACCGCCTTATGCCCGTTAAAGATGGTATAGATGTTTTATCTGACATAAGAAAACAAAGCTCTAAACCTAATGTTCCTGTAATCATGTTAACAGCATGTACAACAAAATTTGACAAGCTTTGGGCATTTAACTCAGGTGTAGATGATTACCTTTCTAAGCCTTTTGATATTGATGAGCTTGTACTAAGGCTTAAGGCATTAACAAAAAGGTTTAATATGAACGTTAAGCTTCAAAAGGAAATAATCCAAGACTCTTTTAGTGTTGAAGTCAAAGGACAGTATATTACTCTAGGAGATAAAGAAGTTCCCCTTACATCCTTTGAATTTGAATTCCTAAGTAAGCTTATTGAAAAAAAAGGCGGCACACTTTCAAATGAAGACATTCAAATGCAGCTAACTAGCAATAACTCAAGCTTAGAAAAAATTCGAATCGACATTACAAACTTAAAAAATAAATTAGACTATGTTGGCAATAAAATAAAAGAAGTTAGAGGGGTGGGATATCGATTCTCTTAATAAAAATGATCTATCATTTAAAAAAATAGACGATTTAAATTATTTACTAGACAATGTGACTGATAGTTACTGGGAGTGGAACCTGGCAACCAAGCAAAGTTATATGTCCCCTCAATTTTGGAATATGTTTGGTTATAGTCCTGAAAGCATCGACGATGAAATTAAAAAATGGAACGAGATGATATTTCCTGAAGACTTGATCACACTTAAACAAAACTTAAAAAAGCATTTTAAAACAAAAGGTCAACATCAGATAAAGCAAGAAATTAGATGTAGACACAGAAATGGCTCCATAGTTTGGGTTGTTTGTGTTGGAAAAGTTATTGAATGGTCAGATGAGGGACGCCCCGTTCGAATGATAGGAACACATACTGATGTAACTCAAATTAAAAAAATTCAAAAAAACTTAGACAACAACTTAAGACTTGCAGCATTAGGAGAAATGGCTGGAAGCATTTCACATGAAATCAACAACCCTCTTGCAATTATAAATATCTCGCTAGATTGGTTAAGCAAAGTGGTCTCACAACCCAACTTTGATGTAGAAAAAGTTGTTACAAAAATTCAGACCGCAAAAAAGAATATCACCAGAGCTTCTTCTATTATTGAAGGGCTAAAGCTGTACACAGGAAACTTACACAATGAGCTTCGAAAAGAACATAAGGCCTCAAGGATAATGGACATCACTTTGTCACTACTTGCATCTAGAATAGACAAACACCACATTGAAGTTATCAATCAAGTCGATAGTGACCTTACTCTATATTGCGATGAGTCACAGATTTCCTATGTCTTTCATAGCCTAATTTCAAACTCCATTGATGCTTTAAATGGCGGCTTTAAGAAACGACTAGAGGTTTCATCTACAGTTATTGATGGCCAAGCTGTAATACGATTTACAGATACCGGGGGCGGCCCTGGGCTTGCTCAAAGTGCAACATCAAAAGAGCATCCCCTATTAAGTACAACCATCTCAAGCGGCTCAAGGCTTGGCCTAAGCGTTTCTAAATCTATTCTAGAAAACCACATGGGAAGTTTGGAGTTAGTGAATAATTCAAAGACCACTGTCTTTGAAATAAGACTGCCAATGAGTGCAGCTAAAAACTGCGCAGCTTAAAATATGAGATAAGTTTTTAAAATAATTTATTGAATTGTAAATTATCTTTTTACAATTCATTCAGTTAGTTAAACTTTTCTAAACAAGTCCAGTTTATTTTTTGCAAACCATGATAAATACTATTAGTTTATATATTATGAACATATCGCATTTAAACATATTACCAAGGATGGCTTTATGATCACAGAAACAATAAACAACGAAAATGTTAAAATTTTAATAGTAGATGATGAGAAAGAACTTGCAGGGCAAATATCTGATTCACTAGAACTTGAGGGCTTTAAAACAAGAACTCTTAACAACCCCCTTCTCATCAGATCTTACATAGAAGATTTTGACCCAAGTATTATTCTCTTAGATAAATTGATGCCCGAAAAAGACGGTATTGATGTCTTAAAGGAAATTAGAAGTGATGATTTTGCTAAATTCACTCCAATCATTATGCTCACAGCTTGCGCCGGAAAGTTTGATAAAATATGGGCTTTTAAATCAGGAGCTGATGATTATATCTGCAAGCCATTTGATATTGATGAACTGATTGAGAGAGTTTATGCGATCAAAAGACGAAGCGCTCAAAGCCAAAAGAAGGTAATTGGTTATAATGGGCTTGAAATAGCTATTAGAGGTCAGTTTGTCTCGGTTGGTAATACGGAAGTGAATCTTACTGTTACTGAATTTAATCTTTTAAAAGAGCTCATGAAAAGAAAAGGCGAAGTTTTGTCCAGAAAGGAAATTTGCCTGCAAGTTCTAGGAAAAGAATACACCGTTGAAAGAACTGTAGATGTTCATATTGTTTCTTTAAGAAGAAAACTTAAACATGTTGGTGAAAAAATAAAAACCGTTCGAGGGGTTGGCTACAGGCTGGTCTCTTAATTTAAGCTCTACTAATAGCATGAGGCTGAAAAATAAAACAGCCTCATGAATTGCCTTGTGAAACAGGCATAATTATTTGAACCTTAAACCTCTCACCTGCTTTTGCTTCTATATTAAACTGACCATCAAAATTTTCGACAATCAATTTACAAAAAAACAAACCCAAGCCTAAACCTTCAGCCTCTTTTCCAATGTTGCAAAAAGGCTTTATTTGTCTAACTCCTTCCTTTAGTACACTTCCATTATCCAAAAGTTCTACAGTAAAAAACTCACCTCTTTTTCTAGATTTAATTTTTAGCTCTAAGTTTTTATCACCAAATTTTTGAGAGTTACAAAAAAGCTCATAAAAAACTGATACAAATATTCTATCTTGAAAGACAACAGGAACTTCTTCTACAAGCTCTACATTAATACCTTTAAGTTCAGTCTTCTCTAAATTACAGGAAACACACTCCTTTAAAGAAACGGGCTTTTCTGATTTTTCTAACAAGAACTGACTAAACCTAAGGGTACCACTAATTATTTCTTGAAGTCTTAACGACGACGATTGAATAAAATCTATAGACTCATTAAATTCACTCCTAAGACTCTCACTAACAATTGCCTCTTCTTGCTTAAGCTTATTAGTGAAAAACTTAATATGCCGAGTAGGCGCTTCTATTTCATGACAAAAAGTGGAGACCAGGTCCCTTAAAAGATCATGCCTCACATTCACTAACCTAACTGGCCTCGATCCTCTAAGCAGAAATCAATAAGTTTTGCAGTATCAAATGGCTTTTGAAACAATGTATAGTAGACATTGTCATTTAAGCTCTCTATTTCAGCTGCGAATTTTAAAGAATCCCCAATCAAAGCTATTTCGGGGTATGTCTCAAGCTGACTTACAATCGATATAAAGTTATCCAATTCAAAACCGCTAATATCTGTATCTAAAACAATTTTCCCAATATCCTCATTCTTTCTTAATTTTAACAGTGCTTCACTATAGTCTGAGGCCTCATAGACTAAACAATTCTTTTCTTCAAGAATTGTGGCAAACAAAGCTCTCATCTTCTTCTTGTCATCAACAACGAGAACCTTTCTTTTTAGCGGCTGAAAACTTTTGGCATCCTTTGGTATAGATATCCTTACCCTTGTGTTACCTTCTTCACTTAAACCAAAGTTCATTTTTCCTGAGTGAGACTCAATAATAGACTTACTGATGCTAAGGCCAAGGCCAGTACCTCCATCAGCTTTCTTAGTTGTAAAAAATGGAGTGTAAATCTTTTCCTGTAACTCGCTACTAATGCCACGACCAGAGTCAATAATATTTATCTCAAAATAATTCACACTTTCTGTAGAGGTTATCTTAATCCACTTGTCTTCAAATTTTAATACTTCATCAACAGCATTGTTGATTATGTTTACCAAGACTTGGATGATTTCTCCTGGACGACAATCAATGTAGTTTCCTTTAGAAATAGGTCCAATATCAATCTTAATTCTATTAGATCTAATTTTTCCAAAACAAATCTCAACTGCTTCATCTACTAAAGTTTTAAAATCAACTCTTTCAAAAGGGTCAAGTTCTGAATTTCTACTATACCTAGTTAAACTCGCTGTTATTTTACTCATCCGCTTAACTGTAGTTTCTGCCTTCTCAAGTAAGTTAACCGCATCTTCTCCGGTCAACTTACCCATTAAGGCTTTCTTCTTCATATTTGCAAGGAGGAGTGATAACAAAGAGATTGGGTTATTAACCTCATGAGCCACTCCACTAACCAGCTCTCCAAGCATAGACATTTTAATTGATTTTAATAACTTAGCTTGCTGCTCCATGAAAATGCTCTCAGTTTTTTTTCTCTCAAGAGCATAACGAATCGATTTATCCAGTGTATAAAAACTTAAATCTTCTTTGATTATGTACTCATCTACACCTAAAGCTTGAGCTTCTCTATCAACTGCCTCATGACCAAAGCTTGTTAAAAGAATAAATGGGTCTCCACAACCCTTCTCCTTAACCTCTTTGATTAAATCAATACCACTGTCTTGGCCTAAGTTATAGTCTACGATGTGGACATCATATTCATTGGATAGTATTTTTGACACGGCCTCAGATTTAGTTTTAACCCAGGATAACTTATACTGATGAAAACTGTTTTTCGCGAACAAACTCTTTAGAATCTCAAACTCTACTTCACTATCATCAACAATTAGTACTTTGCGTGTTACCATAAAAGCATTCTAATGAAAGTTTGAATTAAAACAACAATTTAAATAAAATATGTTTACTAAAAGTGCTTGTCAATTATGCTCTTAAGACTTTCCGGGTCAACAGGTTTTACTAGATAGTCTCTGACAAAATCATAACCCATAGTACGCTCTTTATCTTCATGTAACTGTGAAGACGTAAACATCATAACAACAACAGAATCATAAAATTTATCATTTAAAGCTCTTAGTTTCTCAAATTCTTTTAAGAACTCAAATCCGTTCATTTTAGGCATATTCACATCTAAAAGTATCAGTGTAGGAGGAAAGCGATCCCCAAACTCAGCCTTATGCTCGTCGTAACTTGCCAAGATACTCATTGCTTCTTCACCATCTCTTGCTTCAAAAATTAAATCTGCAATTTGGTTTTGCTTGATAGACCACTTAGCAATATAGCGATCAGCTTCTGTATCATCAACTATCATAACAGATTTTAACATGTAAAAATTATAAACATTACATATTTAAAGGCAAGCAAATAACAAACTTAGAACCTTCAAACTCAGTACTTTCAAAATAAATCCTGCCCTTTAAAGCTTCTATATGCCTCTTAACCAGATAAAGCCCCAGACCAGAGCCTCTTTGTTCGTGGTGAAAACGCTGAAACATTTGAAAGACTTTAGAGTGTTGAGTTTTTGATATACCAAGTCCATTATCTTTGACCGTAACGAGAAGTTTATCAGTCTTTAAATCTTTTTCCACACTTATCTCTAAAGTAGATACCTCTTTATCATGATCTCTATACTTAATGGCATTGGAAACTAGGTTATGAATCACTTGCCTTAACCTAACAGGATTAGTCAAAACTGATTCTACTTGCAAATTTAATGTCACGATAACTTGTGCTTCATAGTTTAAATCGCTTATGACTTCACTTATTTCTTTTTTAAAAACAAACTGATCTTGAGTTTCCTCTAAATGCGCTGACTTGCTTAAGCTTAGTAAATCGTTGATCAAACGCCTCAGCCTATCAGTTGTTTGGGATATTTTAATTAAATTGTTATTTACTTCTTCATAATCTTTGCTTCTCATTTGAGATTGAGCAATAAAAGATAGGCCTTTAATAGATGCTAGTGGAGCACCTAAATCATGGGAGATACGGTAGTTAAACTGTATCAATTCCTCATTTAATTTTCTTAACTCCTCTTGCGCCTTCATCTGCTCATTCATATCAAACGCGCAAAGCACAACTCCTGTAACATTACCAAACTGATCATAATAAGGAGTTTTATCAGTCCTTATCCAGTTCATATCGCCAAACTTATCCTCTACCTTTTCAATAATACCAAGTTTTGGCCGCCCAGATCGGATCACTTCCATATCATCCTCATGGTACTTATCGCACATGACTTTATCATAAAAGTCCGAACTCTTTCTTCCGTTCATATCTTCTGGTTTAAGACCTTTCATATCGGCAGCATACTTATTTACTCGCACCATAATGTCATCAGCACTTTTATGCATAACAAGTCCTGGAATAGCATCGAATACATTCTGTAATTCACGACTACTATGTTGATACTTAAGCTCATTTTCCTTCTCTAAAGTAATGTCCTTATTTATTCCTATCATGAGGCTTTTTTTTGATTGCCCATCAGATACGAATGTACCTACAGCTTTAATATACCGAACAGCCTGGTCACTCCCTCTAATAATTCTAAATTCTGTATCAAAAACTTCATTATTCTCAACAGCAGCCTCTAACTGCGTAAACACAATATCTCGATCTTCAGGAAATATACTGCCTTTCCAGAGATCATAATTTACTAGATCACTTGATTTTTCATGGCCATATATTTTCTTCATATTCTCATCCCAGATAAGCCGGTCAGATTCCAAATTCCACTCCCAAAAACCAATACTAGCAGCATTTAAAACAACTGATATTTTCTGATTCGCTAAAGCTAACTGTGAGGAGAGTTTTTTTTGAGAGTCAATTTCTTGAAAAATCCCCTCTAATCCAACTAGCTTACTCTCTTTAAAAACTGGCTGCCCAAGAGCCCTTACCCACTTAACTTTGCCTGACTTAGTTAATATCTGAAGCTCAACGTCCCACGGTTTTTTATCTGCTATTGCTTGGTTAATACATTTTCGAATAACAGGCCTATGCTCAGGAATATAATAGTTGATACCTTCTTCAACTAAAATCTTTGTTCCTCTTTTAACCTCATGAACATCATAAACAGCGTCACTCCAAAATAAGCTGTTTTCATTTATGTCTAAAAACCAAGTCCCTATTTTGGCAACTTCTTCTAGTTTTGTGATTATTCTTTGAGAGTTCAAAAAGCCGCTCCTAATATAAATACATTTTGTTTATATTCTTTCATATACAAAATAATTGCAAATAAGGAAGCTCTTTTTTTAATCTAAAATGTAATTACTTCTTCTCCATCTAGAGTCATAAACTCATAACCAGAGTCTGTTATAAGCATTGTATGCTCAAACTGAGCTGAATTCGTGCCATCAGCTGTCAGGTAGTACTTAATATCTGAGCCTTCAATGCTATGCTCAGAGTAAGGCTTTGAATTCATATTAATCATAGGCTCTACAGTCACACAGGTCCATGGCCTAAACATCTCTCCCTTTCCTTTTTTACCAAAAGAAGGAACAAAGGGGTCCTTATGGAAAGTCGTTCCTATGCCGTGACCACCAATCTCTCTTACAGCGAAGTAGCCCTGTTTCATAACATATTTATTTACTGCAAATCCCACATCACCAGTTTTTCCAAAAGGTTTGAGCTCATTTATACCTTTATGCATAGCAGTATAAGCCACCTCTGTTAGCTTACGGTCTTCTTCTGAAACCTCTCCCACAAAAAAAGTTGCCGATGTATCTCCGTGATACCCACCAGCTACAATAGAGGTCACATCTACATTTATACTATCGCCTTCTTTTAAAGTATAATCTGTTGGAAGACCATGGCAGATACAATCATTAACAGACGTACAAACAGACTTAGGAAAGCCCTTATAGCCTAAAGGAGCTGGCTTAGCGTCATTTGAAAGCGTAAAGTCATAAACAATCTTATCAATTTCATTTGTAGTGATTCCTGGCTTAATAAATGGCTTTACATGTTTAAGAGTTCTCGCAGCAAGTCTACCTGCTTTCTCCATTCCTTGCACAAAACTTGCTCTTCCTGCTTCCATAAAAAAATACCTCTATCTTGTATAGAGGTACTTACCACCAGGAAAAAAAAACGACAAGACTTTAAGATAAGAGAATTTTAAAGTAAAAAAGAATTGGCTTACTTAATGGACTCTACTCACTTGCTATAGACCTAACCCCTTCTGTATCTGGATCAAGGAGGTTTAAATCAGAATCATCTATTCCTTGAAACTTCACAAAGCCCTTAAGGTGAGGGTTATCAATTAATACCGTATTGATGTCTTGAAACAAATTATCTCTTAAATCAATTTTAAAGGCTTTTTTGATCTTTTTTCTATTTAAGAAAACCACTGCCGTAAGTTTATTAAAGCTTAAATTAAGTTTCTTAATTTTAACTTTATCTGCAAAATTAATGTGAAGCTTGTCTTTTAGAGCATTATCTCTTAGCGAGATTTTCTTAAGTTCAGAAAGTGTTGAAAAGTCTAAATTACCACTAATAAAGTTCTTTGCTAAGTTGAGATTTCTAAGCTTAAGTAGTGTAGAAATCACTGAAAGCGCATCTTTATCTAAACGGTTATTACTTAAATCAAGTACTTTAATCGAACTCAGTCCTAGTAAAAAACCTACCTGCAATAAATTATTATTCTTTAAAGTAAGCTTCTTTAAACGCATGTCAACACGACCTAAAGATGAGAAATCAAACTCTTTCATATTATTACAAATAAGCGTTTTTAACGAAGTCAGGTCTTGTAAGTACTCTTCCCTAATCACTTTATTTCTACTTATATTAAGATGCTTTAATTTACTTAACTCACTTAATGAACTTATATCTATTCTATAAGGGAGGTTTGAAATATCGAGTGATTCAAGCTCAACTTTAGAGAATAGAACTGATAAATCAAAAATATCATTCCCTTTAAGATTAAGTTTTTTAACAGAAAGCCTTGCTAGAGCAGTGATATCTTCAATCTTATTATTAGCTAAATTTAGGCTTTCTAATTCACTAAAACCAGACATAAATGAGATATCAGATATGGCATTACCTTTTAGTTTTAACTTCTTAAGTTTCTTAAGACTAAGAAGAGGGCTGTAATCATCAATAATATTTCCTGATAAATCCAGCACTTCTAAATTAGAGAACATCGCAATATCTCTAATATCAAATATACCAGCATCTACAAATTTTAATTTTTTAATTTCTAAAAAATCCTCTTTTTTCATCTGATAAGGACTCTTATCCATTAACTTTATTGAAGCCTCTTCAATTGTTTTACTATAAAAAAGAGTTGAACTCGGTTTTTCATCTTCCTGAGTCACACTCCCGTTACTTGAAAAACCTTGAGAATCAGTACTTTCAAAACCGTCTTGATTACAACCAAAAATCATGAAAGCGAGTACAATGAGTAGAATAGATCTTTTATATATATTTTGCATGTGTTTAAAATCGGATCGAGGTAGAGACAAGTGAAGTAAATCTCTTAAATAAAATCAATGTTAAGAATAGTTTAATTTTAACAAAAGCACTTTCTTGCTCAAATAAAAACAAAGAACATTCAGCACCAAAGAGCCATTAATAACTAGCAACAATATTAATATGTTGTTAACAAAAAAAAGCCCCTTACAAAAAGTAAGAGGCTTACTACTTAAAGTTAATTTAATAAAAAATTACTTTAAATGCTTAGAAACAATTTTAGTCATTTCAAACATATTAACTTTTGGTTTTCCAAAAACAGGCTTTAACTTAGCATCAGCTATAATGTCTCTTCTGTTCTTTGGATCTTGAAGGTCATTTTTCTTAATGTAAGCCCAAAGCTTTTTAACAACTTCAGTTCTTGGAACTGGTTTAGCACCAATTACAGCTGCAAGTTTATCGCTTGGAGTAAGAGCTTTCATGAAAGCCGGATTCGGTTTTCTTTTAGTCTTCTTTTTTGCAGGCTTTTTCTTAGCTACTTTCTTCTTTGCAGTAGTTTTCTTCTTAGCTGCTTTTTTAGTAGTTTTTTTCTTAGCTACCTTTCTAGTAGTTTTTTTCTTAGCTACCTTCTTTTTTGCAGTAGTTTTTTTCTTTGCTGTTTTCTTCTTAGTAGTCTTCTTCTTAGAAGTTTTTTTCTTTGCGGCCATTGTATAACCCTCCTATCTATTAAAATTTGCCAGTTAAGCAATATAAAAGCAAGCAAAAGCTGTGCCCACTTTTTTAAAGAATCTTAAATTCCCCTATGAAAAGTGAACTATTTTAACTTTCGATACTTGATTCTAGTTGGCTGAATCGTATCAATCCCGCGCCTAGTCTTATAATCATCCTCATATTCAGAGTAAGGACCCGGGTAACAAACCACTTCACTATCACCCTCAAAAGCCATTGTATGAGTACAAATTCTATCTAAAAACCACCTGTCATGTGAAATAACTACCGCACTACCGCCAAAATTGAGCAGTGCATCCTCTAGTGCACGCATCGTATTCACATCAAGGTCGTTTGTTGGCTCATCAAGCAAAATAAGGTTAGCTCCCTGAGAAAGCAGCATAGCTAACTGAACCCTATTTCTCTCTCCACCAGAGAGAACTCCTACTTTCTTTTGCTGGTCACCACCAACAAAGTTGAATTTTGAAACATAGGCTCTAGAGTTCATTTCTCTGTCCCCTACCTTCATCACATCTTCACCACCAGAAATCTGCTCCCAAACAGACTTATTTGGATCTAAATCAGCCCGTGACTGATCGATATAAGCAAGCTTCACAGTGCTACCAATCCTAAACTCACCTGAATCCGGTTTTTCTTGCCCCGCCATCATTTTAAAAAGCGTGGTCTTACCCGCACCGTTTGGTCCAACGATCCCCACAATAGCCCCTTTTGGAATTTCAAATGAAAAATCTTGAAACAAAGTCTTATCCCCAAAAGATTTGCTGATCCCATTAGCCTCAATCACTAAGTCACCCAGTCTTGGACCCGGTGGAATATAGATCTGTAAGTCCTGTAGCTTTTCTTTTTCAGGCTCCTTAAGAAGACTCTCATAGTTAGAGATACGAGCCTTAGACTTAGCGTGACGCCCCTTAGGGGCCATCTTTACCCACTCAAGTTCTTTTTCTAAAGTCTTTCTCTTTCTATTTTCCTGTTTTTCTTCTTGCGCTAGCCTCTTACTCTTTTGGTCAAGCCATGAAGAGTAGTTTCCTTTCCAAGGAATTCCCTCACCACGATCAAGCTCTAAAATCCAACCAGCAACATTGTCTAAAAAATACCTATCATGGGTAACAGCTATTACCGTGCCCGGAAATTTAGCTAAATAGTGCTCAAGCCAAGCTACAGATTCAGCATCTAAATGGTTAGTGGGCTCATCAAGTAGTAAAATATCTGGGCTTGAAAGAAGAAGCCTAGCTAAAGCAACCCTCCTCTTCTCTCCTCCAGAAAGGTTTGTAATACTCTCTTCTTCTGGAGGGCATCTTAAAGCGTCCATGGCTTGTTCAATTTTTTGATCCACTTCCCATCCATCAACTGCCTCTATTTTTTCTTGAATAGAGCCCTGCTTTTCAATCAGTTCATTCATTTTATCTTCTGTAAGATCTGGATCACAGAGCTCTTCACTGATTTTATTAAAATCTGCAAGGTGCTTTGGAAGGTCTCCCATACCAGATAATATATTTTCTTTAACGTTTTTCTCTGGGTCTAACTCAGGTTCTTGCTTTAAAAAGCCTAGTTTAAAATCTTTTGCAGGAAAGGCTTCCCCTAAAAAGTCATCATCCTCTCCAGACATCACTTTTAAAAGAGAGCTTTTTCCAGCACCGTTTAAACCTAAAACGCCAATTTTTGCTCCATAAAAGTAAGATAAATAAATATCTTTTAAAACGTACTTATTTGGTGGGTAAACTTTACTGACACCCTTCATCGTATAAATGATTTCTTCAGACATTTAAGCACTCCTTTAAAAATTAAATGTGTAAAACACTGGAAACATAGGGCATTCAAAAGAATAAAACTTCTGCAAGCTTTTTATTTCACAACAAACGACATAATAATTAGAAAAAAAAACTTGTCAAAGCTCTTTCACCTATGGAGAATCTTTATCTTACGACTATGATGATTTTAAACACCTTATTAGTACAACCGGCGCAGTATATGAATAGCTCATTTAAGAAGGCTCTTTCGTTTATGTATGCTGGATCAGATCATACAACGATAAGTACTTCTAACCCTCTGACTGAGGAAGCTCCTTCAGTAAACCTTGATAATTCTCTTATGAGTCAGAATAATTTTCTAAACGAAAAAGAGCAGATATTTCAAGAAATCAAAAACTTACTGGATAATTTCTAACCTAAAAACAAATACCCACCTTTAAAGTAATTGCCACTAGCTAGCCTCTCTTAATAAAACTGCATTTATGCTTTATAAGTATTTTTGGCTTAATTTGAGAAAAATATAAGCTCTTTTAAGTAAATTTGTTTAAATAATGCTAAAATGACTCTGGTTTAGAGCACAGGGTCGTTTGCAGTATGAAAGCCTTCATATCTTACTTTAGTCACGAATACCCCTTATCACTCAAAATTTAAATGCTTAAAGCCACTACACAAGTTTTAATAGAACGTAAGGTTAATTTTTTATTTACAATACAAGGGAGCCTTTAAATATATGAAATCACAGCTCAATACCTCCACTCAGTTACCATCTATTAATACTTCCATCATGCGTAAAACCATAGCTCTACCACTCATTACACTCCTTATTTGCGGGTGTGGAGATAGTGGGCAAGATAGCCCCTCTCTTAATGCCCTAAACTTTAATATAACCTCAACCGGCATAAGTTCAGAGGTTTCTATAAATGTAAACGGCTTAACTCTCACAAGTATCACGAGTGATGACTCCTTTGACGCCGCAACCATGCTTGCTACTGGTGAGACCTATACCGTCTCTTATCAAAGCTCCACCAATCAACTTTGTCGCATCGATAACGCCTCTGGAACTGCTATAAAAGGAACTCAAGACATTAGTATCAATATAAACTGTCTTAACTGGACTGACCCAGCTGACATCATGGATAAAATCTCTAATAGCAGTGAAGATGCAACAAACGCTCAAGTCGCCCTTTCTGAAGGTGGAGATGCTGTTATTGTATGGCAACAGTCTAATGGGAGTAATGAGCAAATCTTTATAAGTGAACTTAGAAGTGGCACATGGACTTACCCAGCAAGCTTAAATGATAATATTTCTCCTAATGGAGAAGATGCCCACTCTCCTCAAGTTGATATCAATGCAAATGGAGACACATTAATTGCATGGATTCAATCTGATGGCATAGTTGATCAGATTTTCTTTAGTGAATATAGAAATGGCACATGGGCTCACCCTGTTGACACAGATGATAGCATTTTACCAGATTTTCAATATGTCTATAACCCAAGTGTAGCCATCTCAGATAATGGAGATAGCCTGATTGTATGGAATCAGTCTGACAACAGCAGAGATCAAGTTTTCTTAAGTGAATACAGAAATGGCACATGGACTCACCCAGTAGATTCAAGTGATAACATCTCTCCAAATGGAAATGATGTGAATAACCCAAAAGCATATATTAATGCCAGTGGTGAAAGCCTTATCGTGTGGCAACAGTTTGATGGCAGTAACAATCAAATTTTTATGAGCGAGTATAGAAACAACTCATGGTCTCACCCAACAAGTGCAACAGATAATATTTCCCCTGATACAACTTCAGCAAGTGACCCTAGAGCGGATATCAACGACTCAGGAGAGAGCATTATTGTTTGGAGGCAGTCTGACTCATCAAACTCTCAGATTTTTAAAAGCGAGTATAGAAACTCAGTTTGGACACACCCAGTAGATCTAACAGATAACATTTCTCCAAGTGCGCAAGATACTTTTACACCAGAGGTCTCTCTTGGAAATAATGGAGATGCAGTTATTGTATGGAGACAGTCAAATGTTAGTAACGACCAAATTTTTATGAGTGAATTTAGAAACAACTCTTGGTCACACCCGAGCGACCTTCAAGATAATATTTCTCCTAACGGTTCAAATGCAAAACTCCCAAGTCTTTCTGTTAATTCAAATGGAGAAACATTTATTACTTGGCAGCAAACATCTGGAATCAGAGAACAAATTTTTAGAAGCGAGTTTAGAAATAGCACCTGGTCTCACCCTGATGATTTAAGCGATAACTTTTCTCCAAATGATCAAGATGCACTTAAGCCAAAGCTTTCTTGTAGTAGTAACGGACAAGCTCTTATTGTGTGGGAGCAGCAAAGTGGCAGCGATCTACAGGTTTTTGTAAGTGAGCATGATTAGTTTAAATAAAATACAAGCTTAGAAAAAAACTTATTTAGTAAAATCATTTTGCTTGCTTGTGACTACAGTCAGGCGTTTTAAAACCTCGCTTATGAGCTTCCTCAAGCGTTAAAATTCTAAGACTTAGAGCATGAACTGATTTTTTTAACTCTTCATCTAATAAAGTCATCACTTCTCTTTGGCGATCAATTTTCATTTTACCTTTAAAGTAATCTGAAATGATTAAAACCTTAAAGTGTGACTCTCTTCCTTTTGGGCCAGAGTGGTTGTCACTTTCATTCTCTATTTCAAAAACTAAAGGTGCGTAAGCCTCATTAATTTTTTCAGTTATTTTTTTCTCCACTGTTCCCATAAATTTCATCCTAACACCAGTGAGTTACTTAATATAGTGCCTTTTTTATAGGATAAAAGTTCTTTTACAGCTCTCTTAAAATTAAAAACTTTTCAATACCGCACTCCTACTACAACCTAATAAGCATAAGACGAGCTCTTATCAGTAAGTCTTGCTATTTTATGATCACTTAGCTAGGTTTTTTTTAAGCAAGGGTAAAACAGTGAGGGGGTTTCACAGTGATTAACATTATTAGACTTATAAGGGTTTTGGCTTTCTTCTCCTTAGCCTTACCGGCACTTGCTCAAGAAGCCAGTGATAACTTATCAGCATTTCAAATAGCTGCTGACTTTAATCAACTAGATTTAGAGAATCTACCTGTCTGGGATAAAGATAATTACAAACAACGTTTTAAAGAAATTCGAGATAAGAAGTTTTTAACTTACCAAGGAGAAAAAAGAAGAATACCATGGCTTTATGCTCGAGATGGATGCCACACAAGGTCTACCTTATTTATTAGAGAGGCTGAAAGACTCAACTACGAAAAACCCAAGAAGGTCTTTATTTTTGGTGAGTTAGAAATAAAAGGATCCATTATCCCTAGAGGCTCTGTTAAACCTTGGTTTCACGCAGCTCCTATTGTACAGGTTAATGGAGAACCAATGGTTTTAGACCCTGCAGTGAGTTTTTCTCGCCCCTTACCACTTCAGACATGGGCAGAACTTATCACAATTGGTAAAACAATTTTCTCAATCTGTAGCCCAGATACCTATATGCAAACTTCAAGCTGCAACAGCCCAGGCCCACTTGATATGAAAAGGTTCGAGGAAGAAACTCAACTCTTTTTAAGATTTGAAACAAACATTATGAGAAACCTAGGGCTCAGCTTTAAATAAAAGAAACTAGAGAACAGCCGCTCTGATTATAACATTTTGCATAACTAACTTCATTTAATTAGTACCAAGTTTTCACCTTAAGAACCCAAAAAAGCCAGATCATTGGAGGATCACTTACCATAAAGTTTGAAAATGGCTAACTTCAAAACATAAAAAATTCTCACGTTGAAGCTATTTGAGGTAAATATCTAACGCCATCTAACTGAACTGTTAACTCAGTTTGCTTAAAAACGTATTTTTAATAGAACTAATTACTAAAGCTTTCTAATAAAACCTCTAATGCGCTCTAACTGCTTTAAAGCTTTACTGCGTTTTCTGCCAAGCTTTGCTTCTCCTATACCAAAAATTGTACAAGTTTTTGCATCAGCTAAAATCACATCAAGCTCTCCTAAAGTCTGACCGTTACTAGCATGATAAGAAACTCCACCCGTTAGAAAAACATCAGTTGTAAACTCACCTGTTTCTTCGGCATGTCTTTCTAGCATTTCTTCAAACATAGAAGTGCCTGGAAGGTATGCATAAGTAAGGACTTCTAAGATCTCACCTTCAGAGTTATAAGTAGCCTCTCTTTCACTTTTACCTTCATTTAAAATCTTAAAAAACTTTGTTAAAGTCTCGTTATTATTAATTTTTTTCATCGCATTTTCTATCGTGCGATCAGAAGAGCTAGGCTTAAGAGCGTCCCAAAGAATCTTTGCCTCCCCTCTTTCAATTGGCACCTCTGCCGAGAAACCAGAGTTCGTTGAGCCACGTGACCCAACAGTAAAGTAAGTGATCGCCTCAGCTGTAAAAAAACTTGGCTTATATTCTTGGCATTTTTCAGGAACATTTACATCAAGCTTTAAAGCTCGAAACGGGTTCCTTTCTGCGTAAGAAAAAGTTGATATTAAAACAAGACCAATAGTAGTGCTTACTGCACTATAGAACGAAAGCTTCATGCTAATTTCCCCCAATGAAATATAATTTTCACAAGGGGAAAGCTTTAATGCAAGGTTTTAAAGCTTTTTATATAATTCCGACAAAAACGTAACAAAAGACAGTGATTAAAATTATCGTCAATGCAGAAAATCTTAAGCCTTGAGTTAGCATTGGGTTCAAAGGCCTAAAGAATAAGGAACTTAAGAGAACTGAAAACATAAGCAAGCTAAGCTCAAAAATTGAGTTCTTAAAAAAACTGAAATTTAATTCTTGATTTTGTCCAAAAAGAAGAAAAGACACCACTGAAAAAAGCCCAACAAAAAACATCACACCGTTTCCAGTAGGCGCAAGCTCATCTTTTTTAACCCAACCTCTGCTCATAAAGAGAATATTAGATATAAGTCCAGTACCCACTCCTGCAAAGCCCGACAAAATTCCTACAAAAAAACCCCACACCCCTTTAAAACTTGTCCAATCAGAAGTAACAAAAATCTTTTGCGATAGCGGGCCTTTAATAAAATTGATAACTGATCTTATAAGCATAAGAGCAATAACAACCAACAAAACAACTTTTAAACTCTTGCCACTTACTTGAAGCGCTAAATAAGACCCACAAAAAGAACCAAGCCCTGCAGCTGGCCCCCAAAACTTTAAAACACTCCAGTTTACTAAACCCTGCCTGTGAAAACTTATAAGGTTTGCTAGAGAGTTTCCCATAATCACAAATAAGGAGACTGCAACAACTTGATGCTGACTCCAGTCTGTTATAAGAGGCAAGAGTGGAACAAGTAAAACACCACCACCAATACCTAAAAGAGCTGAAACACAGCCAACTCCAAAGCCTATAAGTAAAAGTGTAAATAACATGCTCATCTAAATAATACTTTTCTTGCCTAAAAAACTTAAGACTCTTCTATTCTTTGATAGACATTTAAAGGATCCCCAATTTCACCATACCTTAGTTCATCAGGCTTTAGAAAAAGAGCTGAGCCTTGGTTTTCTACTCTATGATACTCAAGCTTAGTTTGAAGGTATATTAGACTCTCCCTATCTTTTGGATTTACTTTAAAGCCAGCCTCTTTAAACCTGTTCTCAAAGTTTTCATTCTCTTCTCTTAAGAAAAACTTCTCCCATGACTTAAAATTAATCTGACACTTATAAGTCATTGTTCTTGGATGAGAATGCACAGGAGTGTATGCAGTTAAAAGTTCAAAATCTCCGTAATTTGCATGAAGTTTTAAAGCTGGACTTTCCCACTGAGTCATTCCACACAAAACCTCAATATTAGAATACCAAAGACCAAAGGCTTTAGATAAAAATCCCATCCCATAAAATCTATGTTCTTTAGGTATAAGTGAATTTATGGAACTTAAGTTATGAGCCACCCATTCCCTTCTATTCGCACAAGGTATAGCTATAAATAAGGATAAAGGCGTCCATTCAGTTGTAAGAAACTTCTCCCCTATAACTTCTCTTAAGTGAGTTGGAAGTTTTGAGGTTCTATAAGCAAAACCTGTTACAATACCAGGAATTAAGCCACAGTCATAAAAAACCCAACCAGGCATTGGCATACCACTTTGCTGAAAAGCCCTTCCTTCAACCTCCATAATGAGTCTAGCAAAACCTTCTTCTTTCATAGAAAGCGGCTCTCTTTGCAAGACTTCCTTATCTTTAAACCAATCGCAGTCTTTTAAATAAGCTCCCGGTTCATTTCTTCTGTTCTCTTTTCTAACAAAAAAATAAGGTTGAATATCAGGATTATTAAGCCAATTTGTCTTTTCAGGTAAAACAGTCATAAACTTATACTACTCTTTATAAAAGAAAAGATTCAAGTCTGTCCACGTTTTATCAATTACTTTATAAAATATGAATAAGTATTTTAGTTTGCTTTCTTAAAAGTCATGTCCGAGAAAAGCACCCAAAGCAAAACAGCCTCAAGCTCTTAAGAACATCGCAATTGCACATCTATTCTTATAACAAAACAGAAAATAAGAGGAGTGGTAATTTTGTTTAATTCATTAAAATATGCTAAAATATTAGAAGACGTCGGCATCCCTAGAAGTCATGCCGAAACTCACATCCAAATCTTAAGCGATGTGATTGGAGATGAGATGGCCTCAAAAGAAGATATTCAAAGATTATCCCATGATATCAAGAACATTGAGTCTAAGATGTTATTTGAAATGCAAAACTTAGAGCATAGGATGACACTTAAGCTAGGAGGCCTTATGGCAGCATTCTTAGCTACAGGACTTACAGCAGCAAAACTGCTGTTTATTTAAATAAGAAAAGTAACATACGCTTAATTACCCACATAAACTCCTCTACCTTAGATTGACAGTTTACGGCTCTAAAAATTGTATTTTATATACTTTTAATCTGTATTTATATGATATTTTTGATCTGAGTCATTACTGAAGTGAGCACGAGTGTTGCAAAAATTTAAATATATGGAGGTCAATATGACAAAGATTTTAGTTTCACTCGCTCTCTTACTTAGCGTTACAGCTCATGCTTCAAACTGTGTTGTTAGTCCTGAAAGCCTTTCAGATCTTAAGGCTGGAATAGAAGCAAGTAGTATGAACAACTTCTTACTACGTAGTGATTTGAGAGTTCAAACAGCTGAAGGGCATAAAGACGATTTAGACTCTTTACACCAGCTAACTAAAGACGGAGTCATAAATTATGTGGGGAATAACGTTGTTTCAAGAATTTATAGTTTTCAAGATCAAGACTTAAAAAATCTTGATGCTATTGAGGCTTTGCTAGAGCAGTGCAGTCAATAGGCCTCTAATAACTTCATCAAAAACACTATTGATTAATCTGATTTTTTTAAATCCAATAAGCTCTTCTGAACAAGAAGAGCTCTTTTATTTGATCACAAAGCCAGTAACTTTATATGAAAG
This sequence comes from uncultured Bdellovibrionales bacterium, assembly GCA_938002015.1. Lineage (GTDB taxonomy): Bacteria > Bdellovibrionota > Bdellovibrionia > Bdellovibrionales > UBA1609 > JALZUR01. The sequence continues at coordinate 79,874 of CALLAU010000029.1, forward strand.
ACAGCGAAGGTTTTAGATAGACGCTTCTTCCTCAATGACGCAATTTAAAAAAATTATTCAATTCTTATAAAGGTTTTTTACAATTTTAGCTGCATTGCCATAACCCAGGACTCACACACGCAGAGTTACTCTTTATTAGTTTTAAATCTTCGTACTTAAGGCTAAATTTTGTCTCTTGCTCCTATATTAAGAAAAATGTAGCCTATAACTATGAACTCAGTAGCACAAGCCCTCTTACCAATCATAGGTTTAAGACTTATAAAAACAGCACTGCTTTTCTCTTTTCTTTTAACTTCAAGCTGCGCTCATTTTGGAACAATTATAAACAAAGAAGAAGTTTCTAAAATTAACCGAGTAGCAATCATTGGCTTTTCAATTATGAGAACTTCCGGCGAGGGGATAAAATTTAATACTTTAGCAAATAACAAATCTAACCCTAACCTTAAAAAAATTGAGAATGAGATTTTTGATAATCTTACACACTCCATCAAAGTAAATACCGGATGGAAGGTTCTTAAGCCCAGTGAGCTTAAGGCTTCTAAAACTTTTTTAAAACATTATAATGAGCTCCATAAAAAGACCCCTCAAGTTAAAAGACCAAATGTGAGTATTTTTAATGTTGATGGCATTATGGACTCTGACACTTCAAGATGGCTCACCTCTAAAGACTTAAAAGCCATATCAAAAGAACTTAATGTAGATGCTTTTGTTTTTTTCGTTGAAAATCAGCTTGTCTACAATGCCACTCTCCCCTTCACAGGAAGAAAAATCCAATTTTTAGGTGATAAATTTAACGTAAGGTCTGTTTCAAGTTTACGTGTACTAGACTCAAATAAAAAAGAAACTATTATTCAAATTCAAAATAGATATGGAGCCAAGGTAGTAAATAATAACTTTAATCCAAATCTTAGCTATCAAGACAAACTAAACATACAAAGCTTAAAGTCTTCACAATCAGCAATGTCTTTAATTCTAAGTGAGCTCTATTAAAAACATATCAAAAATCAAAAAAACAGCTTTCCCCACTTATCAAAAGTGGCTGCCAGGCCAAACAGGATAATCATTAAAGCTCCTAGCTTCAAAATGATAGCGTTCTGCATTTTTTCCATATTGCTCATCAAAAGTTTAACTTCAGACCTTAAATTTGATTCAAATTTTTCATTCATCCATTCAAACCTTTGATCTACTAATTTAAACCTCTGCTCTATAGACTCAAATCTCATATCTACATGCGCAAACCTATTGTCTATATTAACAAACTTTTTATCAATTTTTACAAACTCTTGTTTCACTTCGTCTTTAAAGGATCTAAACTCATTTTTCATCTCGGACTTAAAAACACCAAACTCATTTTTCATCTCGGACTTAAAAACACCAAACTCTTCTTTTGTTGCTGCATTATCGGACATAATACCACCAATTACCTTTAGTTGTTTTTCTGCATTCTCAGGTTCTAACCCCGTGCTCTCTAAGATTTTAGCATACTTAAGCTCATTCATCATTTTTTAAGGCTCCTATTCATGTTTTTGCCTTCTTAGTCTCTGCAATAATGAGTTCCGAGCGTAAGGCAGAATTATTAAGACTTGAGGAAAAAAAGTGTTCAAGTTTCGGATACATTTTATGAGGAAGTTTAAAAAAACTAAAAATTGGGATACTGTCCCTATTATTAAATGATTTCAACTGAAGAGGGAGGCTCTTCAATAAAGTCAGGAACAAGAGTCATTGGACCTTGTACCTTAAAAACGTTTGGAACTGAAAAATCACCTACTCTTTTAAGAAAAGAAAATACTTTTTTCCTAAAACAACTATTTAAGGCTTTTCCTCAATACTTAGGCTACCAAACCCTTCTGGCATATTACTTGCTTTAAATAGTATATGCTCAAAAGCAACCGATACTTAGTTAAACAATTGACTAGATTTACTCTACCTATGCTCCAAGGCATAGCTATCTTATTTTCTCTGATGAGTTATCCAGTAAACATCTACGCTTTTAAGGGCAACTGCCGCACTTTTTTAACTCAGTCCATAAAGTCTGAAAAAGATGAGCGCACTCAAGCACTTAAAGCTCTACTTAAAGGCGACTCAAGGCTCTCTACTGAGATTTCAGATCCTACCAACTACCCTTTTTTCACTTTTGAAGAGTTTTTGCCTTATGTAAGGTTTAGCCATAAAGCTATTAAAGCTGATAGAGCAGGAAAAGTTGCCATTCTTGGCTCAGGTGGGCCTGTGCTCGCTTCAAAAATGGTGATGTTCAAAGGAGACCTTATGTTTGAGGGTTTTGCAAGGTCTTCAGGAAACAAAATAGACCAAAACATAACAACTAAGGAAGCTTTTCACGGCCAGCCTTGGCTAGAGTGGAAAGAAGCAGAAAAAAGTTATAAATACCACAGAAGAGGAGCTCATAAAAGAATTTTAGAGCGGCTAACTCAAGCCAACCCCTCAGGTCTTGTTTCCTTATACCGTGGTACAAACCACTTTCAAGAAAAGCTCCTTTTCTTGATCTCTAGTATTATAAAGGCAAAAACAAGAGCTCAAGTCACTGAAGCAGGAAAAACCTTTAGCACTCTCTTTTTTGAAGCAAAAAAACATTACAAAGTCTTTAAGGAAGATCCAGGTCACTTTTCAAAAATGATGGATCATTTAAAAGAAAAACTTCAAGATATAGAAAAAGCAGATTGGTCATCAACTGAAAATAGATCAAAAATTGCAGATCAAATCATTGAAGCTTTCTGGGGAGAAAACCCAATTGGTTTTGAGTTTGGAAGTTTATTTACAACCCCTAATTTTAAAATAGCAGAAGGCTGGAGCTCAGGAAGAGCGCTTATAAAAGCCCGTGTACCAATAAATATGATCACCGAGCTCAATCAAGCCCAGCAGGTCTACATTGGTTTAGAGTATAAATACATAGAAGTTCAGTTTAGAGGACTAAACGCTGTCAGGCTTTTTGCAGAGAGCTTAGTCTCTAGAGACTAAGTTGCTAATCACTGTTAAATCACTGCAAAAATAGTAGAAATGACAATTAACGGCACCAATTTACATATCAAGCTAAATTAACTCTACTCATAGGTGCTTTATTTGCCTTAAGGGTAAGTGTACTTCTTGCATAGCTACTCATATAAACACAGATGGAGAAGCTCTATGAAAATCAAGCTATTTTACCCTTTTCTTATACCGACACTATGGACTTTAACTGCCAATGCAGAATTAGTCTTTGAAGGCATAGTCGAAGATAAAGTCTGTGTAGAGCGACAAGGTATTCTTGAGACTGCTGAATCCTTGACTGAAGCAATTAATGAAAAGAATACAGATCAATTTCGCATTATATCTGAAAGTCGTGCATACGTAAGCAGGGAAGATAGTGGTATAGTTTGTGTCTATATAAAAGCTGAAAAATGGACCTCAACTGTTCAATAGAAAATTCGAAAAGTTGTTTCCACAAAAAAATCTAAAGAAAAAAGCCTACCACAGATAGACTTTTTAGTTATTTATTCACATTTTTAATTCTCAAATTAAAATATTGTATTCACGCTAACGGTGAAGTCATAGTCTCAGGTCTCACCCACTCATCAAACTGCTCTGGCTTTAAAAGACCAAGGTTAACGGCTTCTTCTTTTAAAGTTGTTCCGTTTTTATAAGCTTCTTTAGCGATCTTTGCAGCATTATCATAACCTATATGTGGATTGAGTGCTGTTACAAGCATAAGTGAGTTGTCTAAATGTGCTTTTATCTGCTTTTCATTGGCTCGAATTCCATCAAGGCAGTTTGTTTTAAAACTTAACAGTCCATCACTAAGTAGTCTTATTGAGTGCATCACATTGTGAATAATCATAGGCTTAAACACGTTTAGCTGAAACTGCCCCATTGAGCCTGCTACAGAAACTCCAGTATCATTACCAATCACTTGAGCACAGACCATTGTTAAAGCCTCAGCTTGAGTTGGGTTTACCTTTCCAGGCATGATAGAACTTCCTGGCTCATTTGCAGGAAGAGCAAGCTCCCCTATTCCACATCTTGGACCACTTCCAAGCATTCTAATATCATTTGCAATTTTCATAACACTTACGGCCACAGTTTTAAGTGCTCCGTGTAAGTGAACTAAAGCATCGTGAGCTGAAAGCCCCTCAAACTTATTTTTCCCTGATTCAAAACGAATTTTAGTCTCTTCTTGTACATATTCTGCAACCTTACTACCAAAATCTTTATGAGTGTTTAAACCTGTTCCAACAGCAGTTCCCCCTATTGCAAGCTCTCTAATACCATGAAAAGCAAACTCAACTCTTTTAATACCTAACTCTATTTGTCTAGAAAAGCTTGAAAACTCTTGTGCTAAGGTCAAAGGGGTAGCGTCCATAAAATGTGTTCTACCTATCTTAACAACCCCTTGAACATCAAACTCTACTCTCTTTCTTTCTAAGCCTTCATAAAAAAGCCTTAGTGCTGGAAGAAGTTTGTGCTCAAGCATCTCAGCTGCAGCAATATGCATAGCTGTTGGGAAAGTGTCGTTTGAAGACTGCCCTTTATTCACATCATCATTTGGGTGAACAAGCTTTTTACCTACTTCAAGCCCTAGGATTTGAGCTGCACGATTAGCAATAACCTCATTTGAGTTCATATTTGACTGCGTTCCACTTCCTGTTTGCCAAACAACTAAAGGAAATTCAGCATCAAGCTTTCCACTTATAACCTCATCAGCTGCTTTAACAATAGCCTCTGATTTTTCCTTATCAATAAAACCAAAATCAGTATTCGCTAGTGCACAGCTTTTCTTTAAGATCCCTAAAGCCCTGATCATTTCTCTTGGAAACCTGTCATGCCCTATTTTAAAGTTTGTTAAGCTTCTTTGAGTTTGAGCCCCCCAAAGCCTGTTTGAATCAACCTTAATATCTCCCATACTGTCAGTTTCAATTCTTGTAGACTGATTTTCATTTTTGCTTATATTATTAGCATCATTTGCTGAACTCATAGACTCTTCCTTTCAAATTAGGTATCGATTTTATCTATAAAACTTAAAAAATAGAATAGCTTTAAGTTCTACTTTATAAATCTTAAAAGAGGAAGAAAAAGAAAAATGGCATATTGGCTTATGAAATCAGAACCTGATGTTTACTCAATAGACACATTAAAAAAAGAAAAAAAGACTCTTTGGGATGGTATTAGAAACTATCAAGCAAGAAACTTTATGATGAAGGATATGAAAGTTGGGGATCATGTACTTTTTTATCACTCAAACGCTAAACCACCAGGTATTGCAGGTCTTGCTAAAGTCTCTAAAAAAGCTACTCCAGACCCTACAGCTTTTGATAAAAAGTCTAAGTATTTTGACGAAAAATCCTCTAAAGAAAACCCAAGATGGTTTTGTGTAGAGGTTTCTTATAAGAAGAAACTTAAAAAACTCATAAGCCTTGATGACATAAGAGCTAACAAGAAACTAGCTGATATGATGGTGATAAGAAAAGGCTCAAGACTTTCCATTCAACCAGTAACAGAAAAAGAATTTAACGAAATCGTTAAAATGGCTGAGAAAAGCTAGAAAAAAACGAGAAGAAGAAAAAAGAAATGACGATTGGCTTAGCCCCTATGGAAGGGGTCGTTGACCCTTTAGTAAGAAAAGTACTCACATCCCTTCCTGGTATAGATTTTTGCACAACTGAGTTTATTAGAGTCACAGACCGCATTCACCCCCCAAGAACTTTTTATAAATACGCACCTGAACTCGCACAAGAATCAAAAACAGACTCAGGAGTTCCTGTGCTTGTTCAACTCTTAGGTGGAAAGCCTGAATGGATGGCTGAAAATGCAAAGGTAGCTAAGAGGCTTGGAGCATGTGGTATTGATTTAAACTTTGGCTGCCCCGCAAAAAAAGTAAACAGCCATGATGGCGGAGCAGTACTTCTTAAAAGCCCTGACAGGCTTTATAAAACCATCACTGCCGTTAGAGAAGCTGTTGAAGACAAAATTCCAGTAAGTGCTAAAGTACGCCTAGGCTGTGATGATAAATCAAAATATCTTGAAATCTCAAGAGCCTGCAGTGAAGCAAGGGCTTCTTGGATGACTGTACACGCTAGAACAAAACTTGAGGGTTATAAGCCTCCTGCACACTGGCACTTAATAAAAGAAATGAAAGACGTAAGTGATATTAAGGTCATTGCAAATGGAGATATTTTTAATGAAGAAGATGCGAGAAATTGTATGCTTGAATCCCAGTGCAGTGATATTATGATTGGCCGAGGACTTATGATTGACCCTTTTTTAGCATCTAAAATAAAAAGACTCACTACCAATAAGGAGATAAACTACATCTCTTTGATACTTAAGTACCTGAATCAATCAAAATTTATATATGGAGAGGAAAGATCTGTAAGACGCGCAAAACAGTGGCTTCGAATGATTTCAGAAAAGAAACAAGGTCAAAACACACTATTTGAACAAATAAAAACCTTTAAAAAACTACCCCCAGTTTTAGAAGTTTTAAACTCAGCAGAGAAAATGTTTTAATTTGAAACAAAATTTTATAAATAGATTAAGTTTTTGAGATTTTTCTTTGTTAAATTTTTCTTAACACGACTTACTACTTGTGCTTTTTTTTACATTTCATAAATTTAACGCAACACTTTAAATAAAGTCTACCTACTATTTAGATAAAAAACGTTTCTTTTCTAAACAAGTTCTATATTCCTTGTTTATATATTCTTAATCAAACCGAATACTAGTTCATGTTAAGTCTTGAAAAGTTACAATTACACATCTTTGACCCACAAATGATATCTCAAGGTGAGCATATAGAAATATGTGATCTTGTATATAAGCACTGGTACCAAACTTGGTCTCAAATTTTTGAAAGTAAAGGTCTCAAAAATTATCCACAAAAAATACAATTCATAAGGCAAAATTTCATAACAGTTATAACCTATGATGGTGACGTTGCTGGATATATGTTTAATACATACTACAATTTAAAGTCATTTGTATGTAGAGACAATCCTGTTTTTAAAAACATTTCTGATTCAGCATTTCAAAAATTTAAAAAGAATAACTTAAACTCAACAATTTCAATTGAGTATTTAACTCTAACGAAAAACTACAGAAGGGAAAAAGCAGGTTTTCCAATTGGTGAAGCACTTATGGGTGTATGTGTTCGTTTAGCTGACCAGTTTGGTATCGATTCTGTTTTTGGAACAGCTAGAGAAGACTATAAAGTAGATGCCATGACAAGACTTTTTGGCGCTGAAGCTTATCAAAAAAACTTTGAGCAGTACAATTTACCTTGCAGCTTAATGGTAGCTTCTATGCAAAAAGTAAAACCACACCCAAACCCTTTTACTGAGAAAATTATTTCAAGTCTTTGGGAGAAAAGGCAATCACATACGACAACAATGAATTCAAATAATAACAAAAAAGCAATGCATCAAGGAGCAAAATAAATGAGTATAGACCAAAAGAAATTAGAGCAGCATTTACAAGATTCAATAAGCAGTTTTTTAAGTTACGACTGGAGTGACCAAGATTTTTATTCACACTGGCTCGCTCAAACTTATTACTATGTCTGTCACTCAACTAGAATTATTGCACTTGCTGCGTCTAGGTTCTACCTTGACCGCAACGCACTTCACCTTCGGTTCTTAGAACACATTTCCGAAGAATCAAATCATGAAAAACTTGCTGTTAATGATCTTAAATCCATGGACTTAAGAATAGAAGACCTCCCCGAGCTTGTAACAACAAAAAGCTTTTATCAGTCTCAGTACTATCAAATTGAAAGGTGCTCTCCTACAGCTTTACTCGGGTGGATAATAGCCCTTGAAGGGATCGCAGCACTTGGAGGAGAAAGGTTTCAAGCAACTCTTGATAAGCACTATAAGCCTAGAGCCACTAGCTTTGTGAGGGTGCATGCTGAAGAAGATGAAGGTCACCTAACAGATGCTCTTAATTTAGTACAAAACCTGCCTGAGCATGATCAAAAGCTCATTTATGATAACTTTCTTCAAAGCAGCGCTCAATACAGCCTTATGCTAAGAGAGTGCCATGAAAAAGCACAAAAACTAAAAGAGCTCAGCCCTTCAAAAGCTGCAGCTTAGCAAGTTTTTTTAAAAGCCGAGTTAAACTCATTAATTTTAGAAGCTGTGATCTCTTCTATATAAAGAGTTAAAACCTCTTTCTTATTTAACTTAAAGAGGTTTACCATCATAGCCAGTCTATCCATTGGCGGGTAACTTGCTCCTCTTTCCCAGTTAGAAACGAATTGGCCAGAGCTATAACCCAGCTTCTTACCAAGTTGCGCCTGACTCATTTTATTCTTTAATCTAGCTTTCTTAATCGTTTCAGCAATTTTCACTTAAAACTCCCATTAAACTTTTTTTATTATTCTCAAAAATTTTGAATTACACTATATGAAGGTCAGGCTTTCTGACTTCTGTAGAGGCAGCTTCAATGTGCTGTGATTCAAGTACTCTACACTTACTAAATACACCAAAGAACTTTTCTGTTCCAGTCTTTGACTTTAAAGGAACACCTGAAGTGATGTTGATCTCAATCAAGTTTTTAAAATCTGATTGGAGCTCTTTAATATTATGTGTCGGAATTGGGTTAATCACAGTTTGGTCAATCTCCCCACTCATAACTTTAACAACAGCACCAAACATCTGCTCAGTTAGTGCCTCATCTCTATAATAAGCTTCAAACCAAGCCAGACAGAAAATCTGTTCAAGGCTATAGCTAACAACATTAAAGAACTCAAAGTTCCTAAAAATCTGCTGCCCTTGTCCGTTATATATCTCAAAAACAGAGCCTTTCTCGTATGTGCTTAGAAAATCACTTGGAGGAATAAACGAGTATGTTTTAATAGCACTCCAGATAAATTTTAAGTCATCTGACATTTCTTCAGTAATTTCAGCTATATTCTCAATTACTTTACAATAGTTCGTCAAAAAACCTACTACTAAAAGCTTCGTCTCTTGATCAAGGTTGCTAAAATACTTCAAACCTGAAAAGGGCGCTTTTTCAATGCCTCTTTTACCAAGCTCATCCTGTAATTTGAGAATAAGACTCACAAAGTCTTTTTCCACCTGATCTGAATCACGATTATTTAAAAAATCAATATTGTTTATGGCCATATGCAGCTCCTCATTGTAGTCATAAGCACCAGCTCAATGCCTTATAGACAATGGTTTTAAAGTAAGTGCTTGCCGTTGTGAAGAAAACATTAACATAATTTGTTTATGCAAGAAAGTCTTACCTTCTTTCAGGCTCGACAAATAAGAAATTTTTCAAAAGAAAATGAAAATAGACTATTTTTTCGACACTATATGAGTTCAAGTCGAAACAACGTAACTTTTAATTAACTAAACAAAACGACATGACAGCTTAAAGATAGAAGCCAATTCCAACAAAAAGGTCTAATGAAGTGTACTCTGCTCCACCTAGTAAGTACCTGGCATAACCTTGAAAAAAGACATTCTCATTCCAAATCCTTCTTGCACCACCACGGATAAAAATCCCGCCTTTAGTTTCAGAAGAGATCTCTGAAGAGTTTAAAAGTCTTTGCTCAACCCCTCCGCCAGCAAAGTAAGCCCACTTACCACTAATACCTTTTGCAGAAACATCATTGCGCTTAAACTCTGTAAAGCCGTGCTGACCTTTAAAAAAGTAGTTTGCATAAGCCCCAATTCCAAAGCTTAAGATTTCTTGTGTTGTTAAACTTGTAGCTGAACCACCAATAATTCCAATTGTAAGCTTCTTATGAATATCAAACTCATATTCTATTGCCACACTACCAATACTTGTTCTATCAGCATTTTTACCACTATCAAGAGTGATCGTTTCCATCTGCATCCCAGTGTTAATAATTAAATTATTAGCCTGGGCTGAAAGAGGAATTAATATAAGTAAAAAACTAGCTAGCCTGAGAAAGCCCATCATCCGCATTGTCCGATCCATTATTATAGTTATAGTTGCTTGCGATCTTATCTCTAAATTGTCTCCAGTTTAATTGAACACCAGAGTCTTTTCTTATTCTTTCTTTAATTTTAAACTGCATTCTATCATCTAATTTCTTAATATCTTCTTCAAAATTACTTTTTTGTGATATTAAACAACTGATTTCAGCACCATTTAAGACGTTAATAAAGTTTTTAAGCTGACCAATATCCTCGGCAACAATCCACTCAAACGTAGGAACTTGAGCGCGCAAGTCCTCGTTATCTTTCATCGCCTTAACTTTTGTGATCTCATCTTCACTTAAACCGTAAATCATTTTAACCACTTTACTATTAACTGATTTATTTTCTTTTGATGAGCTCTCATCATCAAAACTTAAACCACCAACAAAGCTAGCAAAAGCACTGTACTTATCAGCCTCTAATTCATCAGTTTCAGGGTCAAATGTTAAAATATCATTCATTATATTTAAGAAAGCCTCATCATCAGACGCTGATGCCTTATCTGAAAGGAAATTCATAAAGCCTTCGCTAAATAGCTTATAAAGCACTAGGTAATGTTCACTTGCTCCCTGCGCAAACAAATCATTAAGGTTATCACCCTTATCTGGATAAATTGCTTTATACGCATTATCTAGATCTTGATTTAAACTCATAAACTTAAGTTTTGCTAGCTCTACAGAAATTTCAGATAAAGTGTTTTTACCAAAACTCTTCCCTCTTCTTCTACTACTAGTTCTCTTATCAGATCTTTTTTCATAACTAAAGACTGCATCTAAAGCTGATTGAGTTTCACTCATTGTAGAGTCTTCAACATTTTTTTGAATTCTAATAATTTCAAATAGTTGAATTTGTGAAGCAAGATCAGGAATATGCGTCCAAAGTACATTAGCACATCCACCTGGAGATTTCTTATAAGCATCATTTATGTTCTCACATAAAGATGAAAAGTTAAATGTTTCAAACTCAGAACTTCCCCCAGCTTGAGCATAGGCTTGTTGATCACTATCTTCTTTCTTCTCAGCAATAGGAGCCTCGCCGCCAGCGCCACCACCAGACATACTGATTTCTCCACCAGCACCATCGCCTTTAGCTTTCCAAACTTTAGCTAAAATCCATAGGGCAAGTATAAAACCTAAAGAGAAAATAATGATCCATAAAAACTGACCTTTTTGAATCAGTGTTGAATAAGCACCTACAACAAAATCATTCTTTAAGTTTTTAACAGCATCATCAACTTTAGGAATATCATCAAGCATTGTAAACTGAAAATCTTCACCTAAGAAAAGCCTCTCACTTAAAGAACTCTTTACCAGATTTAATTCCTGTTCAGAAACTTCTCTCTTCTTAATGAAAACAACTTTTCTTTCATACAGATTAAGAACTTTCTCAATATTCTCTTCAGCATTTTCACCAACTTTATAGTGAATACCTGGTAAACTTACCACTTCTTGCTCAGGAAGTTTTTCTTGCTTCTTCTTAAGCTCAATTCTAATATTCAAACTATCTTCTAATGTATAATCTGCAAGAAGTTGTTTTACCTGCTCCTGGTGATATTTACTTATAGATGTAAAGTCTGATTTTATTGCAAATGCGTTTTGCACTAAAAACATTGTTACTATAAATACTGTTGTTAACTTTTTCACTTACTCCCCCAAATTAAATCACTAAAACTAAAAAACTAAATTAATATATTGATCAGCAGCATCAGATTGTACTTGTATACGAACCTCGATCCTTCTGTTTTTTCTTCCATTTTCAGGAATGTATTCAGATGAAGCTGGGTTTCGATCTGGAACTAATAAATTTGCAGATCCAAAGCCAACAACTCTTATTTTCTCTTCTTTAACATCAAAATCAACTAACACATTTGCAGCTTGAGAGGCTCTTAACGAACTTAAATTTAAGTTTGTTTTATATGAAGAAAATGGGTTTACAGGTAAACTATCTGAATGACCTTCAACCTTGATAAGAATAGCGTCTTCAAATGGCTTCACCATCTCAGCTACACTTTTTAAAACCTCTTTACCCTTAGGCTTTAAGGCAAAACTTCCTATATGAAAGAAGTCTTTTTCATATAACCTAAGAAGTATTTCTTTTCTTCTTCTCTCAATTCCCATATTAACTTTTTTAACTTCAAACTCATGAAGTTTATCTTTTAATTGACCTTCAAGCTGAGAAAGCATTGCAGCTTTTTGCCTGTCACCCTCTCCTTTAGATTGCTCTTTTTGAGTATCTGTAGCAGGAGGGTTTAAAGCCATCATAACTTGATCAAGAATGTCTTGCTCTTTATTATTTTGACTTTCAGCAAAGAATATAATGAAGAAGCAGAGAAGAAGCGTAACAGTATCTGCATAGGACATAATCCATTCACTGGAGTCATCCTCTTCGCCCTCCCCTTCATCAATCATTAAAGAGTTTCTTCCAGTATTACGCAGCACTCTTAGCGCCTCCACCTATATAGTCAATAGCTTCTCTTGGAGGTACTAATGAATTAATTGTATCTTGAATAACTAAAAGTGAAGCATTGTTTCTTAAAAGAATTGCTGACTCCATAATAATTTGTCTTGTCTTTAAATTCTGCTTACCACCAATTTCTAGGTTGTCAGAAATAGGTTTAAATATAAAGTTTGCAATGATTAAACCATAAAGCGTAGTAGTTAAGGCAATGGCCATATAGTTACCGATATTTGCCATATCAACTTCTCCACCCATTGATGCCATTAATGCAATTAGACCCACAACTGTACCAATCATACCAAAAGCTGGAGGGTATTTTGACATTGACCTAATGATCGTCATCTCATATTTCTCCATTTCATATGTTGACATGATTCTTGATTGTAACATCTCACGCATTTCATCATCGTTATAACCATCACTGATTAAAACTAGGCAATCATTTAAGAAAGGATGCACTTCACCTTTTGATAAAGCAGGCACTCCATTTGATAGACTGTTATCACAAAACTTCATCATGTCTGTGCCCAGTGCTTTAAATGATTTATCTTTTCTTAAGAAAATTCTACTTACGATTGAAGCAACTCTTAAAACATCTGTTAAAGAGTAAGAAAGAAAGATTGCAGCTAAAGTACCACCTATAACAATCGCTAAACCTAACGGATTGATAAAGAACTTAACATCAACTCCTGATGTTAAGAATGTCATTGTCAAAATGACACCAGCTAGAATCGCTCCAATAATTGCTGATATAGTTCTCATTTAACTTATCTCCCTACTTCAGATTCAAGTTTGTTAATTAGAGTTTTAATTTCATAATTTTTTGGATAAAGATTATAAGATCTCTTATATGAATTAAGGGCAGCCCTCTTATTCCCTTTAATATAGCTTAAGTTACCTTCAAGTAAAGAAACTACAGCCGCTGGAGTTCTTAATCTTTTTAAGTTTACAACTTCTGATGAAGCCTTTGTAAAATCACCTTGCTGTAATTGCTTTTGAAAAGCTAGGACACTTAAGACTTGAGATGTTGATAAGTCCTTCATTTTTGAAACCATTTTCTCTTCAACTTCAGAAGGGAGAATCTTTTCTTTCTTCTTTAAACGAACATTTAACTCGCCTTGAGACCAATCAGTAGGTAAGACCATTTGATAATCTTCTCTTTTATCAGCAACAAACTTAAGGTATAAAAGATCTTTGCCTTTTGCATGATCTTTAAAATTAACTTCAAGAGGAGTTCTACCTAAAGACTTTCCAACCCCCCCAGCTCCATCAGCTAAAATAACCTCAGCCTGTGGCTCAGAGTTTACTTTAACTAGACTACCTTTTTTAGGAAGCAAACTGCACCCGGACAACACAAAAGTTGAAATGCATATTAATCCGCTGATTTTTTCCAAGTTTTTTCTCATTTTAAATTTCACTCCATTCATTTATTTTTCGGAAAACAAAGCTCTTGTCTAAAGAGTCCTATACTAAGAACTAGACTTTTCATAACTTTGTTAACTACTAATTACTGCGCAAATTGTAATACTGGATACCCTCCACCAACTGGCTCAGCCCAAACACTACTAAAGTCCCACCCTACATAAATCGAGTTTAAGTAATCTTGCATTTCAGCAGTCGTATGTGGCGTAACAGTACCTGTAAAACCACCATCTCCACTTGCAAAACTTTGTGTTGAAACCACACTATCCCAGTAAGTATCATCTATCGTAATAAGTGCAGCATCAGATCTACCAAACACACCACCTCTTAAAGAAGCTCCTCCATTTACAACTGATGAAGAATAACAATAGCTGATATCAAAAGTTCCTCCAGTAAAGTCATATCCACCAAGTAGACCTCCACCATAAGAACCCACAAAAACATCACCTGAAGAATAACAGTTTGAAAGGTTAACATTTGAATTGTTTTGAAGGTTTGCCTTACCAATTAAACCACCAAATTGCTGTGATGGTATTCCAAAATCATCTCCAACTTGAGAACTTGAGAAAACTTCACTTACATTTAAAGTACCTGTTGAAAGTGTTTCAATAAAGCCAATTAAACCACCAGCTCCACTAGATGTAATTGTAAGTAGACCTGTAGCATAAGCCTTATTAATTGCAGAAGTAATCCCTGCACTTACAACTACTCTACCAATTAGACCACCAGCATTTGTCCCTGATGCAGTAACAGGACCTGTAGCAAATGAGTTTGTAAGATCTGAACTTGAAAGTTCACCTACTAAACCACCAACAGAATCAACACCCACAATAAGACTAGAAGAATTAGAGTCTGTTATACTACCAGCTGAAGCAGCTCCAACTAAACCACCAGCTTTTTGCCCTACTGAAGTTACATTAATAATTGAGTTACTGCCTGTTATATCACCTTCTAATAAACCAACTAAACCACCAACAGAGTCATCACCTGAAACAGAGCCACCCTCAACAAAAGAGTTTGAAACAAGAGCTCCTGTTTTCACTTCACCTGCTAGACCACCAATGACATTACCTGTTCCAGTAATAACTGATCTAGAAAAAGAGTCTAAAACTTGCTTGTTCTCTCCAAGGTTTCCAAATAAACCACCAAGTACTTTTGAACCATCAACTGTTCCCTCTGAGTATACAGACTGGAAAAAGCCACCTGTATCAGAACCTAAGAAACCTGCAATTCCACCGCCATAGCCAGTGATTCCATTAACAGTTAAGTCTCCAACAAAGTATGAATCAATCACGTTAAAGTTTGAGTGATTCCCCTGCTTTCTTCCAATAAGACCACCTATAAAGTCATCTCCAGTTAATGAACCTGTTACATATACATTACTTATAAGCCCTGTCTTATTTACTCCACCTTCAACAACACCCATAAGGCCACCGATTGACTGGTTTGCTGTTATATCAGCATCAACAATACCAAGGTTAGAGATTTGAAAATCACCAACAACATATCCAAAGATTCCAATATTTGCTTGAGCTGGGTTACTATATGTCCAATTTAAAATCATATGCCCATCTCCATCAAAGTTTCCTTCAAACTTTGATGTCGCATTACCTAATGGATCCATTGATATAGAGTTTAAATCTACACTCGCACCCATCTTAAAGTTTGCACCACTACTTGAAATGGTTCTTACATTATCTAAGTGCGTATCATCACAAATGATATATGGATCAAGGTTTGTACCTGTACCTGCAGCAAAAGTCACATCCCATGAACCTGGATCATCGCAAAGAGCTGGAACAGCATTATAAGTAAAACCATTATTTAATGCGGCCTCAGAATACTCTCTATTACCAGCAAATGCAGGATCGTTAACCTGATTTCTTACTCTTACTTCAACTGAACCTGCGACAGAACCTGCTGGAGTGGTGCAATAAATTGCGTTCTCACTTAAAACTTTAGCACTACCGCAAGGTTGACCCGCAACAAGTACTTCAGAATCAACACCAACAACATTCTCACTAGCTTTAGTAAAGCCTGTTCCATAAACTGCTATAAGAGTTCCCCCTGCCACTGGTCCACTAACAGATTTTACAGAACTTACAGTAACACTATTATTACTATCGATAGTCACATTTGATGAAGCCTTATTGCCTTCTTCATCCGTTACAACAACTAAATAATCAATCTTTCTATCAAGATCTGCTGATCCGCTTAGAGGGTCAAGAGAGGCTGGCTGAGTAGTTGACATATCATCACCTGAAACAGCTAACGTTGAACCTAAGCCTGAGTATATCAGTTGATCAGATTCAGTTGCAGGATCTCCATTTACAGATATATTTCTTCTAATCTCAACAAAAAGATCATTGGTTGCAGAAATATTATCATTCATTGTCCAGCTTAACTCCCAAACCTTTCCTTTTACTGTTTTATTAGAAACAAGATTTGTAATAACTGGTAAAGTCACATCAGGTACTGTGAAGTTTCTAGTTAACTGATCACATGTCGTATTACCTGAGGCATCGACTGCACAAATAGTATAGTAATAAGTTTGAGCTTCAACAAAACCACTATCTGTAAAATCTAAATCTTGAGTAGCAGTTTTTAAGTTACCATTTGGAAGCACGGGGTTACTAAAATCAAATGGAGCATTATTCTGATAAACTCTATATGTGATTTCAGATCCTGGCTCAGAAGCATACTGGTTATCAATACCCTGGTTCCAGGAAAGATCAAAAATTGGTGAAGCTCCAATAACTAAATTAGAAGCAAACGTTGGAGCAGTAGTGTCAATCGTTCTTTTATCTGTAAAGTTAGTTGCTGGGTTTAGGTATGATGTTTCATTTAAAGCTTCATCAAACGCTCTAACATGAAGTCTATAAGTTCTAAATGCATCTAAACCATTTAAAGTACATTGAGTGATTTGGTCTGTACATCCATAATCAACACAAGCACAAGTTTTTAAAAGTGTAAGATTTGATGTTGCAGGGTCTACTTGATAGATTCTAAATCCTCTATAATCAGACCAATCAGCAGGAGCATTCCACTTAACTACAATTTCCCCTTCTACTAAAGTATCTAGTTCAGTTGGGCCACTAATACCTAAAAAGTTAGGTGGAGCTGTCACATCAGGAACAACTACCGATCTTTGGATCCCAGTTGATGTACAGTTTTGTGTTCCAAACGGAACCTCAGTTGAATCACAAGCCTCAACAATAACATAAACCTCATCATTATCTGCCAAAGTAAACTCAATAGATGAAACAGGTGCTCCAGTTGGGCTGTCAGCATGACTCTTTATAACATTAGTTGGAGATCCTGGAGGAGTTGGCTGATTAACCCATATAGTTAACCTATACTCTTTAATATCTGTCGATCCACTCGCATTCCATCCAACATCTAAATTTCCAGTTTGATTGTTAAAAGCTAATGATTGAATACCACTAAATGAAGGCGGTGTGATATCAAGTGTATTAATTTGAAGAGAGTTGTTATTACTAGATAAGTTTCCAGCAAGATCAATTGCTTTAACACAAACCTTATAATACATTTTTTCTGTAACCCCATGAGTTGGGTTATCTAAATCAAAATTAACATTATTTCCAGATGTATAATCAGATACATTCAACTCTTGCACTAAACTACCATCAGTACATGGATTACTTGAAATAGGAGACGTGTCTGATAACATCAATACTCTATACTTATCTCCTCCATTGATTGGATCAATTGCTTCTGTATCAATCGCAGTAAAGCTTAATGTAACAACAGAATCTTGAGGAGAACCTAAAATAAGGTTTGTAATTCCACCAAAGCTTGGCCCAGTAATATCGTTAGCCGAAATTGTTTGAAAAGATGTAACCGCAGATCTTTGTCCCTGTGGGTCTTCATCTTGAACAATAATATGATAAGTTGTTCCTTCAACTAAAGGAGAAACTTCTAATGTTGTTGGAGGGTCATAAAGTTGAGAACCTGTTAGATCATACGTTCTTTCAACTGTATAATCTGCTAGATTTGTTCCACCAGTAGGACCTGTTCTAGAATAAACTATTCTTCTTACTATTCCACCTTGAGCTTCTGACCATGGAGCAATGATTTCTAATTTACTACTAACAATTGAAACACCAGTAGCCCCTGCAGTTGTTGGAGCACCTCCATCTGTTGTTGTAACAGTTTGCTGAACCATGTTTGTTTCACAAACTCCACCCTCACTACATGCACGAACACCAAATGAATAATCAAGGTCATCACCTAAGCCAGTTAAAGTTGCCTGAGCTGTACTTCCAGCAGGAACTACTTGTCTTGCTGGAGCTGTCCAATCAACTGTTAAACCAGGGTTAGCAAAGATTTCATACGTAAATGCTGATACGGGGATATCAACAATTGTAGGAGTCCAAGTTACTAAAACCTCAGTTGGAGATTGAACAGATGCACTGTCAATACCTGTAAAACCAGCAGGAGCATTAACGGCTAAAGTAGAGAGCTGTTGAGATTGATCTCCTTCAGCAAACAAACCATCAAATAAAGCTTCGCAAGTATAGAGATATGTCGCCCCTTCTCTTAACCCATTAATGTCGGTATACGTTGTAGGGTTTGCCGTTGGAGCATCAGGGTTTGAAAAGGACGCAATTTGATTACCATCTCTCTTAATAACGATTCTAGATGCATCATCTGGAAAAGCAAAGTCAACTTGAATAGAGTTTGTACCTATTCCCTGACCGCCCGTGCAACCATCATAGTTTTGGCTACTATTATCGTTGCCTCCACCAGCTCCACTTCCATCATCTGAACCACTACCAGATATGCTCTCCATTACACAGCCTGTTGTTAGTAAGACTGTCAAAACACTAAACAAAAAACCTTGATAGATTTTCTTCATCTTTATTCCCCCGAACGTACTTCTTAAAGGTGTAAAATTATTCAATTTCTTATCGGATCAACATCTTAAGAATTGACTGTTTTAGCTAAAAACCGTCTTATTTCTCAACGTTGGTCCAACCCTCCTGTGTTTCATTTTGTTACAATTTACCAACTATGTTTATAAACCAACCATAGCTGTTAAAATTAAAATTCGTTAAATCATCATTAAAATTCGTAAAGTTAAAACCCACTCCTAATTTTAAATTCCCACCTAAGTGATAATCTAAACCTAACAGCGCTCCATTTTGTAAATCCTTACTCTCTTCTACATTCACCATTCGATACTCAATTAAAGCATCCCACTTTTTAATTAAATGGTATCTCGCTCTAAGCTGAGCAAACGTTAAACTCGTATCTATCCAAGGACCTACACCTCTTACAACACGCTCTGAACCTACTTTATAAGCCACTCTTGACCCTAACTCCCAGCGTCTATTTAAATCATAACTACCCTCAAGTGAGAAAATATTCACTCGCTGATCGTTTCTTGCATTTGCTTGAGCTTGTGAATCTAAATCATAAAGATAGGTGTATTTACCAAAAATATTCCATCTATCGTTTGTTACTGGACGATATGCAAAACCGAAGTTTCCTTCTATATAACGTGCTAAAGGTGTTGCCAGTAAATCATTTTTTGTCTCAGAATAATCACCTTCTAAAAAGATTGAAGTAGCTCTAGAGGCCCTATAATTAATGGAGTTGGTAAGAATGATCTGGTCAAAATTATCTCCTCCAGTGTTTTTCACATAAGAAGCTTTAGAAGAAAATAAGAGTTTATTTTCTTTATTATATACTGCAGATAAACTCACTGCTTCTTTCTCAGTAAGAAGTCCTGTTGATTCTTCTTCAATAGCTCCTTGTTGAAAAGAGAGCCCCATTGTCCAGAGTCTATCAAGTCTATAATCAAGACCATAAAGCTGATTTATACCTGCTTGATCTGCTGTCTCTGTAAATTGATTTTCTGTATACCCGCTAAAATTATTATCAAATCTGACTTTTTGACCAAACGTCATTCCACTTGCTTCAGAACCTGAAGTTGTATCAATTGATTGGTCAAAGTTAGTATAAATTTTATGTCTAGTTGTAATATTATATCCAACACCAACTAAAGCTGTATCTCCTCTATCACCAGTTCCATACTCTCCACTACCTTCCCATTTTTGACCCATCCTAAACTTAGTACCAACAGAAACTTTATCATTCTCTTGGTAATTCCCTTTTTCATTTAAAGATGTTTGAGCTCTAGTATAAACTTCCCACTGTGGCTTTAATCTGTGAGAGTATTTAAAACCAAGAAGATGCGCAGAATCATTAGTAGTTGTTGAAGTATCTTTTGTTTCAACAAAATTATACTCACCACTTAACTTATGCCCTTTTCTTAATTTTCTTCCATAAGAAACTATGTATGTTGAGTCTGTTCTTGTAGAACTCGTCTCGTTTCTAGTTACTTTTGACTTAACAACATCTCTGTTATTAAATTTAAGTTCTAAGTCATACCCATACTCAACTAGGTCATTTCCTACTTGTCTTCTTGCTGTAGAAAATCCTTGTTCACTGTCTCTATACCAAGTTCTTAAAATCCCTTCATGCTCTGTCTCCATAAAGTCATTTAAAAACACCTGCCCCTCAAGCCCCCAAGCAAAAGCAGACTCACCTGGATTTGATACAAATGGTTTTTGATCAAAAGTAATACCACCATTGTTAGATACAAAGTTAGATTGTGACTGTTCAGACTCTGATCGCGCACCTTCAACTCTAAGATAACTTTCACGCCCAATCTTATAAGTTGCATCTATGCCTTGCAAATTATAATCTGTGATGTCTCTACTTTCTTTAACATAAGTGCCTCCAACAGAAAAGTTGTCATTAAACCACTTATTAACTCTTCCACCAAAAGTAATGTCACTTAAAGCACTAACACTGTCATTATACTCATAATCTGCCACAAGATAGTATCGACTTTGACTTAAACTATCTCTATCGATTCCTGAGTTCTCATCAGCTAAAACAAAAGTTGTTAAAGCTTGATTTAAAACAATACGACCAGCAAGGTAATCAAATTCATAATCAGTATAAGGCTTAAGAATAACACTTGATTTTAACAGCCCTGAATCAGGGTCTCTTATTTCAATCACAAGCTTTTCTGAACCTTGAACAACATCGTTATGCCTTAGAGTATAAACTCTACCACCTGTTGCTAAAAACTCGTTATGACCAAAAAGAGTTTGTGGCTCTGATAAAAACGCTCTTACTTCTGTTTTGTTATCGCCCCACTTTGTTTGCTTCATTGATTTATGCACAACGCTTGCTCCATAAAGCGTTCTATTATATTGAGCAAAAAGTGTATCGTTAATTTCTGAATTAAAACTTCCCCAAAGCGCATGTGATTTATCGACTTCAATTTTTACATACATTTTTCCTTGAGTTGGTGTATCTTGAAAAGTATTTGAGTTGTCACCATAAACAGGATAGTAACGATCAGGATCGAGTCTTCTAAAAAGAGCTTCAGAATTTTTTTGATGAAGTCCTTTAAACATATCTTCAACAGGACCTTCAGTAGTATCTAATTGAGCTGTAATGAGGTACTTTCCTTTGATTTTTCCTTTTAAATAAAATGCTAAACGACCATCAAGGAATGAATCATTGTATCCATCAGAAGCCGATAGACCTGAAACTTTTTCACTTAAAAAGTTTTGACCAAATCTAAAATCCGCAAGCCCAACCATAAAAAGGTACTTTCCAGTAATTTCAACTTCAAAAGGTACCGTAAATGTTTCTTTTGCTTGAACATCTGTTACTTCAACTGCAATTTTATGATTACCAACAGGAAAGTGCTCTTCAATTACAAACTTACCATTTTGATCAACCGCTAAATTTTGATTTCTGTATGTTACAGTATAGTTTCTTGGAAAAGAGGCACCAACAATTCTAACCCGGCTTCCTCTTAATTGTATATTCTGTGACAGTAAACTGTTTTGACCCCATATAGATTTTAATGTGCTGTCTTCTGCATTTGCATCAGACTCAGCACTTACTCCAGGCTCGATTCTTTCTTCAAAGCTTATTTTCTTTAGTGTAGTAACATCCGATAAATCTTTATCTCCAAAAACTCGCAAATCATAGAATAAAACATCACCTTCTTGAACTTTCATTTCATCAGTAATCTTAAATTTAATGGAATACAAATCTTTGGAGTCACCCTTGATTTTTTGAATTTCTTCAAGTGGTTTTAAGCCCTCACGCTTGTACACAGTAAGCTCCCAGCCTCTAATATAAGGAAAGTAATTTGTAAAAACTCTCACTTCAACTTCTTGCGCTTTAGCTTCAAGAAAATCTGGAGCTCTAACTTCTAACTTAGGTTCACCAAATGCCGAATCTTCGACTGCCCACATGGATGCTCCATTCTTAAATCTCACTCTACCTTGATAAAAGATATCAACACGTCTTTGAAATTGTAACTTATCTTTTTCTTCTAGTGCTTTATTTGCGCTTGCATCTGCTCCCGTACTATTAACTTCTTTATTCTCATTATCTTTTGCATTCGAAGTATCCGTTTTTGTCTCCGCTTTTTTACTTCCTTGATCACTTGAACTAACTTCTTCACTAACATCATTTCCTTTCTTTTTCTCTTGAGCTGGCATTCTTTTACTCTCTATATCAACCGCTTCCTCTCCAAATCCTTCTGCTTCAAACACACCAGCTTTAGCCTTTGGAAATCCCTTCCCTTTACTAAAAGATTCTGGAACTCTTCCATCAGCACTTTCTATATCAGGTTGATTTTCTGGATTAATCTTTGCATTAACATCAAATGACAGAAGAAAGCAGAAACTAAATAAAACAACTATCCACCTACTCATTGGAACTCTCCTGACCACCATTATTCGCTGGAACTCTATCTAAGATTTCTCTTACTTTATAAGTGAAATCCTTTAAACTACTAGGACTAACTAGGTTCTCTTGCTCCATTCTAAAATAATCAATTGGATCGTTTATAAATATGTCTCCAGAAATGTCGTATGTAAATCTAACTGGAATCTTCATTTGAGCACTTTCACCAGGCTTAAGTTCTCCAAGATTCCATGTATCCAGATCCATACTACCTATACTAACTTCTATATTATCAGTTACAGTTATATATTTTGAATCTATTAAGTCTCTTATGATAATATTTCTAGCTAACTGCGTACCTATGTTTTTAACTTCAATAATGTAACTATAACCTTCAGACTCATAAATATCTTTTCTACTTAACGATTTTCCAATAGCAACTTTTGCTTTATTAATAATATTTACTTTAGAATCAATCTTATCATCTGTAAGGTTTGAATCTTTTTGAGTTAACCTAAGGTTTCTATAATCAGCATCTTTAGGTTTAATTTTAAATTTTTCAATCATTGTATAAAGATTTAAATAGACTTTCTCTCCTGGATGCACTTCACCAATTTTCCATAAGTTATCTATATGATCACCTTTTGAAACATCTTGAGAAATTAACTTAAATACATTTTTATCATATATTGTTTCAAGTGAAACGTTTGTTGCAACTGCAGGTCCTTTGTTTTCTAACGTATACTTATAAACTGCCTCAGGTGTACGAACATTACGCTTATCAGGTACAATTTTAACATGGATATCTGACTTATTATCAACTAAAGCCTCTGCTTTATTTAAATCTACAGTATCATTAGTATCCACTTTATTAATAGTACTACTTATAATTGAAACACCAGCTTTACTTGCCGCAGAGTAAGGCTTAGCTTCAGCATAAATTCTGACTCTTTCAATATCACCCTTAACTAAGTTAGAAACTGCCCAGTTAAAGCCTTCAACACTTCCTTTTGAAGATTTAATCTTATTAATTTTTAAGTTATCACTTACTGCAAATTTAATGTCCGCTTCATCAATATATGCTGGGCCATTATTTGATAGTGTTATCTCAAAAATGATATTGTCACGCTCATTGATAATTTCTTTTGATTTTAGAACATTTACATGAGCATCTGTCTGCCTATTTATTTTAGTTTTATTATTACCAATATCACCTTGTGCACTGTCATCAGATTGATCCATTGAAATTTTCTCAACTAATAAGTCCAGAGATGATTTATTACAATCATAATTAGGATTTACAAAGATCTTAAGTTCAGCTTTAGCATTAAGCTCTAATGAACCAACATTCCATTTTCTATTTTGTAAAAACTTACCTTTTTCTAAATCATGATTCTCAACTTTTAGGCAACTATCTATTGGAAGATTTAAACTTAAGTTCTTAATTAGTGCAGGACCTTTGTTTTCAATATCTATAGTATATGTAAAGCTCTCTCCTAGATCTACAGCTCTTTTGCTTGATGAAATTTTAGTTACAAGATCAGCTTCATTCTCGATATTAATATTTGCTTGAGTTATAGAACCTTCAAACAATTTATAATCTTGATCCATAAGAACTTGATCAACTCTATCTCTAATTTCAAGACCACCTGATCCTGGAAGCACTCTAGTTGACCATTTAATTTCAACAAAACCATTAACTTTTATATTCGGAATACTCCAAGTATCTTCAAGTAGCTTAACTTTCCCAACAGTTGTGACTTTCTCTCTTTTCCCAAATTGCTTAGGCATAACATCTTTAATTTTTAAATTAGTCACTTGAGCTGGACCTTTATTTTCAACTCTTATTGTATGATAAACAAATCCACCTTCTTCAACACTTTGATCAGAGAATGTTTTCTGTACTATAACATCAGCATAGTTTCTAACTTTCGCACTGAAAGATAACACCGAGTTCTCTCTTAGATCTTTTTGATCCATAGAAACCTTTTCAACAGTATCAACTATTGTCATACCACCAGTGCGAGGTAGAACTTCAGCTCTTATCACAAGCCTTGCCTCTTCATTCTTTGCAAGTTCTTTAATACTCCATCTATCTCCTTTAAATTTACCCTTCGTGATTTCTTTAAGATCAATAAATCTGAATTCTTTATTCAAATGATCTGTGATTTTAATATTCTTTGCTAACGCAGGTCCCTGGTTTCTAAGTGTCCATAGAATTTCAACAATCTCATTTTCAATTGGCTTGTCATTAGAAATTGTTTTCTTAAGCACTAAATCAGACTCGTTTCTTACTTTAACTACACTATCATAGGTATCTTCTGATAAATCTAAATCAATTTGATCAAGATTTGTAAGAGATGCTGCTCCATCAAGGCTACTGTCTCCAGAACCTACTTCAGGGCTAATCTTAAATGTTAAGTAAACTCTTTGTCCTACATCTATTTTATCAATACTCCATAAGTTTTCCTCATATTTACCCTTAGTTAGTGAAGCACTCTCAACAACAAACCTTTCATCTAGCTCAACTGGTATTGCAATATTAGTTGCTGGGATTGGCCCATGGTTTTTAGCAGAAACTACGAACTTCATTTTCTCTTGCTCATGCGGAGTTTTCTCTGAAAATTTAGTTAAAATTTGTAAATCGACATTGTTATTTACTGTAATCACAACATCATCACTATCTAGAGTTTTATTCGTATCAATTTGTTCCATAGTAATTTTTGCTAAACTTACATATAGATCTCTATCAGCAGTGCCTTTTCTTGGACTTAAAGTAATGACTGCTGTCACTTTTTGACCTTTTAAAATAACCGGAACTTTAAGTTTCTTACTAGTTATTGTACCTAAAGATGTCTCTACAGATTCTATCTCAAGGTTTTTATCTATACTTAAATTGATATCCACATTAGTTGCTGCTGCTGGACCAAAATTTTCAACAATAACAGTAGCTTTGAGCTTCTCTTGCTCATCAACTTCAAGTTTTGACAGCGCAAGACTAGTTTGAAGATCTGTTTCGTTTTTAATTCTTCCAGATACTTCCACATCTTTAAAGACTTTAGCCTTCTCTCTGCCTTCTAAAATAAATCGATCAACTTTAAATGTGAACTTCTCATCACTAGTTAAAATATTTGTCTTAACCTTAAACTTAAGTCTTGCAGTAGATTTACCTTCTAGACTGTGTAAGTACCATCTTTGCCCGTCATAGTTACCAATTGAAGCCTTTACAGATTTAGTTAAACTAAACTGCTCAGGAATTGGTATTTGTATTGCTAGATTCTTTGCTTCAACAAGACCCTTATTTCTTACTGTTACATCTACTTCTACTTCATCTTGCTCATGAGGCTTCTTATTATTAATTTTTATTTTTGCTGATATTTTTGGTAAAGAGTCTTTAATTTCACCAAGAACAGTACTTGCTCTTTCAAGAGAAAGATTCCTGTTAAATGTTCTTCCACCCCTAGGATCTGCAAAACCTTGAATAGTTACCTTACCCTCAGCATCTTCACCTACTGGTAGAGTACTGATTTCTCTTCTTAGACTTTCAATTTTCTCAATGTCTTCTTTTCTTAAACTTGATTTTCCAGTATCGAAATAGAATTTTGCAAGTTTTTTACTTTGATAAAGTTTCGGCATCGACAGAAGTGGAATTCTTACACCAAAGTTAAACTTCGTAAATAGACCGCCTGTGATTCTTTGTACACGAGGATTCTCTGTTGTAAATACTGTTCCTTTTGGAAGAGTGACTTCATCAACTTTTAAAATATAGTTTGAACCATTGTTATGAGCTGGGTTTATATCCGTTATATGGAATCTACCAAACTCATCAGTCTCTGAAACTAGTCCATCAACTCCTATGACTCTAACACCGGCTAAACCATCTTCATTAATTCCAAAGTTCTGTATATTGATAAGTAAGAATATTTTTCCATCAGCCTTAACAAATCTTCTTTCTACAACTAAGTCTTGAGAACTTTGCCCTGACCCAACTAGACCTCTTAAAGATTTTCTAATCTGCCCTTCTTTACTTAGTACAATATGAGTTCCTTCTCTTGAGGTAAGTTTTAGATCTTCAATATCTTTTGCTGTCACTTCTAATCTTAACTGAGCAAAAGTGTTCTCTGAATAATCATTCTCACTTGTTTTACCTTTAATAGATCCTATATAGAAACTACCATTAGCTGATTGTGTCGCCTTCTTAAAGCCAGATCCTTTATTAATTTCTGCAGTATTTTCAACAATATTTTCATCAGCAATACCAGTAAACACTCTTACCTTTGAAGCAGATGCTAAGTCTTGGTAACCATCTCCATCTCTATCGTTATAAACTTTTCCTATAATATGAGTTTGATCGAATATAACATTCTCTTTAACAATAACACTTACCGTCGCAAGACTCGTCACCGTTTTATTTAAGTAATTACCCCAACTAGATGCACTCAAACTTGCACCTATTGCTGTAGCTCCAACTCTAGTCATGAACTGTATTCTCGCCATGCTACTGTCCATAACGTCAATTGCATAGTGCATCTCTCTCTTATCAATTATGAGAGTTTTATCTTCAATTGATGAAGAACTAAAATCAAAACTTGTAAAGACTTCTGATTTAAGATCAAACACTTCATCATCATCAGTTTCAAAGTCTCCATCAGGACCAGGAAGAACAATTTTAGTAGAACCTTCTACATAACTTAGGCCTTGCGGTAAGTCTATAACAGCATCTAATGGCGTTAAATCACTTGTTGTTAAGTTTTCAAGTTCAAGTGTCATTCCAAGGAACTCTCCAACCTCAACATTAGTTTTATTTGCTGAAAGTTTAATAACAACAGATCCATCACCTAGTACATCTAAGTTCTCTACAAGATCATCTGGAGTAATATTACTATCAGGAATACTTGATCTAATAGCCGTAACAGTATTTGTAATGGTAGTGTTTGCTGCTTCAAGCCTTGGGTTAACGGTAATATCTAAGGTCGCAATTTCACCAACAGTTAGCGCTCCAATATTCCATGTTGGTGCTGTATAAGAGCCATGGCTTGCCACTATATTCTCAATTTCAAGCAGAGGATCAATTGGATCATCAACTTCAATACTACTTACTACTAACGGACCTCTATTGGTTACAGTAATTCTAAATGTCGCTGTTTCACTATCAAATATTGATTCTACATCTACAGTTTTAACTACATGTATATCAGATTCATTTCTAATATTAATTACTTCTGATAAATCATCAGGTGTTAAATTAGTATCGTTTTGATCTAGACTAATTGCCGTTACTGTATTTGTGACTGTTGATCCAGCTGTTCCAGAATTTACAATCACTTCTAAAATCAGATCCATTGATGCACCCATATCAAGAGCAGGTATACTCCAAACTGGATCAGTAAACGTTGTTCCTGTAGGAGCTGTTGCACTTACAAGTGTGAACTCTGTTGGAAGAACATCACTCATTTGAACATTAGTTGCTTGAGCCGGACCATTGTTAGTTGCTGTAATTATAAAGTTAAATGTATCGCCCTCATTTGGAGTGTTATTGTCTGTAGTTTTAACAATCACAAAATCTGTATCATTATTAATAGAGACATCTACAGTTAAGACATCACCGGCACTAGTATCTACCTGATCAAGAGTGTAAGTGATTTCGTTTGTAATTGTCTGTCCAGATGTTCCTGGAAGAGCTCTTGCAACAATGTTTAAGATTATTGTATCACCTGAATTAAGTAGCCCAATACTCCATACTTTTGTTGCTTCATCAAAACTTGCTTGGTCAGATGAAACTATCTCTAACTCTGGTGGCCATACATCTGTTAATTCAAGACTTGAAGCTTGTGCTGGACCATTATTTGTTACTGTTACTGTGTATGTGAAGTCTTCACCCTCATCTACACTTGTTCTATCAACAGATTTTACAATATTAAGATCTAAATCATTTTGAACTATAATTGATTCATCTAAATCATCACCTGTTGTGTTGTTATCTACCTGATCAAGCGTGACATCCGTAATTTGGTTTAAGATTGTTTGACCCGACTGCCCAACTTCAACAAGTGCTGTAAGAGTCAGTGTAACTATTTCTGTGTCATCAATATCACCTATTGACCAAATATCACCAACATAAGCTCCTCTTGTTGCAACACTGTTTTGAAGTAGTAAGCCTGCTGGTATTGTATCCCTTAAGCTTACATTCGTAGCTCTTGCAGGGCCTCTGTTCTCAACAGTTATAGTATAATTAATCACTCCACCCTCTATTGGATTTGAGTCATCTACTATCTTCGTTACAACGATGTCAGTTTCATTATCAACAGTTATAGTTTCATCAATATCATTATTTCCTGGAGTCTCATCTGTTTGATCCATTGTAATGCCAGTGATTAAGTTAGTAATTGCAGATCCCGCTGTTCCTGGAAGCACAAGTGCTCTTATATTAACACTTGCAGATTCTCCATTTAACAGTGATGGAATTGTCCAAATCGGATTAATAAATATTCCTCTAGTTGGAGTACTATTAGCTTGATATAGTAGTCCTGCAGGCATTGAGTCCTCAAGACTTAGATTAGTGATATTAATTGGTCCGTTGTTTGTTACTGTTAAAGTAAACTCAACGACATCACCTTCTATAGGTGAAGCTATATCAACTATCTTACTAATTTCTAAATCAACGTTACTGTCAACTGTGATAGCTTCATCTAAATCATCAGGAGTTGTATTCAGATCATTTTCATCTTGAATCACTTGTGTGATTGTATTTGTAATAGTCTGACCATTCGTATTTGCATCAGGGGTTGCTATGAGCTCAATACTTGCAACGCTTCCACTATCAATATCGCCTACTGTCCATGTTGATCCAGCAAAACTACCTTGACTTATTACACCAGGACCAGACAACGTTAAGCCAGTAGGCATTGGATCAACAATACTTACATTTTCAGCTCTAGCTGGACCATTATTAGTTACTTCAATTGTAAAAGTAATTGCCTCTCCTTCTCTAGGAGCTGCATTATCTACTATTTTTGTAACCACAAGATCATTATTATGATTAATAGCAACACCCGTTACAGCACTATCATTAGCTGGGTTGATGTCGTTTTCATTAAGTGCAGTAATTTGTGCACTGTAGTTTAATGTTACTCCACCAGAGCCTGGGTTAGCTACAGTTTCAATAACAAGGTTAACAGATCCATTAGGAGGTATTTCACTTATAGACCACTCACTTGTAATACCATTATACACACCTGTATCAGGGTTTGCGTTAACCAGCGTGAGCCCAACTGGAATAACATTACTTACAACTACGTTCTTAGCTCTTGCAGGTCCAAGGTTAAGTAAACTTACAGTGAACTCAACATTTTCTTGCTCATCTATTGATGGATTGTTAGCTGTTAGAGAAAGAACTAAGTCTAAATCATTTTCTACTGAAATCGTCTCATCTAAATCATCTGATGTTGCACCTAAGTCAGTCTGCTCAAGAGTAACACTAGAAATTGTATTCGTAACACTTTGCCCACTTGTTCCATTATTTACTGTAGCTTCAATAGTTAAAGTTCTTGTCTCACCAAGTGGTATTGTTGGTATTGTCCAAGTCATAAGACCTGAGTCAAAAGTTGAACCAGGAGCTGCTGTGTTAGAAACATAAGTTAACTGGCTTGGGAAAGCATCTGTAAGAACAAGGCTTTCTGCCATTGCTGGACCGTTATTCGTAACTTCAATTGTGTAGAATAAAGTATCTGACTCTGAATAAATTGTGTTATCAGCTACTTTAGTAATAACAAGATCTGTCTCATTCTTCACATTTATATCAGCAAACAACACATCGTTTGTAGCGCCAATTGGATCAGCTTGATCTAGTTGAACAAGAGAGATCTCATTTCTTACTGTTTTGCCACCAGCCCCAGGAGCAACGATTGCAAGAAGATCAAGTGTAGCAATAAATGAGTTTTCTAAAGTTCCAATATCCCAAACATTTGAAGCAAATGTTCCAGAGCTTGTTAGAGCACTATCGAATATAAGATCAGCTGGAAGCACATCAGTTAATCTTAAATTAGTTGCCGTAGATGGGCCGTTATTTCTTACTGTAATTGTATAGGTAACTACCTCACCTTCTTCAGGTTCAGTAACAGATGAAACCATATTAATTGCTAAATCAACTTCGTTTGTAACATTTAAAGCTTCTGTTAAATCATCTGGTGTTACTTCACTATCAACCTGATCCATACTGAGTAGGCTTACATTATTAACTAGCCCTCCGCCGGCTCCAACTCTTACTCTTGAGCTTAAGTTTAATAATGCCACTTCACCTAGTGCGAGTGATGGTATTGTCCACTGTTGTGATGGCTCATCAAAAGTTCCATTAGTCGTGTTAAAACTTTCTAATATCATTCCTGAAATTGGGAAGTCTTCTTCTATAACAATATTAGTAGCTTCTGCAGGACCTCTGTTCTCAACTCTTACAGTGAAAATAACAACATCATTTTCTTTTGGATCAGAAACATCCACTGTTTTCTCTATAAATAAATCAGTTCTATTATCAACTACAAACGTTTCAGATAAATCATCTAGTGTTGCACCATTATCTGCTTGATCTACCAGTATCGTAGTTAAGTTTGCAGTTATAGTTTGTCCAAATGACCCTGGGTCAACTACAGAAGGCACTAGAAGTGTTGCACTTGCTCCAGAAGCTAGCGAAGGTATTTGCCATGTTGGGAAGAAGTACGCACCTGTAGAAGCAGTTGGACTTTCTGTAAAACTCACATTCGCTGGTGGAAATAAATCAACTCTAATATTTGTACCAAGAGATGGACCATTGTTTGTCACTTCAATTTGGTATGTAAACCTTTGAGTTTCAAATAAGATTCCATCACCTTCTGGATCATCAATTATAGTAAGATTAAATACGAGATCTAACTCAGGTCCGATGGTTACTGTTTCACTCATATCATCAGCTGTGAAGTTAGTATCTACTTGATCTTGAGATTGACTAGTTAAAGTACTAACTATTGTCTGACCTGAAGTACCCGGAGCAACTTGAACATTAAGTACTAATGTTTCTGATACGCCTGAATCTACTGTTCCTATATCCCAAGTAGTTCCATTATACGTACCTTGACTTGGAGTGTTTCCAAGTAGAATAAAGAATGGAGAAATCACATCATCTATTCTTACGTTTTTAGCTTGAGCAGGACCATTATTTGTTACTGTTACAGTAAATGTTAGAGCTTCACCCTCACTCGCGTTATTTACACTAGCTACATTAGTAAAGTGTAGATCTGACTCATTTTTAACAACAATATCTATTTGCTCATTATCAGGGTTAGTGTTGTCTTCAGTTTGATCTAGAGCGACAACATTTGCGATCGTTGCTATTGTTGATCCACCAGTACCTGCATCTACACTTGCCTCATATGTTAGTGTTACAGTGTTTGAGACTGGAATACTTGCAATAGACCAAGTTAGTCCATTTCCTGAATCAGGACTTGAATCATCATTTGAATCTCCCCCAGTAATTGAACTACCCACATAAGTTACACCAGGTGGCACCACAACACCCATAGTAAGGTTAGTAGCTAACTGAGGTCCTCTATTTTCAACAGTAACTGTGTAAGTAAGCGTTGATCCTTCATCAGGGTTAGAGTTTGTAACTGTAGTATTTACGTAAAGCTCAGTTGCATCTTGCGGAGTTACTGTTTCCTCTAAATCATCTGGAGTATCATTACCGTCACCTTGAAGTGCTAGAACAGATGTTACAGTATTAGTTGTAGGAATATCTCTTACAGCTGCAGTTGGCATTGCTGTAATTTCTAAAGTTGAAGTTGCACCTATTGGAATAAATGCTTTACTCCATACACCTGTAACAGGATTATATTCCCCACCAGAGTTATCACTTACATAGTCGATACCAGGAGGGAGAACATCCGTTAACTCTAAATTATCTAGATTTAAAGGCCCACCGTTTGTTACAGAGATGTAGTAAATAAATGTTCCACCAACACTTGGAGTTGGGTTATTAGTAGTTTTTGCGACAATAATATCAGTTCTACCAGATACAGTGATATCAACATCTAAATCATCATCTGGAACAAGCTCAACGTGAGGGTGTGTGTATGACGCTGTGTTTGTAATAACTTGGTTAAATGTTCCCGTGTTTGGAGTTGCTTGGAATGTTAAGTTCGCTGTTGTTCCAGGGTTTAAGCTTGTAATAGTCCAGCTTAAACCTGATCCATCAGGGCTAATATCACTATTAGTATCTCCACCACTTATACTTCCTGGAACATAAGTAATATCAGTAGGAACAATATCATTAACTGTAATATCTTGACCAACGATTGGCCCTTTGTTGTTAACAGATATTGTATAAGTAACTGTTTCACCTGGTAGAGGGTAAGCTTGATCGACTGATTTAATAACTTGTAAGTCGATATCATTTTTTACTCTTAAACTTGCAGATAGTGAATCTGGTGTTAAATCAGTGTCAGTTTGGTTAAAGACTGCTGGAGATACTGTGTTAACAATAATATCATCTGAAGTTCCTGGATCAACTGTAGCATCAAAAGTTAATGTTACAGTATCAGACACATCCATTTGATTAATCGTCCAAACTAAACCTACTCCTGAAGGATCAGTCGCGTTTTGCAGATCTCCACCAGTTATAGTTCCTGGCACATAAGTTACTCCTGTCGGAACAATATCAGTAATATTAATTCCTGAAGCTCTATTCTTAGGACCAAGGTTTTCAAGTACTATTGTATAAGTAATAGTATCTGTTTCTGTAGGGTTGTTATCTGAAACTGTTTTAACAATATGAAGATCTACAGAATCATCAATTGTTAAATCTACATCTACTGTATTATTACTAAAATCAGTTTCTGTACTATCAAAAGCTGTTATTGCAGTTGTGTTTGTTACAACATTACCAGCTTGGCCTACATCAACTGTAGCCTGGAATGTAAAGACTGCGGTTTGAGCATTAAAAAGCTCATTCACTGTCCACTCTAAACCAGTTCCTGAATCTGGTGTTAATTCAGAGTTTGTATCTCCACCAGTTATAGTTCCTGGCACATAAGTTAAGCCGTTTGGAACAATATTATGAACAACTAAATCTCTTGATACACTTGGCCCATTATTTCTTAAAACTACAGTGTAAGTAACTGTATCAGTTTCTGATGGTAGAGCCGGACCAACAGTGGTTACAACCTCAAGATCAGCATCGTTTCTAACAATTAGATCAACAGATGAAGAGTCATTTGAATTATTAATATCAGGCTGGTCTAGAGCAAGAACTGTTGCAATATTTGGCACTGTTTTACCTGCTGTATTAGGTCCTGGATAAGCAGAGAATGTTAGATCAACAGTTGCATTTCTTAATAGTGTGTTAATAGTCCAAGTTAAGCCATCTCCAGTTTGTGGACTTGCATCATCTCGACTATCTCCACCAGCAATACTACTTGCAACGTAGACTAAATCAGAATTTAAAATATCAGAGATTCTTACATTAGAAGCTGCTGCAGGACCATTATTAGTAATTGATAATGTGTAGTTTACAGTTTCACCTTCAAGTGGAGTTGAAAGATCAACTGATTTAACAACTGCAATATCAAGATCAGGATTAACGTTTAGACCAACAAGACCTGAGTTATTACTAGAGTCAATATCTGTTTGCTGACTTGACGTAAATGTTCCTGTGTTAATAATTGGGTTTAGTAAGTTTGATGCTTCATCTGCTGTTGCATTAAACGTGATGTTCTTTGTTTCACCCATATTTAAAGTGTTAAGTGTAAATAATAAGCCTGCACCATCTGGGTCAGAATCATCTAAAACATCTGCACCGACAACAGTTCCTGGCACATATGTCATACCATCAGGAACAATATCTGTAACTCTAACTTGTGATCCTTGAGTTGGACCAGCATTTGAAATTGCAAGTGTGTAAGTAACTGTTCCACCAATTTCAGGCTCGTCATCTGAAACTGTTTTAACAGTTGAAATATCTAGATTATTAGAAATATCAATGGAAGCCGTACCAATATCGTTTCCTGGTATCACTTCAGTTTGATCAACTGACTCAACGCCTGCGTTGTTTATTACCGGAGTATTTAAGTTTGCTCCAGGAGCAACTGTCCCTGTAAATGACATAGTCACTGTATTTGCAGGAGCAAGTGGTGATAAAATATTTATACTCCATAATAAACCAAGTCCTGCAGGATCTGACTCATCTCTTATATCCGCACCAACAATAGATCCTGGAGTATATATAATATCACTTGGAACTATATCTCTAATTTGTATATTACTACCTTGTGAAGGACCGTTATTCGTAACAGTAATTGTGTATGTTACAAGTTCTCCTTCTTCATATTCTGTATCATCAGCAACTTTATCAACTTGGATATCAATATTCGCAGTTACAGCAATGGTTACGGTATCAAAATCATTCGTTCCATCTTCCTCAGTTTGGTCTCTACCAACAACTGAAGCAGTATTATCAATATCGTTACCACCTGCACCAAGATTAACATAAGCTTGGAAGGTTAAATCAACTGAAGTTCCTGAAGGAATACTGTTTACTGTCCACATAAGTCCTGCTCCAGCTGGATCAGACTCATCCATTGTGTCACCACCTGTCATCGTCGCCGCTACATATGATAAACCAAATGGTACTGGGTCAGTAACTTGAACATTAGTAGCATTTGATGGACCGTTATTTGTAACAGTTAAAGTGTATGTGATTGTATCTGTTTCATTTGGATTATTATTATCCACATTCTTCGTCATTTGAAGATCTAGACCACGAGCTGTGAAGCTAGCTAAACTTGTATCGTTTGTTGGATCATCATCTGTTTGATCTACAGCAGTAATATTTGCTGTGTTTTCAATTTGACCAAGTGCTCTTGCACCGTTATCCACAACAACATCAAAAGTAAGATCTATCGTATTACCTGGAGCAACACCTGGAAGTGAATTAATCACCCAAGAAAGACCAACACCCATTGGATCTGCATCAACTTGACTATCTCCACCTGCAATACTTGAGGCAACATATGTTACACCTGTAGGTAGAATATCGTTTATATTAATACCCGTTGCTGTAAATCCACTGTCATTAGTTGCAGTAATTGTATAAGTTACTGTTGAACCTTCATTAGGAGTTGGATTAGAAACAACTTTTAAAATTCCAACATCTAAAGTTTGAGGCTCAACATCAACATTTGAAGTGTTATTAGCTGGAACTTCTTCTGTTTGATCAAATGTTCCAATATTAACAACGTTAGTAATAATTCCATAAGTCGCTTTTGATCCTGGATCAACGTCAGCTTCAAAAGTTAAGTTTATAGTTGCTCCACCAGCAAGAGAGTTAATGATCCACTCTAACCCAGCACCTGTATCCGGTGTTGTTTCATTTTGTGTATCTCCACCTGTCATACTTGCTGCAACATAAGTTAAGCCTGGAGGCACAACATCTAAAACTTGTATCGTTGTTGCAGTTTGAACAGAGTTATTTGTTACTGCAAGAGTGTAAATTACTGAATTTCCTTCAACTGGAATAGGGTCATTAACAGACTTAACAACTGAGATATCAAGACCTCTCACTGCAATATCTACACTACCTATATCATTTGATGAGTCTGCATCGATTTGATCAAGGCTTTCAAGATTTGCAGAGTTTGTTATTGTTCCAAAATCTGTTTTAGCTTTATTATTTACAGTTGCTCTAAATGTGAGATCTGTAGAAGCTCCCGCACCAATAGTATTCACTGTCCAAGAAACACCAACACCTGCTGGATCAGATTCATCTCTTAGATCTCCACCAGCAATTGAACCTGGTACATAAGTAACACCCACTGGAACGATATCTCTTATAACTACGTTTGTTCCAACTTCATCAACAATGTTATTAGTTAATGTAACTGTATAGGTAATCTCTTCACCTTCTTCTGGAGTTGGAGAGTTCACAGCTTTTGTCACAGCCACATCAAAAATCTTTGGTGTTATAAGAATAGATCCCGTGTTATTTCCGTTATCTTCTTCAGACTGATCCATTGAAGTAAAGTTAGCAAAGTTTGTAATGGTTCCATAAGTTGCCGCAGCCCCAGCATCTACTCTCGCTCTAAATGTTACGTTAACAACTTCTGCTGCATTAATAGTATTAAACGCCCACTCTAAACCAACACCTGCTGGATCTGCATCGGCTTGAGCATCTCCACCTGTCATACTTGCTGGATCATATGTGACACCTGCTGGAACAATATCAGTGACTTTAACATTTGTTGCTGGCTGACTTGAGTTATTTGTTACTGTTAATGTGTAGACAACATAATTTCCTTCAACTGGTTCATCATTATCAACTGCTTTAACAACTGAAATATCTAAACCTACTGGAGTAATATCAACCGTTCCAATATTGTTACCAGAAACTTCTTCTGATTGATCTAGACTTACTAAGCTTGCTGAGTTTGTTATCGTGCCAAAATCATCTTTTGCCTTATTATTCACACTTGCTTGGAATGTTAAGTCAATTGTTGCACTTGAAGCTAATGAGTTAATCACCCAAGAAAGACCTGCCCCAGCTGGATCTGTATCAACTTGACTGTCTCCTCCAGCAATACTGCTTGCAACGTAAGTCACTCCCGCTGGAACGATATTATTAATATTAATGTT
Source organism: uncultured Bdellovibrionales bacterium (assembly GCA_938002015.1). Taxonomy (GTDB): domain Bacteria; phylum Bdellovibrionota; class Bdellovibrionia; order Bdellovibrionales; family UBA1609; genus JALZUR01. Next base: position 117,088 of record CALLAU010000029.1, read on the forward strand.
AGTAGCCGTTTGCCCAGAGTTATTCCCTACAGTAACTGTATAAAGAACTATCGATCCTTCTTCAGGAGTTGCATTATCTACTGCTGCAGCAACTGAAATATCTAAACCTACTGGTACTATATTTACAGAGCTTGTGTTGTTCGCTGGAACTTCTTCTGATTGATCTAGACTCACTAGACTTCCTGTATTTATAATAGTTCCAAAATCATCTTTTGCTTTGTTATTTACATTTGCTTGGAAAGTAAGGTTTGTAGATGTTCCCGCAGCAAGAGAATTAATAGTCCAAGAAAGCCCTGCACCTGCTGGGTCTGCATCAACTTGACTATCACCTCCAGCAATACTACTTGCAACGTAAGTCACTCCTGCTGGGACAATATCATTAATAAGAACATTAGTTGCAGCCTGACCCGAATTGTTTGTTATAGCTAGAGTATAAAGTACTGTTGAACCTTCTTCTGGGGCTGCATTATCCACAGATGCAACTACTGAAATGTCTATACCTACAGGTGTTATAGTTACTGAACTGTTATCATTTGTTGGGTCTCCATCGATTTGATCAAGACTTGTCATTCCACCAGTATTTGTGATGGTTCCAAAATCATCTTTTGCTTTATTATCTACTCTTGCTTGGAAAGTAAGATTTGTAGATGCAGCACCAGCTAGACTAGAAATATTCCAAGTTAATCCGGTTCCTGCAGGGTCTGCATCTGATCTACTATCTCCTCCAGCAATACTTGCAGGGATATATGTAACACCAGCAGGAACCACATCTCTTATTGCAACATTTGTTGATGGAACTCCAGCATAAGTTGTTGTGACAGTAAGAGTATATGTAACAATCTCACCCTCTTCTGGAGTTAAGTTACTCACAGTTTTAACAACTCCTACATCAAACGGCTGAATTGTAATTTCAACAGAACCTATGTTGTTTCCATTATCCTCTTCTGTTTGATCCATTGATACAAATGAAGCCGTATTCGTTATATCTCCATAAGTTGCTTGAGCACCAACATCAACATTTGCAACAAAACTTACATCTACACTTGCTCCACCTGCTATTGATGCAATTGTCCAAGTTAAACCTGTACCAGCTGGACTCGAATCATCTTGGCTAATACCTCCAGCAATACTACTTGCTACATAAGTTAAACCCGCTGGAACTATATCTCTAATAAGAACATTTGTTGCTGTTTGCGTACTTAAATTTGAAACAGTCATTGTATAAGTGATATCTTGACCTTCAATAGGCTCATCATCATCTACGTTTTTGACAACTTGAATATCTAGACCAACAACAGTAATATCTACAGTTCCAAGATCGTTTGCTGGGTTTGCATCAACCTGATCTAATGAAACAAGATTTGCAGAGTTTGTGATTGTTCCATAATCTGTTTTAGCTTGATTATCTACTTGAGCTTGGAAAGTTAAATTAATAACTCCAGCAGCAGGAAGTGTATTAATAGTCCAAGTTAAGCCTGCTCCAGCTGGATCTGCATCATTTTGAACATCTCCACCTGCAATACTTGAAGCAACATAAGTTACACCCGCTGGAACTATATCTCTAACTACAACGTTTGTTCCAACCTCATCTGCTATATTATTTGTTACAGTTACTGTATATGTAATTACCTCGCCTTCTTCTGGAAGAGCTGAATTTACAGCTTTAGTTACTGCAACGTCAAAAGTTTTTGGTGTGATATCAACTAAACCTGTATTATTTGAACCATCTTCTTCAGTTTGATCCATATTTAAGAACTGAGCAGAGTTAGTGATCGTTCCATAAGTTGCAGTTGCACCAGCATCTACTCTTGCCCTAAATGTTAAGTTAGTATTTGCTCCACCTGCTAAAGAGTTTATTGTCCAAACTAATCCACTTCCTGCTGTTGGTGTTGAATCATTTCGGTTATCTCCACCTGTCATACTTGCCGGATCATATGTGACACCTGCTGGAACTATATCTCCTATTGTAATATTTGTAGCTGTTTGAATACTCGCGTTTTCAACATTAATTGTATAAACAACGTAGTTTCCTTCAACAGGATCGTCATTATCAACTGACTTTAATACAACTATATCTAAACCTTTAATATCAACATCAACTGAGCCTGTATTATTTGAGCCATCTTCTTCTGTTTGATCCATATCTAGGAACTGAGCAGAGTTAGTGATTGTTCCATAAGTTGCTTTTGAACCATTATCAGCTGTGACATTAAATACTAAATCAACACTAGCTCCACCAGCTAAAGAACTAACTCCCCATACAAGACCGTTACCTGCAGTAGGTGTGGTATCATTTTGACTATCTCCACCAGAAATACTGCTTGCTACATAAGTAAGACCTGCAGGAACAAGATCACCTACTGTAATATTTGTAGCTGTTTGAACACTCGCATTTTGTACAGTGATGGTATAAGTAAACTCTTCGCCTTCTTCAGGATCTGCTACACTTGTTGCTTTTGTCACAACAATATCTAAACCTCTTACATCAATATCAACCGTTCCAACATCGTTTGCTGGGTTTGCATCAATCTGATCTAAAGACACAAGGTTTGCAGAGTTTGTGATTGTTCCATAATCTGCTTTTGCCGCCACATCTACTACCGCTTGGAACGTTAAGTTTACAACTCCAGCTGCTGCAAGAGTGTTTATTGTCCAAGTTAAACCAGAGCCTGTTGGATCTGCATCAGATCTACTATCGCCACCTGCAATTGAAGATGGAACGTAAGTCACACCTGCTGGAACGATATCTCTTATAACTACATTTGTTCCAATTTCATCAGTAATATTATTTGTTACAGTAACTGTATAAGTAATTGTCTCACCCTCTTCAGGATTAAGAGAATTAACTGACTTTGTTACAGCTACATCAAAAGTTTTTGGTGTTATATCTACTGTACCCACATTATTAGCCGGGATCTCTTCTGTTTGATCCATTGATAATGCAGTTGCTGTATTTGTTATTGTTCCATAAGTTGCAGCAGCCCCAGCATCTACTCTTGCTCTAAATGTTAAGTTAGTACTTGCTCCACCAGCTAATGAACTAATTAACCATGTTAAACCGTTTCCTGCTGTTGGGCTTGAATCATCTCTAACATCTCCACCTAAGATACTTGATGGGTCATATGTAATACCATTTGGAACAAGGTCACCAATATTTATATTTGTTGCTGTTTGAACTGAATTATTTGTTATAGCAAGAGTATAAACAACATAGTTTCCTTCAACTGGATCATCGTTATCAACAGTTTTAACTACTTCAATATCTAAACCTTTAATATCAACATCAACTGAACCTGTATTATTTGAAGCGTCTTCCTCTGTTTGATCCATACCTAAAGTTTGTGCCAAGTTTGTTATTGTTCCAAAATTAGCTTTCGCAGCATTATTAACTCTAGCTTGGAATGTTAAATCAACACTAACTCCACCTGATAAGCTACTAATAGTCCAAGCTAAACCATTACTTGAAGTTGGAGTAGAGTCATCTCTTGTATCACCACCTGCAATACTACTTGCAACGTAAGTAAGACCAGCTGGCACAAGATCGCCAACAGAAATATTTGTTGCCGTTTGAACACTAGAATTTAATACCGTAACTGTATATGTAAAGATCTCACCCTCTTCAGGATCTGCAACACTTGTTGCCTTTGTCACAACAATATCCAAACCTCTTACATCAATATCAACCGTTCCAACATCGTTTGCTGGGTTTGCATCAATCTGATCTAAAGACACAAGGTTTGCAGAGTTTGTGATTGTTCCATAATCTGCTTTTGCTGCTACATCTACTATCGCTTGGAACGTTAAGTTTACAACTCCAGCTGCAGCAAGGGTGTTTATTGTCCAAGTTAAACCAGAACCTGTTGGATCGGCATCAGATCTACTATCGCCACCTGCAATTGAAGATGGAACGTAAGTCACACCTGCTGGAACGATATCTCTTATAACTACATTTGTTCCAATTTCATCAGCAATTTGATTTGTTACAGTAACTGTATAAGTTATCGTCTCTCCTTCTTCAGGAGTTAGAGAGTTTACAGCCTTTGTTACTGCTACATCAAAAGTTTTTGGTGTGATAAGAACAGAACCAACATTATTTCCAGAAGCTTCTTCTGTCTGATCCATATTTAAGAAACTAGCTGAGTTTGTTATTGTTCCATAAGTTGCAGTTGCTCCAGCATCAACACTTGCTGAGAATGTTAAATTCGTACTTGCTCCACCAGCTAATGAACTAATTAACCATGTTAAACCGTTTCCTGCAGTTGGAGTAGAATCATCTCTTGTATCACCTCCAGCAATTGAACTTGCAATATAAGTCACACCAGCAGGAACAATATCTCCAATTGAAATATTAGTTGCTGTTTGAACCGAATTGTTTGTAATTGTAAGAGTGTAAACAATTGGGTTACCTTCTACAGGCTCATCATTATCAACAGTTTTAACAACCTCTATGTCTAGTCCCTTAATTGCAACATCAACAGAACCTGAGTTATTTGAACCATCCTCTTCAGTTTGATCCATATTTAAGAACTGAGCCGTGTTTGTGATTGTTCCATAATCTGCTTTTGCAGCATTATTTACACTCACTTGAAAACTGACATCTACACTTGATCCACCAGCTAAAGTATTAACTGTCCAATTTAATCCATTGCCTGAGGTTGGAGTGGAATCATCTCTTGTATCTCCACCAGAAATACTTGAAGCAACGTACGTAAGACCAGCTGGGACTAAGTCTCCAACACTAATATTATTAGCTGTTTGAACACTCGCGTTAGCTACAGTAACTGTATACGTGAAGATCTCACCCTCTTCAGGATCTGCTACACTTGTTGCTTTTGTTACAACAATATCCAAACCTCTTACATCAATATCAACTGTCCCAACATCGTTTGCTGGGTTTGCATCAACTTGATCTAAAGACACAAGATTAGCTGAGTTAGTAATTGTTCCATAATCTGCTTTTGCTGCTACATCTACTACCGCTTGGAACGTTAAGTTTACAACTCCACTTCCAACTAAAGTATTAATCGTCCAGTTTAAACCAGCACCTGTTGGATCTGCATCAGACCTACTATCTCCACCTGCAATTGAAGATGGAACGTATGTCACACCTGCTGGGACAATATCGTTAATTAATATATTTGTTCCGCTCTCATCAGGAATTAAATTTGTTACAGTAACCGTATAAGTTATTGTCTCACCCTCTTCAGGATTAAGAGAATTAACTGACTTTGTTACAGCTACATCAAAAATCTTTGGAGTTATAGTTACTGAACCTGAGTTATTCGATCCATCTTCTTCAGTCTGATTCATACTTAAGAACTGAGCTGTATTCGTTACAGTTCCATATGTAGCTCTTGCACCAGCATCAACTTTTGCTTGGAAAGTTAAATTTGTACTTGCACCACCCGCTAAAGAATTTATTGTCCAAGCTAATCCACTTCCAGCAGTTGGAGTAGAGTCATCTCTTGTATCTCCACCAGCAATTGAAGATGGTACATATGTAACACCAGCTGGAACAATATCACCTATAGCTATATTATTAGCTGTTTGAACTGAGTTGTTTGATACTGTAATTGTGTAGTTTACAAAGTTACCTTCTACAGGTTCATCATTATCAACCGCTTTAACAACTTCAATATCTAAACCTTTAACATCAATATTAACTTGGCTAACATCATTTGATCCATCAGAATCAACTTGATCTGAGCTCACAATTGTTCCAGTATTTGTGATTGTTCCAAAATTAGCTTTTGCAGCTACATCAACCATAGCTTGGAACGTTAAATTAACACTTACTCCAGCTGCAATTGAATTTATCGTCCATGCTAAACCAGCCCCATCCGGATCTGCATCAACCTGGCTATCACCACCTGCAATACTTGATGGAACATACGTTACTCCATTTGGCACTATATCATTGATGACAACATTCGTACCTGTTGATGATACAGTAGTGTTTGTAACCGTTAATGTGTAAGTTATTGTCTCACCTTCTTCAGGGTCTGCCACACTTACAGTTTTAACTATACCAGCATCAAAAGTTTTTGGCGTGATATCAACTGAACCAGTATTATTCCCTGCAGCTTCTTCAGTTTGATCCATTGATACAAAAACTGCTGAGTTTGTTATTG
>CALLAU010000030.1 GCA_938002015.1 uncultured Bdellovibrionales bacterium
TATTGTACTCCAATTTGCACCTTCAACAATTCTTTTTATAATTTCTAAATCACCTTCTGCCTCGTCCACTTCATACTGCGCTAACTTTGCAAGATACCTTATCGCTGCAAAAACAGGTGGATTCTTACCTTCTTTAAAACGTGTTGTAGTTTCATGACTTTCAGAAAATAAAAATTTAATTCTTCCACTAGCCACATCATTTAAGAATCTTGAGTCAGGATTTTCCCAGGAAAAAAGATCTCTAAAAATAATTTCACCAGGGTCAGCGTTAACCGCAATCATACCTGTTGAGTTTGTATCCGTGTGCTGGTTTAAAAAATCGGGATTATCAAGAAGTGGCAATTTATCACCAATCTCTGCTCTTAAGAGTCGAACTTCCCAGGCCTCTTTACTGCCAACAAAATGTTGGTACTTTGTTTTTAAAATTTCCTGCAAACTTGCTGCTTGTTCAGCAGTACCGTCAACTACGATATCTAAATCTTGGTTACCGCGGTAAATGTTTGTAAAGTCATAATCAAAACGCTCAGCTTGATATTTCTCATCACCAGCTTCTCTTTCAAGGTCCCACCTCACGTAATGTGCAAAAGCTGAGGCTGTTCCACCAAAAAGATAAACTTTAACCCCAAGCTTATTTGCTTCTGCTTTTATAAAGGCAAACTCTGGTACTCTTTCTAAGCGTATTTGTGTCTCCTGTGACAAAATTTGTCTCTCAACCTTAGCAAAGGCTGTCAGACTCATTAAGAATAAAAAGAAACATATTGTGATCTTTTGCACTCTATGAGATTGCATTAGATGTGCCAGCTTAGTGCTTTTTGAACCTTAAAATTGGTCAATATGAAGTCAAAAAAAACAAGCCTTTTTAAGCTTCAGAAAAACAACTTTTTTCAGTTAGTCCATAACCGTTTATAAAGTCCCCAACACTTAAGGCTTTGGAGTTTTGCGGTTGAAAGCTCCTAATTCCAAGAGCGCCCTTTTTACAGCCCACAAGGATAAAGCCGTCTTCTCTTTTAATTTTTCCAGAAGCAAGTTGCTCTGCCTCAGACACAAAGGTGTCAGATACTTTAACTCTTTTTTCATTATAATAAGTAAAAGCTCCAGGCCCCCATTTAAGACCTCTTATTTGGTTGTGAATTTCTTGAGCTGAAAACTCGCTCCAGTTAATGAGCCCTTCACTTTTTTGAATTTTTTTTGCGTAAGTTGCTTTTGATTCATCCTGAGGTTTTGGAGTCACTTCATTTTTTAAGTAAGCAAGTAGTGCTTTTGAAATTGTTCTAGCTGAAATATCTGAAAGCCTATTTGCAAGCTCTAGTGAGTTTTCATTCTCCCCGATTAAAACTTTTTCTTCAAAAATCACAGGCCCTGTATCAAGGGATAGCTCCATAATCTGTAAAGACACTCCCGTCTCTAAATCTCCACTCATTACAGCTCTTTGAATAGGGGCTGCTCCCCTCCACCTTGGAAGAAGGCTTGCGTGAATGTTAATAAACTTATTTGGAAGAACATCTAAGAGGTCTTGTTTTAAAAGTTGGCCAAAAGCTAAAACAACCACCACATCAAAATTCCTTTTTTTTATACTTTCAATTATTTCAGGAGTAGAGACTTTTTCTGGGGAGATAACTTCAACTCCATTTTCAAGAGCAAAAGACTTAATAGGAGATGGAGTGAGCTTCATTTTTCGACCACTTGGCCTGTCTGGCTGAGTGATGACTAACTCAACATCAAACTCACTTGAGTCTAGAAGAGCCTTTAGCGTTGGCACTCCAAATTCAGGAGTTCCCATGAATAAAACTTTGTACTTCATTTAAAAACCTTGCTTAAAAAAAAGGAGAAACAAAAACAGACCTAATCGTGATTGCAGTTTTCATCATGAACATGATCATCACCATTTTCTTCAGTCTTTTTATCAGGATAACCATGTTTCTTAATCTGTTTTTTAACTCTATTTGACTTAATAATGCTTAATCTATCAATAAAAAGTTTGCCATCTAAATGGTCAATTTCATGCTGAATACAAATTGCTGTTAATCCATCTGTCTTAATATTAAGCTCTTTCCCTTCTGGGTCTAAGCCCTTAATCTCAACATAGTTAAAACGCTTTACAGTTTCATAATAACCAGGAATTGAAAGACAGCCTTCATCAAAAGTTGTCTCACCTTCTTTATCCACAATCTCGGGGTTAAAGATAATGATAGGTTGAGGGACTTTTTGCTCTAAGTCTGTCATCTCCTCCATCTCATACCTTCCCTCTTTATCTTTGCGTCTTGTATCAACGATAAGAAGCCTTACAAGCTTGTTCACTTGAGGGGCGGCAAGACCAATACCTTTTTCAGCATACATTGTCTCTAGCATATCTTCAGAGAACTTTTTAAGCTCTGGAGTCACCTTTTCTACCGGCTCTGAGAGCTTTCTGAGTCTTGGATCTGGAAATTTTAATACTTCTAATATAGCCATAAATTAGAGATACAATGCTCAAAGATAAAGAGCAATGAGTAAGATTCTTATTTAAAAAGCCTATTAAAAAATTTTAGCAGGCTATCACCTCTTCAGATATAACCACTTCTCCTCCACCCTCACACACAGGACAAACAGCGTCCTCTTTCTTTGGATCAAAAGGCACTAAACCAGATTCACAGTAAGTATTAGATTTAATCTCTGACTTCACAAAAGATAGTAGTTCATTACTACTTTTACAGAAATAAACACTATAAATATCAGGGTTTGCTTTTGTACTTCCCGTTCTTAATCTTACTTTATAATTACACTTTGGACACGTAAGGGTATACATACTAGCCGCTTTAGCAACTCTAAGAGCTGAGCAACTTAAAGTAAGAAACAAGGCAAGTTTTATAAAATTCATCAATCACTCCTTTATTTATTAAGATAAACACTTAAAGCTTGAAAAAGTTTCAACCCATAACCCATCAAAAGTATCAACTGCACGTTTTTTGAACTAATAACTGATGAAAATTAATCTTTTACTAAATTTATGGGGCTAAAATAAAGTTTTTATAACTACTTTTTAAAAAAATTAAGCAATAAGTTGGGCTCAACAACAAGTAATTAAGTAAAAACTAAAAAAGGAGAAAAAATGAAAACTCTAACCTTAACATTCACTTTAGTATTAAGCCTACTTTCATCAAACGCTTTTGGGTGCGCTGGCTGCCTTGATCTCTACCCAGAGACCTTAGTGATGAGTCAGGTCGTTACTGACTCACTAATTACACAAGAGGTCTCACTTAGTAGTGATAATGCTGAATTAAGACTGCAAGACCTTTCTTGCACTAAGCCAAATCTTTTTCACAGCGAAGAAACAAAACTTGAGTGCCTTATTAATATCGTAAAAGATGAGCAAGATGTTACTTTGACACTAAAAGATGACGCCGCAAAATTTTTGTTCCACCAATTGAGTCATTTAACTGCTGAAGCACATTTTGGAAGCGAAGCAAGTGAAGGCGAAGGGCCTGACAGAACAGGAGAAAGGTTTTCTGTACCATTTAAATCTCAAAACCAAAATTCAACCACCGTTAGTCTTCCACGTATTCACTCAGGCTCTTTATATTGTCCAATAATCAGAGGAAAAAAGCGCTGCGAGATCACACTTTCAGTTCTTAACGTTTCTTATCTTTACAAATAAAAACCAATACCGTAACAAACAAAAGAAAAAAGGATCAAACAATATGAAAACAACAAAAATCATAACACTTATTATAACGCTTTTATTAACAGCAACATCTTTTGCTGGAGATGGCTCAACTTATCAATCTTTAGGTTTTTCTAAAGATGGAAAGTACTTCGCCTTTTTGCAAGATGGAGAGGAAGACGGCTCTGGCTTTTATTATGTCAGCGCAGATGTGATTGAAACGCAAACAAATAAGCTTATAAAAAGAGAAAGCATAGTCGGTGATGAAATAGAGTATGTTTATGAAGATGATGCATACTGGAGCAACCCAGAAGTTCGAAAAGCTCACCAAGATAAAGTTAAGAAAGAACTCTTTAAAAGACTAGACTTTGAAAAATACGGCCTAGATAAACCTGTTTTTGGAAAAACCCTTATAAGCAGAAATCAGTATGATAAAAGTGAGTACACAAGCACTGGATTTACTTTCAATGAATGGCCTATGGGTGGCACAAGCGCTTCACATCAAACCTATTCTTTAACACTAAACACTCCAAGTGCTCCTCAAGAAAGTGTTGCGGATTACTGCTGGGATACTTTTGATGTAAAAATGGTTGATCTTAAGTTAATAAAAAATCCTAACTACCAGGATGAGAAGGAAGTTCTCACCCTTCAACAAGATACAAGACTTCCAGCTTCTAGAAACTGTACTTTTAAATACTGGATCGTAGGTGTTGAAAGCTTAAACGATACTTATATCTCTGTAATTTTAAGATATTCAACTCTAGGCTTTGAAGGACCTAATGAAAGAGTTATGGCTGTAACAGCAAAAATTAATTAATTTTCTAATCTTCATCAAAGGCTCTTTTTTATTTTTTTAAAAGAGTCTTTTTTTATTTAAGCCACGTCTTAACTAGCTTTAAAATCGCTTCTGCTTTTGCTAAATCTTCGCACTCTCCTATTGTAATTTCTTCTAAGCCATTACCTAAGTGAGCTATAATCTTATAAGTATCAGGACCTTCTGACCAGTCAAACTTCTTAATCTTTAAAACTTCAATTTCACTAAAGCTAATTCTTTGCACTCTCTTAACTGGAAGTTTAAAAAGTGACAATTTAATAACCCTAACAAGCCTAGCCTTTTTATCTACAACAACTCTAAGGCTGTAACTCGCTAGAGAGAAAAAAATAAATAAAGCTGCTACACAAATAGCACCAATTGAAATTAATAATGCAAACAAAAAGAAGAGATTAAAATACGAGGTCCATCGCACTTTATAAATCAACTCATAAGGGGCTATTAATGGAAACAAGCCAATTGAAAAAAAGAATATTCTCTGAAAAAGATTCACCCTACTTTCATATTTTACTTTTAAGTCTGTAATTTGAACCATAAACTTTAATCTCTAGTTTTTTTCTTAAACAAAACTTTCTCTATTTTAGATATCCTTTTTTCTAAACTATCTACTTTACTATCACTATAGACTAAGCCCCTTAATGCCTCTCGCATTAAAGCTTGATACTTATCTCCTCGTTTTTCTGCTAAAGATCTAAAGGCATCAACTACCTGCTGATCAATAAAAAGAGTAATACGCTCTTTACCATACTTTGGGTCAAATTCATCTACAGCCAGCAGGTCCTTTCCACCAAACTTAATATCTTTTTTAGTTGTGGATTTCATTCCAAGCCTCCATAAACTTTACTCTTTTGCTTTTTATAAACGCCTCAATTTGCCTTATATCTTTTTTTGAGTAACCTCTAGACTTCACACACATTGCATTTGAAATCATAACTCTTGCACTTCCATTTGGACTTATAGCATGAACATGGGGCGGCTCATGATCATGACTAAAAATCATAAATCTAATATTTCTAAATATAAAAACTGTGCCTATAAAGCCCCCTTAATGTACATCAAATTGATGCATGTGTCAAAAAAATACTTAAATACTTAACAGGCTCTTACTGCAAATAAATGAGCATCTTTAAAAAAGAAAACTCTTTGGTTAAAGAAAAAGAAGCTGCACCTTTAACGGACAAACAGACGGATAGATGGATGGGCAAAGAAGTAAAACATGCAAGAAGGCATAATGTAGAAGCTGTTTAAATAAACACAAACTTTCTGACTTACAGATCATAGGCCTTTTTAAAAGCAACAAGTTATTTAATAATTTATTAACAAGGGCTTATAGTTTACTAAAGTTTCTCTCATCCATTGCCTTTAAGGCCCACAATATAGAGTTAAAGTCTCTCCAGTTTAAATACGCACTCTTTAAAGAGTACTTCGTATCTCTTTTTTTTGAATACCTGTCTTTTATATGAATTAAGATTGCCTCGCCTTTAGCAAACCTTGTTTCTATAACATTATGATCTACTGAGTAAATCATCTCTTCTCTTATTTTTATTTTTTTTCGAGAGAGTGTATTTACAGGGATTTCAATAAAGTCTTTTCCAACAATAATAACATGATCAAAAACAAAGTAGCCTAAAAGCAATAATATACAGTAACCCGTAGCAATTCCAAAAGTTGCTAGAAAAAAAGCCGCTTTAATAACTTTATCCATATCTGTTGAACTCACCATAGTTACATACATCGAAGGGCCAAGCCAATAAAGCGGAAGAAAGAAAAAAACAACTCCAAAACAAAGTTTAACTCTCGACCATAAGGTAAGCTTATAAGAATACTTTTTTATCTCATCAAGGCTATTCAATTTTAATACTCCACTAACTAAACTAAATCTTCTAATACTTAAGTTTTGGAGACATAACACCAAAAAAAGCTAAACTTATAAGTCCTGGAAACCACGCAGCTAAAACAGGAGGAAATATACCAACTTTTCCAAGGTTTAAGGACACAGAATAAACAATCCAGTAAACAAGAACTAAACCCATTGAAACACCAAGCCCTACAAAAACATTAGAAGCTCTTGAGTTTCCAATACAAAAAGGAATTGCTAGTAAACTTAAAAATATACCTGAGAAAATGAAACTCCACTTACCATGATAATCTGTTCTTAACGTTCTTGTAGCCATTCCGGCTTCTTCATTTTTTTTAATCGCGTAAGAGAGCTCTGAAACTGACATAGAGTCTGTTCTTGATTGTCTTTTTTCATACTCTTTTAAATCCTGTAAAGGAGGCAAGGTGAGTTCTTTAAAATCACTCACTTCAGCAGCCCCATCAACGTTAATTAAAGTTTCTTGCCCGTTTGATAATACCCATATGCTGTCTTTAAGATTAGCTGATTCAGCCTTAATAACTCTTGTAGGAGCCCATTTTTCTTTATCATAAAAAACTATGTTAACATCTAAGACTCTTGTTGCTGTTATTGTTTTACCGAAATTAACTATAGCTTCAGGAGTTCTAAACCAGAGGTTCCTTTTTTTCATATGATTGTACTGATGTGGTTTTTTTTTAATTTCAACAAACTTATAATAATTACTCTTATCCATAGTAATTGGGACTATTTTATCTGAGATATACCACCCCATAAAAGAGGCAAAAAAGAGGCAACCTAGAACAGGCAAAAGAAGCCTGTAAAAAGAAATCCCAAGAGAGAAGAAGACAACGAGTTCAGTGTTTTTTTGTAAATAAACAAAAAGAAACACAGTTGCCAAAACACCAGCAATAGGGAGCATTTGAACAATAATACTTGGTGAATAATTTAAATAATAAGCAAAATATACAGCTCCTGATGCTGGATACCTACTCATAAAAGAGAGTGCATCAATAAGCACAAACAGCATGGTGAAAACAAAGGCACTCATTAAGAAGTACTTTGTATAAGCAAAAACAAGGTAACGGTCGTAGGTTTTAATCACTTCAAATAAATCTTAAACCCTTGACTATTTTAAAGCAATCTTAAGACCTTAGAATAGGCTTGCCTATTTGTTGACTCTACTTAGATCCTGTCGTGTAATTATGTGTATATGTCTTTAAAAATTCTCTTAGCAGATGAAAGCCCAACGATTAGAAAAGCGTTTGAAATCGCTTTAAAAGACTATGGAGTTAAAGTTCAGTCCGTTCACCAAGGCATTGATGTTAAAGAACTTTGTGAAAGTTTTAAACCACATATTTGTTTTTTAGATGTACTCATACCAAAACTTAATGGATATGAAGTGTCCACACAGTTAAAAGCTGAGCCGACTCTTTCAAAAATACCCACTGTTATTATGTGGAGTGGCTTTATGGAGCTTGATGAAAATAAATTCATGACCTCTGGCGCTAATGGAAAAATTGAAAAACCTTTTGAATCCGCAGAACTTAGAACACTAGTGCAAAAGCTAGTTCCTTCTCTTGAAAGTAACGAAATAGCAAAACATATTATACCAGACACCCTTCCAGGGGATGAAATTTTTGGAAACCCAGGGCAACAAGTAGCTCAAAGTGCACCAACACCTTCTTCTCTAACTCCTCCTCCACCAACTCCAGGCAATCCACCAGCACTGCCGCTGGAAAACCCTGTCGATAACCTTGATCTAGATAGCTTAGATTCTGAGATTGATAACTTTAGTGTTGAAAGCCTTGGGAGTGATCACTCTACTCAGGAAAATAATGACTTTGCAGGGTTAGAGGATCTAGATGACTTTAAAGTAGAGACACTTGACGATGATTCATTCCCTCTTGAAGGAGAAAACAGTTCAGCTAGTGGGAATAGTGATGACCCTGACGATATTTTCGCATCTTTTGATGCATCTAAAAGCTCTTCTGTTAATAATTCTAGTGAAAGTGATGACATTTTTGGCTCATTAGAAAATGAAGTTTCAAATGACGACTCAGTTGAAGATATTTTTGGAAGTCATGATGCTGGAAACGAGCCGCCTCCATTTCCACAAGAAGTTAAAGAAGCTGAAAACCTTACTGAACTAGAACCTCTTAAAGATGAACTTCCTCCTCTGTCTTCAGTAGAAACTGATTCTATAAACAAGATAAATAATCAGCCCTTAAGTGCTGATGCTGGAGTTATTAATACAAATAGTGATGGAGTTCCTCAACTTTCTAAAGAAGAACTAAAAAGACTTATACTTGCTCAGAGCAAAGATATCATAGAAAGTGTTGTTTGGGATGTCGTGCCTGAACTTGCAAGAGAGCTCATTCAAAAAGAGATCACAAAACTTATGAGCAAAGCTGAAGCAGATAGCCTTGATGGTGATTTAAGGTGAGTGAATTTTCTCCCTCTCCAGGGGAGGACTTCTGGAAAAGCCTCTTTAAAGAAGATGCGCCGGAGGGGGACAGCACTGCTAATTCTTTAAAAATTCCTAAATATCAAAAATCAGCTAAAATTTTTGCTAAAGAAGACATTTCTTTATCTGGGGCAGATCTTATTTTAACTTCAATACCGGAGCATCTAGAAATAAACACGACTCTTTTTTTTAAAGATGGTCAAAGAGTGCTTAAAGGTCAGTGCATAGCTTTATTTGAAGGCCCCTGGAAATCACTTCTTCTCATAGAGCGCCCTATACTCAATTGGATGGGTCACTTTTCCGGAATAGCAAGCCTATCTTGGAAATTCAGCGAAGAGGTAAAGCACACAAAGTGTAAAATTTTAGATACAAGAAAAACAACCCCTCTTTATAGAGGCTTTGAGAAAAAAGCTGTTCGTGATGGGGGCGCTTTTAATCATCGCTTTAATCTCTCTGATGCAATGATGTTAAAAGAGAACCATTTAAGTTTAGTAGATTTTAATTTTAAAAAAGCTGTAGACTTTTGCCTTGAAGAAAACCCCAATAAACACCTCACAGTAGAAACGAGAAATTATGCTGATGTTGAAATGGTTTTAGAAACAAGTGCGCACAGAATTATGCTAGATAACTTCACAAACGATGAGATATCTAGAGCCGTAAAGCTTATTGGAGATAAGAAAGAAATTGAAGCAAGCGGGAATATGAAATTAGACCGAGTAAAATCTGTAGCTGATTTAGGCGTTGATTTTATTAGTGTTGGAGCACTCACTCATTCTGCACCTCAAGCAGATTTAACAATGCTCATGGATTTTTAAAGAAGACTGTTAAAATATAAGAAGAAGAAAAAAGGAGTAATTGATGTTTGATATTGGACTCTCCATTAAGGAATGGGCAAAAGCTGAAAATGTAAAAGTTTATTATGAAGAAGAACTTTCAAGCACAAATGAAATCTCTAAAGAAAAAATAAGCGAATTTGATTCCCCTTTTATAGTTGTAACAAGCAAGCAAACCAGTGGAAAAGGGCGAGGTGAAAACACTTGGACAGATTCTCCAGACAAAGGAGGCCTTCTAGCTTCATGGGTTTATAAACTTAAAAAACCAGCTCAACCTATTGCAACCCCTCTTTTTGGCCTTGCTACTTTTAAAGCTTTTGATCAAGATTTTGACCTAAACCTTTCCTTAAAAGCTCCAAATGACATTTATATTGATGAAAAAAAACTTGCAGGACTTTTGTTAGAAGGCTTAAGCCAAGGTGACGACCACTATCTTATTGCAGGACTTGGGCTAAATGTTTTCACTCACCCAAGCGTAGCTAACTCTACTGCTTTAATTGATCATATTGGCTCTGATTTAGAAAAAAACAGGTGGCTTAGAACATTTTCTAACTTAAATGCTTTAATGTCTCAAGCAAGCCTTGCTTGCCAAGATGAAAAATTATCAGACATCTATATAAAAGACTTAGAAAAAGCGCTTTCATTATACCCTAAAAACAATATTACAAAAGTACTCCCCGATGGAAGCATTGAAGTTTTTAATAAAGACATCATTAGCTGGAGAGACCTTTAAACATTAATATACTAAAAAGATATAAAAAGGCTTTTAAAATCATATGGTAAAAAAAATATTTGGAACAATCTCTATAATACTCATCTCTCTTGCAATAGTTCTTTTCATTAGAACTGGAAGTTTTAAATCTGCAACTATAGAGAAAGCCTCTATTCCAAAATATCAAATATACTTTAAAAAACATATAGGCCCTTACCATAAAATTATTAAAAGCCTTAATGAAGTTGAAGAGGCAATGAAAAATTTAAATTTTAAATGTAGTAAAACTTTTGGCTACTTCTTAAGTGACCCTGAGGTTGTTGATCATGAAAAGCTTGTAAGCTTAACTGGTTGTATTTATGAGACTCATGAAGCCCCTCAGCTTCTTGTTCCACCAGATGGAATTGAAACAGACTTTATAGGAGGAGAAGAGAACTGCTATAAAGGAACTTTTACAGGCTCTCCTTCACTTACAGCTTTTAAGGTTTATCCAAAATTAAAAGAAGCAGCCTTAAAAGACAAAAAACCACTGAATACAGCGGCTCTTGAGATTTATGAAGTTACAGGTAGAGACTCTGTAACAACAAGTGTTTATTTATGTGAAAATAATTAGAATTTTTTACTCAACAATTACTTTTCCATTTAACCATGACGCAACATCTCTACAAAATTTCACAATTGTAGCATCACTACTTTCAGAACCAATCACGCGTCCCTGACAATGCGCCCTGTAGTTTACAAGGTTTTGAGCTAAGGCCTCATCATTTCTATCGGCGTTAACAGTTCCTGTAACTACTTTCCACCTTCTAACCCCTGCACTGTTTTCAGCTTTAAATTGTTTAATCTTGCCAACTAAGCTGATTACTTGAGCTTGTGATAAACTGTTTATATTTGTAATAGAGTTATCTACTAGTCTAATATATGCAGCATTTTCATTTAAAAAGTTCCTTCTCCTAACACTAGGGTCATGATCTATAGAAACTAAAGCTGATCTTGGAGCTATTGAATTTGAATCTCCATTTACGTAACTTCTAAGTTGATTTAAATTCATTTGAGTCTCATTAGTAAGCTTTGTTAAGCAGCCATTTTCAGAAACTGTATGGTAATTACCAAACCTTCTCACGATATAAGTACTCTTATCATCACAAACCACTATGTCTGGACTGTTTGGTGAGTTGCTATAAATTACTTTTTTAAAGCCCGACTCTCTTTTATAAATACTATCTACGTTAGTATAAATATCTAAATTCATTTTAACTTCAACAGGAATCATATCTTTTGGACCTTCATGGAGTATATCATAAAGCATATACAAATCATGATCCTGCATTCTCATACACCCATGAGAAACAAAAGTTCTACGAAGCTTATCGCTATCAATTTGATAATGGTAACCAATTTGTCGATACCCTTCTGCATAATCAACAGATTCCTCATCTTCAAGCATGACATAATTATTTCTTTCATCCTTAAATATATTTGAAACTCTAGATCTATCAATTATTCCAATAAAAGGTCTCCCTTGATAATAATCTGGCACACGTCTTTCATATGAGTTTCTTCCATAAAAACCACTCTCATTCCAAATATGTTTCTTAATTAGAACAGCATCTTCAAATTTAAAGTCTTTAATTTCACCGTCTTTATCTGGTATCATTAAAGTCATTGAACTAGTTTTACCACCGAAAGCTTCTCTAGCTGTAACAGCTCCTACTGCTATAGGAAGAACTCTAGTGATCCCATGCCTTCTATCTCTTATAATAGTTTTTTGGCTACTGATTTCAGATCTTACCTCAAAGTCAGTATCACTAAGAGGTATACTTTCATATATCTCCTTTACTTCAATAAGAGGATTACCATTAGTATCTTTTAAGTTCCAATTAACAGAAATATTAATTTTCTTAAAGAAAAAACCCTTCTTATTACTGTGAATAAAAAGTAGTAGATCAATATCAAAAACAGTATCTTCTTTTGTTACGTCCACAACTCTCTCATAAGAAACACTGATCACAACGTTTCTTCTTCTCTCCATTCGATCATCTTGTATGACAGCAGCTCGCTTAGTCCTATCGCCAATCTTAACCATTTCAGTATTACTTGAAATTACTGGCCCAATAGCACTAACACTATCTCTATGACTAGAGGTTTTAATATAGAAATTTACTCCTTCTTCTTGTGTGAAGTAAAAAGGATTGGCTGCTAAGGCTTCAAGGATTTTTGCTGAAGTAGATGGTACATTTACATCGTGTTTTTGCGCATCTCTTAATTCGTTATATTTAATATAATCAAATTTCCCATCATCCAACACATCAACACTCTCTCTTACTGAAGTATTTATACGCTCTTCTCCTGAAGGCACTTGAGCTTCATTAATAACAGTCTGATCTTCAGCTCTCTGCTCTACATCAATATTATTACTACCGTTATCTGGCAGTCCGTTTAATATTTCCTCAAGCACCTCTTCAATTTTTGGATCATCAGCTACAGTCTCTCTTTCAACAACAACTTCTTCATCTGCAGAACCAATAACAATATCTTCAACGACGAAATTACTATCATTTCCTTGCGGCTCAGCGGGCCTATCTGTGCCTTGATTTAAAAGTTGCTCTATAAAGTCATCTACTTTTTCATGATTGTTTGCATAAGAAAATGATGTTTGAAAAATTAAACTTAAACATATTATAGATGTCAGTACCTGATTCATAAATTTGCTACCCTTTATTAGTGTTTATATAATTAAAAATTGTTCAGTATTACTAGAGCAGGATCTAAGCCAAATATGAGATGAAACAGGGTTTATTTGAGCTTGAAAATATCTCAAAGTGGTGACAATTTTTGGTACAATTGCCGCTAAAGTGACGCTTCTAAGCTCTCAAATGTAATTAATTTAGATTTAAGCATGTTACCACCTGGCATTAATGTTGCCTACTAAAGCCTAACGAGGAGTTTTATTCATGCTAAAACTGGTATTAAGCACAATTCTAATGACTTTATTCATCACTGGCTGTGATAGCCGAGGAACATACTCTACTGAAGGTATTGATATGAGAAAAGCTGGAGATGCAGTAGCATTTTCAAGAGATGACAATAAAACAACGCCTAACACAAGGCCTGAATATGACTATGATAACTTAAATATACCAAGTGACCCTGAAGTTGAAACACCTATTAGTTTTAGAGGTGAAGAACGAGTCGAGCTTGAGACAAGAATTGCCGAAGCTGAAGAGGCTTTAAGACAGTCTGAGTTAAGAAATTCTGAGGCCTCAGAAAATAGAGACGCCGCTATCGAACTCGCACGACAAGAAGGAATTGAAACAGGACTTGAAACAGTTGAAGAGGCAAGTGAGGAGCTTAAAAGTATTTTAGAAGAAACAAGGGTCAGGGCTGACGAAGCTGAGGCAGAGGTTTTAAGAGCACAAGAAGAACTAGACGCACTACTTACACAAAGGCGAGTTGAGGCTCAAAAAGCACAGGCTCTAAGCGCAGACTTAGCTGAAGCAACTAGTTCTTTAGAGGCAAGTACAGCTGAACTAACAAATCTAAGAAATGAGATTCAAGAAAATGAAGCACTCATTATAGAACTGGAAACTAACGATGCAAATAATGAACAAATAACTAAACTAAGAGAGGATAATATTTCTCTTCAAGCTAAAATTAACGAGCTTGAAACAGTGATTGCAGGTACACAAAACGAAAATAGTCTTTCTGTTGAAACGGAAGATAATCAAGTAGTTCCTAGTAACGATTCTACTAATAGTAATCAGGCAACTCAAACTACTCCAACTGAAGTGTTAGAAACTAGCTCACCTGATCTACCACCAACTACGTCAGTGACTAATACAACAACCACTAGAAAAACATTAGATGAAGTTTTTTACTCTTTAAAAGCAGGTGAAGGGGCAACTACTGCCAATACGGATATTGTCGACAGTAGCTCAACACTTTCACCATCAGCACCTGCAGAAAACAGTAATGAAGTACCAACTGAGATCGCAGTAAACAGTGAAGCTCCAACTGATACTGTGGCAAGCAATGAAACTGTAGATGAAATGACAGGCTCAAGTTTAGTTGGTTTATTTACACCTGAAGAAAATGGAGAAAGAAAAGGAGTAATGCTTACATTCTCTGCAATACCAGGCACACCAGAAGAGGTTGTCGATATGCTATCTATTCCATTCTTATACAAAAATAGTACAACTGATGGAGTAACAAAAATTC
Organism: uncultured Bdellovibrionales bacterium; assembly: GCA_938002015.1. Classification (GTDB taxonomy): domain Bacteria; phylum Bdellovibrionota; class Bdellovibrionia; order Bdellovibrionales; family UBA1609; genus JALZUR01. The sequence goes on from CALLAU010000030.1 coordinate 14,558, forward strand.
CTCACCTCTTCCCAACTTTCGTTTCAGAGTGTGAAAACGGCCTTCTCACAGATTTTTCTGGATGGGTAAACTTATCAACTGACAAAGATGAAAGTTTAAGGCCATGTTCATATAAAATTATTAATTTCTCCAACAACTCTAATCAAGGAGATATTGAATTTAGCCTAGTTCAGCCAAAAATAAATAACCTTGGTATCGCTGAAGAAGGTAAAGATGCTATTGCAAGTCTTGTGTCTGCAATAAGACCTCATGCTATTGCATTTCATACAGTACTTGAAGAAGAAGACCTTGCAAACTTCAATAATGAAGCTTCTGAAAGTTATAATAGATTAATGAGTTTTCACCTTACTGCAAGATCTCTACAGATGAAAAGACCTAATGATGAGGGTATTAATATACCATACATTGATGTTGAAGATGGAAGCTGTTTCATCAATGTTTATTCAAAAACATTAACAACCGAAGATTTTAATACTCGTGAAGAGCTTAGAGGTTTTCAATCTCAAAGGTGTGGAATAAGAGTAACACCGATTGAAAAGTCGATTGATGAAGTAGAAGAAGAAGCACTTAACCCAGAGCTTGATAGAGAGAATGAAACCGGTATTCCAAGCACCCCTAACCCTCACCTTTAATTCACTGTTAGAGCCAAATTAACCTAAAGGTTTAAGCTTAATGAAAAGTCTATATATTTATATATAAGACTTTTCTTTTATTTTCTTTAAAATAATCTTCTCAGGCATAAGTGGGTCTTTTGGATTCACAGAAAATAGCGCCTGCTGTTCACAACGAATCTTATTTTTAATTAAGAACCTTAAGATATCAGCAAGCTTCTTATTTTTCTTATCTTTAAAGAACGGGTCGTTATTTAAAACATCCTTTGCTTTCTTTAAAGCTCTTAGCTCTGAAGCATCCTTATCTTTTACTTCATAATAATTAAGGTCATACTTTTTGATATCTTCAGGTAAAACACCTAAAAACTTCACATCAGGTGCTGAAAAATCACTATTTCTAATTAGACTCGCAGCTGACCCAGCTTTTAATGTTCTAAAAATATTTTGCATTGTATAAGCATCGAGATCTCCAAAGAAATAAATAGGTACTTTTAACTGATCTTGGATAAGTTTACACCAACCACGTACACCATTTGAAGGCACCCCTTGAGCACCCATTAAAATACATTTATTTCTTTGAGTAAAACCATTTGAGACTAAAGTGTTTGCCGTACCTTCTGATTCAACTACTAAGCAAAAATCAATTTTTTTCTTTGCTCGAAGCTTTAAAGCTTGAGGTTTATTCTTAGGCTGAAATGGAGTTGTACCTAATGAACCTAGGTCAATAACAGCTTTAGAACCATCAGGTAATGTTTCCGTCACTTCAAGTTGTTTTGAATAAGTTTGACCACCACGATCATTGGCAAAACAGTTTACTTCTTCTCTATAAACTTCAAGCATATCAGTAATAAAATCTATTATGGAATCTGATTCTGACTGCTCATCAAAATCTATTGGCTTTAAATTTTTATCAGACTTAACCAAACCCTTAGCCATATAGTATAGCTCTCTTTTTGTATTCACAGCACCCGTATCTACATTGTTTAAGAGAATATCAAGCAAGAACACTGTTCTTGCTAACTTTTGAACTGAAGAAACGTTTAATTCACTTCTTACAATTTTATCTCCAGGAGTAAGGTAGCCAACTTTTGAATCATAAAAAGCGTTATCAAGGGAACATTTTACTGCATGCAAAACAGGTCGATTAGCTTGTTCTAAATCTTTAAGCATTGTTTCACATAAAAGCTTTGCCTTCTTTGTGATTTCAGTTCCACTTTGTTTTTTTCTTGTTGTTGTTTTTCTAGTAGCCATAACTTCTTAACGCCTCTTTGTAGCTTTTTTCTTTGCGGTTTTCTTTTTTACAACTTTCTTCTTTACAGTCTTTTTCTTTGCTGGTGCTTTCTTTACAGCCTTCTTCTTTACTGGCGCAGCTTTTCTTGCTGTCTTTTTTTTCGTTGCCGTTTTAGCTTTCTTTTGAGCTCTCTGAGCAGCTTTTTGAGCTTGTCTTTCTTTTTGTTTTTCAAGTTTAGCTTCTGCTGCCGCCAATTCGTTTTCTGCAGAATCGGCATCTCTTCCTAAAATTTTATCTAAACCTTGAGTAGCTCTCTTTTTTCTCGCATCACTTGCACCCGTTATTAATGCCAAGCCTTCAACAAGTATAGGACCAAATTTTTCTATATGCGCTTTCTTTCTTTCTAGATCCGCTGCCTTAGCTTCTCTTTTAATATGCCTTGAAAGCTTTTGACCTGCTTGCATCATTGCTAGTCTTAATTCTTCAGTTAAATCATTACTAGAGTCGATCGTTTCTTTTGAAGCATTTTTAAATTTAATAAAAGGTGAAGTCACAGAGATTGCAAAAACATATGGCCCTTGAGGGAGTGAGTTTTTAGACTGAGACAAGCCGTATGATTTCCAGTTTACTGATTCAACTGCTCTTGTTATAGCACACGCTGATTTATCAAACTGAAGAGGCACTCTATTTGCGAATCTAAGCAGCTGAATAGAATCATCCTCTCTTCCTCTATTTAAAAACCTAGCGATAGCAACTTCAACAACGACTGGTTTAAAATCACATATTTTTGGTTTTCTTGTTACGACTGAAAAGAAATCAACCTCTCCAAGTCTAGCAATACTCTTAGCTAAACCATCTTCACCAACAGTTAAAACAGATTTAGTAGAAGGATTTGGAAGCTCAGCTTCTTGGATAGCTTGAAATATTGATTTAAACTGAACTTCAGTAATTTTACTAAGTGGAGTGTTAAGCCATGCTTTTTTTAAGCCACATTTAACAAAGTCGTTTATTGAAGTGTCTGTTACTCTTGAGAAAGCCGTCTTTAAAAACTTTTTTAGAGGAATTTTTCCGTATAAAAGTGTATGAGTCATAAACTCACCAAGCTTCATCGTGTGAGGGTGAGGGAGAGTCGCTGCTGGAACTCTTGGAACATGCTCTGAAACTCTGGCAATAGAGACAGGGTCTTTATCGTGTACTTTATAGTTTAGATTTAGATGAGGATTTACTAAGGAAGTTCCTTCTAAATAAGTTAAAAGACCTCCATCGCCATTTAACTGAAGCCTTCCATCAATCTTAAACTCAATTTTGACTCCATGCTTTTTATCTTTCCAGTCTACACTGTCTTTCTTTTTAATAATTCCTTTATTTCCTTTAATATCAACATCAACTTGCATCTCAACAGCTTTTCTCATGCTTGCTGTTTTACTTCTTACTTTCACACCAGCAGCATTTGTTAACTGAGCCCACGTGGTAGCAGCAGAAATACCAATACCTTGTTGTCCTCTAGAACACTGTCCTCTTCCAAATTTTGATGAAGCTAGGTACTCACCAAAAACTCTTGGCACATCTTCCGGCTTTAAACCTGGTCCATTATCTTCAATAACAATTTTAACCAGGTCTGTGTTTTTCTCACCACCTTTACCCAGTTTCTCAATATTAATACTTATCTCTGGTAAGATTCCATTTTCTTCACAAGCATCTAAAGCATTATCTACAGATTCTTTAAGAGTCGTTAAAACTGCTTTTGTAGGTGATGAAAATCCTACCTGTTGAAGGTTTTTTGCAAAGTATTCAGCTGTACTGCTTGATGTAATTTTAGACAATTTATACTCCCTTTAAGGCATATCAAAACCCAAGAATAGTATAAGTATGTATGATGCTTAGGAATTTTCCAAGATCATATCTACAGGGGTTTGAGCTTTCTTCTTTGTATTGCACTCTTTGCAAGCAAGAACGATGTTAGATTTAGTAGATTTACCGCCTCTAGCAACAGGAATTTTATGGTCAATTGTGACCTCTTCACGATCAAATTTTTCCTCACAATAATAGCAAACCCCTTTGTTTAACTGGTCTTGCCACCACTGGGTTTTTTTAAGCTTTCTAGCCTTTAACCTCTCATTAGAGATGTGTTTTTTTGATGCTGCCTCATACCACATAAGCTTTTCTTAACACTGCGCGCAATATTGATCAAGACTAAAGCACCTCTAAGAACCCAAAAAAGGCCTTTAAACTACAATATTTTGAATCTAAAGGTGCGACAAGGTAGCAAGATCACTCATAAACTTGGCTTTTTAAGAAGACTCGAGTACCTCTTTTAGGACTTTAATGAATTTAAAGGGAGTAAAGCAAAGATGTTATCTGAAGATCTAGAACAACGAGTTCTTAAAACTTTCTCTGATTGTGAAGTTGCAGCTATTGATATGACTGGTGGTGGAAACCACTTTGAGCTTAGACTCTCTACTCCTGATTTAAAGCCCTTATCTAGAGTTGAAAGACATCAAAAGGTAATGGCTGTTTTTAGCGATGAATTAAAAAGTGGAGAACTGCACGCTTTAAGCATTAAATATATTGGATAAACTAAATTATAAAATACAAAGAAAAGACTCACGGGAGCAAAAGAAGAAAAATGGAATTAACTGACAACGTAAAATCAAAAATTGAAGCCGCTTTAGCAGAAAAAAACATATGCCTTTTTATGAAAGGTACTCCAAACTTTCCTCAATGTGGATTTTCTCAGCGTGCTGTTGCTCTTTTAAGAGAAGTAAATGCTGACTTTCATGCCGTAAACGTTTTAGAAGATGATGAAATCAGAAATGGAATTAAAATTTTTGGCAACTGGCCAACCATTCCTCAGCTTTATGTGAACAAGCAACTTATCGGTGGAAGCGATATCCTCATGGAAATGTATGAAGATGGTGAGCTTGCTGATATAGCTAAGAATTAATTTAAAACGAAAAGCTTTAAGTATTACTCCAGTGTAGTAGATGCTGGAGTTGGATACTTACTTGCATCATATATCGCATCCCAAGCTCTATCAGCTTCAGTCATTGCTTTTGTACTTTCTCTTTCAAACTCAGATGATATTTCTCTGCAAGTTTGTGGGTAGCTTAACTCACGCGAAACATAAAGTGGAGACTGCGTAAGCGGATTATCAATATCTTTAGACCTATACAATGAAATGTCTCTAACTGCACCCTGATATGCTTTAATAACTTCACGTAGTTCTGGTACTAGACCAGTGGGTCTATTACTAACAACGCAATTAATATCTGCACTTTCACTACTTCTATTCTTCTCTTTAAAGGAAACTACTGGAGGATTTTTCGTAATGCCACCTATATCCATTTCTTTAAGATCCCATAAATGTATTGGTAAATCGTTTAAAGTTGCAGGTAAATTACATTGAACTACACGCCCCTGATAAAGAATCGTTCGACTACGGCTTCTACCTGAACCAAATGAATAATCAACAAAAGCATAGTCGCCATCTTCTGATATGGTTAAATTATTATGTAAGTTAGTTGCTCTAAATGCTCCATTTACTGGAGATTCTCGTTGAAATGCATTTAATATAGCTGGATGTTTTTCAGCAATAGAGTCTATTTTACTTTTAGCTTCTTTTAAGCAGCTTAAAGCTTTTGAGTAATCGACAGCACTATTTGTAGCAAAAACTACATTTGGTATACTAAGTATCAATAGAGATTTTAAAAATAGTCTCATTTTCATATATATTAATTCGGTATAATATGAGAATTTATTAAATTAAAACTGTCTCATAATAAGATTATTAAGCTTATCAACTACACTTTAGCTAAACTTTCTTTTACTTCACTAAAATCTGACATAAAACTCTCAACAATCTCTCTACAATTAAGTACACTTTCTACTTCTCCAACTGACTGTCCAGCACTCCACACGTTATTCCAAGAATATTTTTTCTTCAGCTTTAAGCCTTTTTTCATAAGGTTATACATGATCCACTGTGAAGCTTTACCTTTAAAAGAGTTCTCCCACTGGTAAAAATCTTCAGTATTTTTAGTTCTCATTACAGAAGCGTTTACACCAGATAGGGCTCTAGACATAAAAATACTTTCAGGGCTTGATTCAACAATTGCATCTTTATAACCTTGTTCAACTTGAGCTTCTTTACTTGCAATAAACCTTGTTCCTACACTCACGCCTTGAGCTCCTAAAGCTAGCGCTGCAGCCATTGTTTTTCCTGAGGCAATACTTCCTGCCGCAATAATCGGAATATTAAATTCTTTTGAAAACCATGGAATGGATGCAAAAGGAGATAACGGTCCTGCATGCCCCCCCGCTCCTGTGCTCACAACAATAAGGCCATCAGCTCCAGCTGATACGGCTTTTTTTGCATGTTTCATATTAATGACATCACAAAAAACTTTTGTACCTATTTCTCTTGTTTCTTTAACTAGTTTCGTAGGATCTCCAAGAGAAGAAATAATAAATGGAACCTTATGCTTTAAAACTAAAGCCTTATCTTCTTCATAACGCGTATTAGACTTATGAAGAATTAAATTTACACCAAAAGGTAAATCTCCAACTCTTTTTTTAATTTCAACAATCCATTCTTCAAGTTGCTCTACACTTCTGCAGTTTAGGGTTGGAAAAGTACCCACCCCACCGGCTAAACTTATTTCAGACACCATATCAACATTAGAAACTAAAAACATTGGTGCACCAATAATTGGATATTTGCAATTTAACATTTTTGTAAATTCAGTACTCATTAAGCTTAAAACTCCTTAATACAAAACAAAAAAACTACTTTTTTATACACTCTAAACTAGTTTCATTTAAAAGCCTAGTATAGAGATCTGCCTCTAGTTGAAACAAATCAAAACAATATCTTTGAAGATTGTTATATAATTTCACTTTTCAAGATTAAAACCCGACTTAAAGACTATGGAAAAACCTGAATATAAAGAGTACTGGTATGACAGTATTTACCTAAAAGAAAAAGACTTTAATAACCTTATCAAGGAACTTAAAAAAACTAAAATTAATTTCAATCTTAATAATAATGGAGAGCTTTTAGAGATCAGTGCCAGTGAGAAGCAGTTAAAAAAATTAAATAAAATTTGCTTAAAATTTTACCCTCATTTTTCTCCATATACCAGGGAAAAAAGGGACATTGCTGGTGATGATGATCCTGATCAAGATCTTGTCCCAAAATGTGCTGCTCTTATTGAAATAATACTTCACAATAAAAAGACTATTTATTTAAGTAAGAACGAGTGGAGTTTTTTTAAAAAAGAATTTAAAAGTCTTTCAAAAAAAATGAATGTAGAACAAACACCATCACAAATTAGTCTAAGTTTTAGTCTTGATTTAGATACTCAAGTTGGTGAAGCTGTTCAAGCTATGCTCAAGCATAAAAAAAAGAAAAGAAAACCCTTAACTGGTGGCCCCTACTGGATCATCAGTTTTGCAAACAATGAACAAATCGGTGGTACTTGTTGTATTTCATCTGAAACAAAGAAAGAAGCTAAAAAGATATTTACAAAGAATATTGATAAGATGATCGCCAAAGAAGGAATACCATATTTTAAGGCTGGGAAAACTGAAATTGAAGAAGCCCTTTCAATAAAAAAGTGGGAAAAAGAGTATGACTCACTATTAGAAAAAAAATATTTCCCAAAAAAAGGAAAAATAATCATTTTTGATATAGGAACATAAGGTTTTTAAAGTACTTGTAGCTTTTTAAGATTAGGAAATCGATATTTAGCAACTCTTTAGACTTTCGTCTTAATAATTTCTCGGCTTAAGGCTATTAAACAAAGTCCAGTTAGTCCTGATTCACTTATGAAAAGTGCAGAAAATATCGATAAGTATATAGGAGATCACAGTTTTGAAAATATTAATGGCTGAAGACGATATGAATATTGCAACAATTGCTAAAATGGCTTTAGAGGCCTTAGGAGGACATGAGGTAGTTCATGTTCCTGATGGTGAAGCAGCATATAATATGACAAAAAAAGACACGTTTGATGTGGTACTTCTTGATGAAATGATGCCTAAAATGAATGGCCTTTCAGTTTGTAAAAAACTTTTAAGTGAAGGCTTTGATACTCCTATCATTTTTCTAAGCGCAAAATCTCAAGCTACTGAAATTAGTATTCTAGAATCTTTAGCTTCTGGGTTTATTCCAAAACCTTTTGACCCTGCTACGCTAGCCTCTCAAATAGAAAAGATATTAGAGGAAAATGAGTAGCAATGAAAAAAATCCGCACTAAACTTTCCATCATTTCTTTTATATCTCTTGTTATATGTTTTTTGTGTGCATATTGGGGATATAGATCTTATAAAGGTTTAGAGAGTATTAATGCACAACTAATGCAAGCTACTGATATCGAAGCCAATCTTCGCCTGGCAACGGATTTACCATTTTACAGATCTATTAACAAGAATCTCACCGCATACAAAGGACAACTAGAACCTGAGTATAGAGATAAACTTATGAAAAAAATCATAAGTGCTCACAACAGAAAAAGCCGCGGCAGGTTAAAGACTGCTATTAAAAATTTTAGAAAACAAGAAAAAAGAAGAACATCATATCTTAAAGATAATAAAAGTGTTTATGAATCAAGGATTCTTTCTTTAGCCTATGTTATGGGTTTAAGCTACTTACTTACTATTTTATTTATCTCATTGTATACGTACAGCTCTGTGTTTAGACCACTTAAAAGCTTAAGTAAACGTATGATTGATTTCTTAGATAATAGATACACTTATCAATTTAGAGTCCCTAAAGAAAATGAAGTTGGTGAATTAGAACTAAATTTTCATTCTCTTGCTCAAAGAGTTTTAAATAATATTGAAGAACTAAAAAGTTTAGATTCTGCAAAAAGTGATTTCCTTAATATGGCAAGTCATGAATTAAGAACACCTCTTACATCTATCAAGGGCTCTCTTATTTTATTACAAAATGGAGTTATAGGAGAAGTTAATGAGAAGTCTAAACAACTCCTTGGAATTGCTGAAGTTGAAACGGATAGATTGATTAGATTAATAAATGAACTACTTGATCTAGCAAAGATTGAAGCCGGTAAATTCCCTCTACAACAGGATTGGTGTAGCTTAGATGAAGTTATAACAAATACTCTTTTTAGCTTAGAAGGGCTTGCTGCAACAGCAGACGTTAAACTTAGCTATGAAAATAAGAACAAACTAGTTGAGATTGATAAAGACCGCATACAGCAAGTTATTACAAATCTAATGTCTAATGCTATTAAGTACTCACCTCAAAAAGGTACTGTACGAGTTGCAGCGTCACTAGATAACAACAATCATATTTTAATCGAAATCATTGATCAGGGAAAAGGTATTTCGCCAGAAGATCAGTCCCTGATTTTTGAAAAATTTAGACAAGCATCAGGACCACAAAACCCCATTGTTAAAGGAACCGGTTTAGGTTTAGCTATTGCTCGAGCGATTGTTGAAGAACATGGCGGAGAGATTGGGGTCCACTCTAGAGTTGGCGAAGGAAGTACATTCCACTTCACTCTCCCAACCTGGAAGGAAGATACCTCAGCACCAGATGAAGAACAAAATGATGATGAAGGAGTCGCAGCATGAGCTTTGAAGAAATGCTAAAAAAACTCAAAACAGAATATATAACCAACCTTCCCTCTAAAGCAGAAGAGCTTCAGTTCTTAGTTGATAATAAAGACTTTGAAGAACTTGAAAATTTCTTTCATAAACTAAAAGGAAGTGGAAAGTCTTACGGTGTTTCAGAAGTGACTACATATGGTGAATACTTTGAAAACCTCTTAAAATCCAATAAAGCTCTAACAGATGCTCAAATGACTGGAGCTTTAACCCTACTTGAAAAAATTGTTGAAAGTAGACAGCAAGATTCAGAATTTGATATTTTAAGTTCAGAAGAATTTCAAACTCTTAAAGCAGCTTAATCTATGAAGCTTAAAACTTTTGGTTATATTTTTTTATCTATCGGTACTTTAGTTTTAGCTCTGGCTTTTAAAATTGGGATAAGTACAAAAAGCTTTCTAGCTGAATCTCAAGTACTCCCTGGTAAAGTTATAAAACTAGATCAAAAGCGATCAAGAAACTCTAATGGTCACCTTAGCAGCTCATATTATCCTGTTGTAGAATACCTGGTCGATGGAGAAACAAAGCTACACTATAGCTTAACAGGATCTCGGCCTCCAAAATATTCAGTAAACGATTCTGTTGAAATTTTATATAACCCAATAAGTAAAAAAGCAAAAATCAAAAGCTTCTTCTTTCTTTGGTTTCCAACTTGTATATTAACTTTTCTTGGTTCAATTTTCACTTTAGTTGGGGCCCCAATCTTATATTTCCCCTACAAGAGAAAAAAAGACATCACTTTTTTAAGAAGAAGAGGTGCCGTGGTACCTGGCACGGTTACAAGTATTAAACTTAACCAAAGAGTTTCTGTTAACAACCAAAACCCATGGGTAGTTGAATGTAGTGGCAACTATCACTCAAGAGAAATGACATTTAAAAGTGATTATATTTGGGGTGAGCAACCAAAGCTAAATGCTGGTGACCATATAACCATTAGAATCAATCCTAAAAAAATCTCTTCATATTATGTAGATATTCCAACAGCTGATACAGACCCTCAATCAAGGCAAAATTTCTGACTCCTTAAAAAATTTAAAGCCCAATAAACAAGCAGTATTTGACTTAAAAAATCTAACTTAAAACCAATTAAATACTTCTCATCTCTTACTAACCTGCTAAAGTTATTTATATGTTTTCATTTCTAAAAAGTGAACAAATTATTACTGGAGATGAAGCTCTTCATTATGGTGGAGATTGGACCAAACAATTTCAAATCAAACCTTCAGGTGTTCTCTTTCCAAAAACCACTCAGGAAGTTTCTGATATTGTAAAAGAAGCCTACTTAAATGATATCAAGTTAGTTCCTAGTGGCGGAAGAACCGGCCTAAGTGGAGGAGCTGTTGCTTCACACCAAGAGTGGGTTGTGTCTTTTGAGAAAATGAACCAGATTCTATCATACTCAAAATCTGATTCGACAGTGTCAGTGCAAGCTGGAGTAGTTACGCAAGAGATTCAGACCTTTCTTGAACCTGAGAATAAGTACTTTCCTGTTGAGTTTGGAGCTACGGGCTCAAGTCACATAGGCGGCAATGTTGCAACAAATGCTGGCGGTGTTCACGTTCTAAGGTATGGGTCAACTAGAGACTGGGTTATGGGTCTTACTGTAGTCACAGGAACTGGTGAAATTTTAAACCTTAATCAAGGGCTTGTTAAAAACAACACAGGGTATGACCTTCGACATCTTTTCATAGGATCTGAAGGAACCTTAGGCTTTATAACTGAACTAGAAATTAAAGTTTGCTCAAAACCTAAGAACAAACAAGTTATTTTACTTGGTATTGACTCTCTTGATGTCATACTAGATTGCTACTCATACGCTAGAGATAACCTGCCACTGCATGCCTTTGAAATGTTCACTGACAAAGCACTTGAAAAAGTTCTAGCAGCTCATAAGAGTCTTGCTAAGCCACTTGATTCATCACCAAAATACTATCTTCTTCTTGAAGTTGAAATAAGCAATGGCTTTAACGAAGAAGAACTAAGCAAACACCTAGAGGTGTTCTTTGATAATAGCTGGGCATCAGATGGAACAATAAGTTCTAACTCTAGCCAATATACTGAACTTTGGAAATATAGAGAGCTTATTTCAGAATCTTTAGCACCTTTAATACCATATAAAAATGATGTCTCTGTTAAAATCTCTAAAATTCCAGAGTTCTTAAAAATCATTTCTGAAACAGTAAATAAAAATTACCCACAATTTGAAGTTGTGATTTTTGGTCATATTGGAGATGGTAACCTTCACATCAATGCCTTAAAGCCTGAAAATATGAGCATTGAGGATTTTTCTGAAGAAGGGGGAAAAGTGAGTACTATTCTTTTTCAAAAAATAAAAGAGCTAGGTGGTAGTATTTCTGCTGAGCATGGAGTTGGCTTATTAAAGAAACCTTACTTAACCTACTCAAAAACAAAATATGAAATTTCACTCATGAAAGAAATAAAAAGAGTTTTTGACCCAAAAAATATCATCAACCCCGGTAAAATCTTTTAACTAAGACAAGTAAAATAGATGGACCAACTTTCACCTACCCTTAACTACAAACAGTTACTGCTTGATTCAGAAACTGTTGCAGAATTTTTAAAACTTTTTTTTGAATATAAAAAAAATCAAGATAAGAGTTTATCACTTAGAAACCTATCTAAAATCATAGACTTTAAAAGCCCCTCATTGCTATCTGAAGTACTTAGTGACAAGAAAAAAGTTAGTAGAAATTTATTAACCTGCTTGCTTGAGTATAAAGAGTTTAGCCACTCAGAGTATAGATACATCAACAACCTCTTTAATATTGAAAATGAAAAAAATGCAGATTTAGCAAAACATGAAAATATTATTATACGTAAATACTGGTCTACTCAAAAGGATATACCCAATAGCATAAGTTCTATTTCTTTGATTATAGCTTCCACACTGGAGTATTATAAAGGCGGGTTAAGTAAGATAGAACTCATCAATAAATGTGGTTTTTTTATTACTTCTCACGAAATCTCTGCTTCTTTAAACGAATTATTGGATAAAGGCTTAATAGAATTAAAATCTAGTCGATATCAACTTATCCATGATGAGAGCTTAAAAATTAGCTGTAGCGGTACTGATATAATTAAAGTGCAAATGATCATTGAGCGTATCGCCAATTTTCAAAACAAAGACAACGGGTTTTCATGCATGAGTTTCTTTGTAGATAAAAATGATTTCAAAGAAATACAAAAAGTTCACCTTACATGTCTGGAAAAAATTGCACTTATATCAGTAAATTCTCTTCATAAAAATGAACTTGATAGTAATAAAAAGCTCTGCATGTTCTACTCCACACTGCTTACTTTAGAGCCTGAAGAGAATTGGCTGAATGGAAGGTCAGATTAAAAATGGAAACTTTATTTCCAACCCACAGTCACAAAAACTTACTTCAAGACTCTAGTACATTATCTGAGTTCCTAGTCCTTTATTTTAACTACATAAAAAATAACAATCCAAAATTGTCCCTAAGAGAACTTGCAAAGAAACTTGGTTATAAAAACCCTTCTTTTATATCTGATGTTCTTAACAATAAAAAAAAAGCTAATAAAAAACTGTTATCTAGCGTATTAAATCATATTGATTTTGACCATTCTGAAACTAGATACTTAAATAACTTATTTAAGATTGAAATTAAAGAAAATGTATTAAGTGCTAAAAATGAAATTACTGTAATAAGAAAATACTGGTCAGTTTGTACAAGAATCCCTGACAGTATCTCCTCTATTTCCATTATTATCTCGACCATACTTGGGCACTACAAAGGTGGATTAACAAAGGCTGAAGTATTTGAAAAATATGGATTCTTCATAACTAAAGATGAAATTTCTAACTCCTTAGATGAGTTGGAAGAAAAAGGCTTTACAAAGAAAAATAAAGGCAGGTATCAAGTAGATGACGAACAGACTATTTACGTCAAATGCAGCGGTCTTGATTTACTGGAATCTCAAAGAATTGTTGAGCGAGTCACTCTATTTCCTAACAATCTTGGAACAAAGGCTGTTTCTTCAACCAGTTTTTTCATTGGAAAAGAAGACTATCAGAAAATAAAAAAAGAGTACTCTAAAACTCTGGATAAGATATTCCTTCTCGCTGATAAAGCCTTCAAAAACAATGGCTTCAATAGTGATCAAAAACTATGTCTATTTTACTCCGCGCTTATGACTTTAGAGCCCGATGACTCATGGTTAGATTCAAGCTCTGATAGCAAGTGATCACATATCTCTTTTTTATTAAAACCTAGCTTAAGGCAGTATTTATAAACCTTTCTAGGAGTGATTCTGATGTCTCTTTTTATAACTTTATGTAAATAAGAGGGGTGCTCTTCAAGAAATGCAGCAAAAGCTCTTAACGAGTATGATGGGTTTTTATCTTTTCTACTCTCTAGCTCTTCATTTAATAAATTTACGAAATCTCTCATGCTTTTATAATCGCTTAACATTGTTAAAAAAGCATGAAATGGCTTATTAAGTGTTCTCATTGCGTACAACACTTAAGTCTTATGAAAAACGTCTAGTGCTTATGCTTATGTCCATGTTCGCCTTCACCTACAGGATCTTCACGGCACACCTCACATATAGCTAGTAAATCGAGAAGCTTTCTATAGAACTTACATTAGTATAGTTTTTAATATTACTAATTTTTATACTCTTTAAAAGAATGATCTTATAAAGAAAAAGTCATAGATTGTTAAGCCTTTTATTTAATTTTAATTGTTACAAAGCGCTGTAATTTTGACTTTATTATACCAAGAAAGAAATGAGTGACTTGTGCTATACCTTGTATTGATATTTGTAATTCTTCCACTACACTGCTCTCTTAAAGAAGCATAAGCTTGATCTACATAATCAGTCTCAAAGACAAAGTTTAATACAACGTATTGAACTCCTTCAGCCTTGATAACTCTTCCTGACTTTGAAGCCCCCTCGTACTCAGACACATGATATAAATGAACCGAATGCGTACATGCAGTAAAAGTAAAGAGGCTTAAAGTTACTAATAATATTTTCATCATATTAAACCTAGCCTCTTGTGCAAAAACCAGTTGCTGACACTCTTACTTCATATAAGAAGGGTCCAAAATAAAGAACATTTTCATGCTTTGTGACAACACCTTGAATTTTTCCATTTGGGCACTGGTTAGCAAGTCTAAACGCCATGTCATTTAGATAGTCATTATTAAAGTTAAACCCCATAAAAATCATCTTCTTTGCTTCAACCATAACAGGCTTATTTCTTTGTGGAGCTTTTGGGATTGATGACGATGATACTGACGCTAAATGTGTGCACCCTTGAATCAAAACACTTGCAATTAAAACGGAAACTATTTTTTTCATATAAACCTCTTTATCAATTCTTTAAAAACTATCTTTTACAATAACCAATTATTTTAACTATCTCACCACTTACAATAGGGTAATGAGCCATTTCTCTTATAGAAGTAATACCACTGACTCTACCCGATGGACATTTATCTAAAATGGCGTAATAAATATTATCGGCATACTGATCTGTAAATGTTGGTTTTCCTGTTTTAGGGCCCATTTGAAAAAGGGCAATAATTTCTCCAACACCTTGTATTTCATTAGCACTTTGTGAATTGCCCGATGCCCTTGCTATTGCAGCACCTGTACTAGCTAACTCCTGCGTGCTAAAACCTGTTTCATTTACGAGAACTTCAAAGCGCTGCCCTCTAAGTACTATACTAGAATCAATCTCACCAATTTGCGTGTGGTGCATAAAGGCACAGCCTGAGAATACAACTAAACATAAACTTAATAATATTTTTTTCATACGAGTCATCATATTGAGAAAAATAAAATCTTCAATTCATATTTTTAATTTTTAGACTCTACTCCTCTAAGCCCCAAACATACTCCTTAAAACTTCATCTACTTTGTGCGGAAAAATAAGACAATCACTAAAGTCCGCTTCCTCAGAGTATACACCAAGCATAAAACTGTAGTATTGATCTATATAACAAACCATAATTTCACCTATTTGATAGGCATATCTTCTAGGTTTTCCCTTTCTTAAATGATGATCTAAGCCTGAAACCCTTATGACTTCAGCCTCTTCTATGTAGCGCGTTACTTGCTTTGAGACATATGAGCCATCTTCTCTTATAAATTTGAGTTTCATTTTCCGGCTAAAAGGAACTTCAACGATATGATCAAAGCCTGCTTGGCTCATTTTTTCATACATTAACTTTCTTGTTTCAAACGCAGCCTCAACATCAACAGCGCTAAAACATAAAATAAAGAGTGTAAAAAGAATGTTACATTTTAAATGCAAGAAAAACCTCCTAAGCCAGCCCTCATTTATTTGAAGGCACTTTCAGAAGATTAGTGTACAAAAAGTATACACAGGCTCTCTCTACTCTAAAAACTGTCTAAAGCTTTTTAGACATATATTTTTTTCTAAAATGCAGACAGGAATTGTCACCTTTAAGAGAAAAACAAAAAAAAGCCCATAATTATTTATGAGCTCTTTAACTACTTTTTATATGTTTATATATTTTTCTTAAACTTTAATTAGACGCAAGTTTTCTTAAAGTTGCTTGTAAAATTCCACCGTTTTTATAGTTAACAACATCATCAGCTGTATCTAGACGGCTTTCTACTTTAAGACTCTTTGTTTCACCGTTTTTATATTTAATTTCAACACTTATGTCTTCTCTAGCACTTAAATTTTCAAGACCTAAAACACTTACTGTTTCTTCACCTGTCATATTTAAGCTTGTTCTTGAATCTCCAGCTTTAAATTGAAGGGGGAGCACACCCATTCCAACTAAGTTAGATCTATGAATTCTTTCAAAGCTTTCAGCAATCACTGCCTTTACACCTAACAAGTCAGTTCCTTTAGCAGCCCAGTCACGCGAAGACCCTGTTCCATACTCCTTACCAGCAATAACAACCAGATCTCTTCCTTCTTCAACATACTTCATTGCAGCATCGTAAATTGGCATTGTTTCACCTGAATCCACATACTTTGTAAAGCCACCTTCAACACCAGGAACCATTTCATTTTTAATTCTAATATTAGCAAAAGTTCCACGCATCATCACATTATGGTTACCACGGCGTGAACCATAAGAGTTAAAATCACGTCTCTCTACCCCTTTATTAGATAAGAAAGTTCCTGCTGGAGAATCAGATTTAATGTTCCCTGCTGGAGAAATATGATCTGTTGTTACAGAATCACCTAGCATTGCTAAAACTGTGGCATCTTTTACATCAGTCGTTGCATCAAGATCCATAGTCATTCCATCAAAAAATGGAGGGTTAGCAATATAAGTACTATCTGCATTCCAAGAATAAGTCTCTCCTTTAGCTGCATCAATAGACTTCCACGCATCAGTTCCTTCAAAAACTGAAGCATACTTTTCTTTAAACATTTGTGGAGTAACAACTCTAGCAACAACTTCTTTGATTTCTTCCATAGAAGGCCAAATGTCTTTTAAGAAAACAGGGTTTCCATCTTTATCATCTCCTAACTTTTCAGTTTTAAGATCAACAAGCATAGAGCCAGCAATAGCATAAGCAACAACAAGTGGAGGTGAAGCTAAGTAGTTAGCTTTAACATCTGGACTGATTCTTCCTTCAAAGTTTCTGTTTCCAGAAAGTACAGATGTAGCAACAAGATCCTTATCATGAATTGCTTTTTGAATATTTTCAGCAATTGGTCCTGAGTTACCAATACAAGTTGTGCAACCGTAACCTACAACGTTAAAACCTAGAGCATCTAATGATTTTTGAAGCCCAGATTGTAGCAAATACTCAGATACAACTTGTGAGCCAGGAGCAAGAGAGGTTTTTACCCATGGCTTTACATCAAGCCCTTTTTCAATCGCTTTTTCAGCAATAAGACCTGCCGCAACCATAACGTTTGGATTTGAAGTGTTCGTGCAACTTGTAATAGCTGCAATCACAACATGACCGTTCTTAAGAGAGTAGTCGGCACCTGGTACTGGGCTTTCAACAGACTCATCCGCTTTAAAAGTTGTTTTAAGTTGTTTTTCAAAGTCAGATTTAGCATGCGTTAAAACAATTCTATCTTGAGGTCTTTTGGGACCTGCAATGGAAGGTTCAACTGAAGCCATATCTAAATATAAACTGTCAGTAAACGAAGGCTCCTCTTCTGTTCTCCAAAAACCTTGCTCTTTTGCGTATGCCTCAACTCTTTCAACAAGCTCTTTACTTCTTGAAGTAAGTTGTAAGTAGTTAAGAGTTTCTTGATCTATTGGGAAGAATCCACAAGTAGCACCATATTCTGGAGCCATATTTGATAATGTTGCTCTATCAGCTAAAGATAATGAGTCTAAGCCATTTCCATAAAATTCAACAAACTTTCCAACAACACCTTTTTCTCTTAGCATTTGAGTCACTGTGAGTACTAAGTCAGTTGCAGTAGCTCCTGCAGCAAGTTTACCTTCTAGTTTAAAACCAATTACCTCAGGAATCATAATAGATATAGGCTGACCAAGCATTGCACTTTCTGCCTCAATTCCACCAACTCCCCATCCAAGAACAGAAAGACCATTAACCATAGTTGTGTGAGAGTCTGTTCCTACTAATGTATCAGGAAAGATCGTTGGCTCACCTTCATGATCACGTCCAGCAACAACTTGAGCTAAGTACTCAACGTTTACCTGGTGACAAATACCCATCCCCGGAGGAACCACTCTAAAATTAGAAAAAGCTGACTGGCCCCACTTTAAAAACTCATATCTTTCATTGTTTCTTTGAAACTCTATATCAACGTTTTTATTTAAAGCTGCAGAATCCCCTGAGTGATCTACTGCTACTGAATGATCAATAACAAGATCTACTGGGATTTGCGGATTAATCACTGAAGGAGCTGCACCTAGACGTTTAACCCCATCTCTCATCGCTGCAAGATCAACTATACCTGGAACTCCAGTAAAGTCTTGCATAAGAACACGAGATGGAAAGTAAGGGATTTCTTTAGTTGATGATTTTGTCTGAATCCAAGAAACCACATCTTTTATATTTTGATCCGTAACACTTGAGTGATTCTGGTGCCTTAGAAGATTTTCTAAAAGAACTTTCAAAGACCTTGGAAGCTTTGAAATATCACCATACTTAGCAGCTGATGAAAGATCATAATAGTTCCAGTTCTTACCACCAACAGACATGCTTTTTTTTGCATCAGAAAATTCACTCATTTTTGCCTACTCCTTGTTCACAAAATAAAAGGCACCACTCCCGCCTTAAACATTTTAAATTTATAGTTTAATTAAGGACTTAACATGACCTGTTTTCAATTGGCGGTCAAAATGTCCTGCAGAAAAACTAACCTCTTCTGCTTTTATAATAAGCGATTTTAAAGAGATTCTTCGTCTCTCACTTAAAAGATCATAACCTTTATACAAATACACACACGCAATAAGAAGAATCACAAACCTTGAGTACTTTAAAAACTGCGTTTCTGAGATCACTGCTAACACCTTCTTACCTAAAAGAGTTCCTATAAAAACAGCCATTAACCCCACAGGTATAAGTAAATACGGAAATTGAGGAACTGAAGAGAGAACAAGCCTGCCATAAAAATATATTTTAAACGCATGCCCAATAACCTGAGTCATGGACTTTGTAGCAACCACTTCATGGCGCATAAGACCTGACTTATAATAAAATATATCTAAAACTGGCCCTGAAGCTCCAGCAAAAATCTGAGCACAAACAACTAAAACTCCACATAAAAAGGCATTGCTTTTATTTAATATATTTAAACTAAAGCGCTTTATAGAGACCACGCTTAATATACCCATAATACCTAAAGTAATAAGAATGTAAGCTTTATTAGGGTTATAGCTTATAAAGCTTAAAATACTAAAACTAACTAAAGCCCCCACTACATAAGGAAGAAGAACCTCCCATCTTATATGTTTTTTATGTAAATAGGCTCTAAAACCATTAGCATTCATCTGAATAATACCGTGAAGAACCATTGCCACACTAACAGGTAGCATAAGGCTTAAAACACCCATTAAAATCATCCCACCAGCCATACCTAAAACACCAGATATAAAACTCGTTACAAGCACAGATAAAAAGAAAACAAGGGTAAAAAACATTGAGACCATATAAGCTTAAGACTAACATAAACTAATTAATTATAAAAAAGAATAGATAGAATATAATATATTCGCTATATTCATATATATGATAGATCAAATAGAGACCCTCATCGCCTTAAAAAAACATAAGACCATGACTCAAACAAGCACAGCCTTAAGACTCTCTCAGTCC
>CALLAU010000031.1 GCA_938002015.1 uncultured Bdellovibrionales bacterium
CCGGGCTATCACTTTCGTATATCAGTGAAATTGAAAAGGGAAAAAAATACCCGAAACCAGAAAAGCTTTTCCAACTGTCTAAAGCTTTAGGCGTTTCTTTTGACGAGCTTGTCTCTTTGAACCTTGAGCAAAATGATCAATCAATTTCTGCACTCATAAACTCCCCTTTATTGAATGTTCTTCCTCTGAAGGAATTTGGTATTTCATTATCGGAGATTTTTGAGCTTGCTAATAATACACCTTCAAAAGCAGGAGCTTTTGTACAAACTTTATTAGAAATCGGCAGAAACTATGACATGCAAGTCGAGCATTTTTTATTAGCCTCATTGCGTTCATATCAAAAAATGCATTTAAACTACTTTCCAAAGCTAGAAAAACAGGCGGAGGCTTTTAGGAAAAAGCATTTGAAAAATTCTGTCTTGAGTTCAAGCTTCTTAGAAAAAATTCTTTTTAATGATTTTGATGTATTGGTGACTTATAAAAACCTCGATTTTAATGAAAACCTCAAATCTCTTCGTTCGATTTGGATTGAAGACAAGCATCAAAAAGTCATCATCAACCCTAAGCTCAGCGAATCACAGCGAGTTTTTGAATTGGCAAAAGAGGTTTATTATCGAATTCAAAAGGTTAAAAACCGTCCCTCTTCATCAACATGGATGAAGGTTGAATCTTTTGATCAAGTTTATAACAATTTCAAGGCATCCTATTTTGCAGGAGCTTTATTGCTTCCTGAAAAGCCTATTTTAAAAGACATAAAAGGTTTTGTTAAACTTAAAAAGTGGCACCCTGAAAAATTAGAAAAAATAATTAATTCATACTCAACAACAGTTGAAATGTTTTTGTATCGCTTGTCTCAGTTGATTCCAAACCATTTAAAACTGACTCAAATGCACTATATGCGTCTACAAAATGACCCACTAACTGATAAATACCAACTGACAAAAGAGCTCAACACAACAGATGTTTTTGTACCAAGAGGTGTAGGGCCACATGAACACCATTGCCGCCGTTGGGCTTCTATTCAACTCTTAAAACAACTAGCAAAGATCCAAAAGTCAGGGGAGTCGCCTTCTATGCTGATTGCTGCACAAAAATCTTATTTTGCTGATGAAAACGAAGTGTTTTTTAATATTGCTTTAGCCCGCCCTATGAATATTGAACAAAGTCGAAACTCGGGGATGACTTTAGGATTTAGAATTGATGACAACTTTAAAGGTAAAACTGGGTTTTGGAATGATGAATCTATTGAAACAGTTGAGGTCAATGAGAGCTGTGAACGCTGCCCTATAAATAAATGTGAATCTCGAGCTGCACCGCCTCATATTCTTAATATTCAGTTCAAAAACAGCCAAAAAGAACAAGACCTAGCAGAATTTATTCAACAAGAAAAGAATAGCCTTTAAGAATACCCAAGTACAAGCTTTAATATCTAGTGACTTTTGACACTTAGATGACAAAGGCATTTATACTATTTTATTTAGACTGGTTTAATTATTAGATACCTTTGCTGATTCTTGGAATTTGATAAAACAAATAGGTAAATCTAGAATCGAGGTAATAAATGCAGCTAATAACTAGTTATTAGCAATTGTTTTAACAACGAGTCGAGCAAAAGATCCCAATTATTAAAATCATTCTCAATTTTTGAGAACGAGTACTTATATACTCATAATCATTTGGAAAAGAGGTTCTTATGTTAGAACTTAATATTAGTTTGACTGACATATTAGTTATTTTTGTTTTTATAGTTTTATTTAGTAGCTTGATTTACTTAATTTACCTTATTCATTCTTTAAAAAGAGAATGTAACCATAGTTTTACAGAATCTATTACAACTCAACTTCAAAAGAACAATGAGTTCATTAATTCAAAGTTTACACCTCTAAAAGAATCATTGAGTAAGGCTTTATTTTCGATGTATCGTAGTCATCAAAAATCACATTTACAGTTGCTAAACCACTTGACTTCAGAAGCAGGAGAGAGTCGCAAAGAAAGCCAAGGTAACTTTCAAATACTGAAAAGTGAGGTTCAACAGCAGTTATCCGAAATGAGGACTGTGGTTGATGAGAAGTTACAAAAAACTTTAAACCAAAGGCTGAGCCAAAGTTCTGAAATGGTTTCCAGTCGATTAGATTCTATGCATAATGATTTGGGGCAATTGCAAAGCCTAACTACAGGCATTAATGATTTAAAAAATGTTTTAAGCAATGTGAAAACACGCGGGATACTTGGTGAGGTGATGCTAGAAAGCTTGCTTTCTGAGATGTTTAGCCCAAATCAATATTCAAAAAATGTCTCCACAAAAAAAGGATCTCAGGCAAATGTTGAGTTTGCGCTCAGAATGCCTTCAGAAGCAGCCAAAGATATTTGGCTTCCTATAGATTCAAAGTTTCCTCTTGAAGCGGCTCAGAAATTAATGGATTCAAAGCATAACGATGACTTGTTAGAGGTTACAAAACTACAAAAGGAATTCTCTTTAAGGCTAAAAAGATTTGCAAAAGATATTTCTACAAAATACATCGACCCACCTCACACCACTTCCTTTGCGGTTATGTTTTTGCCAACCGAAAGTTTGTTTCTTGAGGTACTTAACTGTGATGGATTGTTTCAAGTTCTTCAACGCGAGTATAAAGTGACAGTCACAGGCCCTACCACTTTATCAGCATTTTTTAATAGCTTGAAAATGGGGTTTCATAGTTTGAATATTCAAAAACACAGTCATGAAATTATGAATAGCTTTATTGATTTAAAAAAAGAGTTTGCAACCTATTCAGAGCTTATTAGCAAGGCGCACAAGCAAGTGGGGACAGCTTATAATAGTTTAAGTGATTTAGAGGGAGTTAGAATGCGAGCCATTTTGAGAAAGTTTGAGCAATTGGAAGGGATAGAAAATCAAGAATAGCAAATTAAATATAAAAGTTCCGACTTGTTAAATCTAAAATTCTAACAAGCCGGGATTATGCAAAGGTTTCTAAAAGTTTAAACTTTAGTTGCTTGAATATAAGATTTCACTTGCTCTTCAAGCATGTTCAATGGAATGGCACCATTTTTAAGAACCACATCGTGGAAATCACGAATATCAAACTTGTCACCTAGCTCTTGCTTTGCAAGCTCACGTAGCT
>CALLAU010000032.1 GCA_938002015.1 uncultured Bdellovibrionales bacterium
TATTGTACTCCAATTTGCACCTTCAACAATTCTTTTTATAATTTCTAAATCACCTTCTGCCTCGTCCACTTCATACTGCGCTAACTTTGCAAGATACCTTATCGCTGCAAAAACAGGTGGATTCTTACCTTCTTTAAAACGCGATGTAGTTTCATGATTATCAGAAAATAAAAATTTAATTCTTCCAGCAGCCACATCATTTAAAAATCTTGAGTCAGGATTTTCCCAATCAAAAAGATCTCTAAAAATAATTTCACCAGGATCAGCATTAACGGCAACCATACCAGTTGAGTTTGTATCAGTGTGTTGATTTAAAAAATCAGGGTTATCGAGAAGTGGCAACTTATCACCAACTTGAGCGTCTAAAAGTCTTACTTCCCACGCATCTTTACTACCAACAAAATGTGGGTATTTTTCTTTTAAAATTTGTTGCAAAATGGCAGCTTGTTCAGCCGTGCCGTCCACAACAATGTCTAAATCTTGGTTGCCGCGGTAAATGTTTGTAAAATCATAATCAAAACGCTCAGCTTGGTATTTTTCATCACCAGCTTCTCGCTCTAAATCCCACCTTACATAATGCGCAAAAGCTGAAGCTGTTCCACCAAAAAGATAGACCTTAACTCCAAGTTTTTCCACTTCTTCTTGAATGAATTTAAACTCAGGTACCCTCTCAAGCCTTTTACTCACTGCCACTGAAAGCCTATCAGTTGCTACTTCTGCATTAGTAACAACAGCTAATAAAAGACATATAAATAAGGCAGTATAAAGCTTCATAATCAACCTTACTAAAAGCAGGTTTTATACCACTTTAAAAAGCATAAAGCGCTCTAATATAGAGTTAAGGGCCAATTGTATTGGATCTAAGTGATTAGTAACTTAATAAACTGATAAAGAAAGTGACAGTAACAAAATTTGTCGTTTAAGAGGGATCACCCTCAAAATGTCATATACCAATGAACTGGTATGTTAAGGAAGCTGGAGAACTCCTTATTAAAGCCTCCAGCTTTGAGGACTAAATTTGATTTTGGTCTTTTTTAGACTTTACCTGAGATAAGATAGCTTGTTGAGCTTCTTTAATAGTTTTATATAAATCAGCTCCTTCTTTCTCAGTTCTTACATCTTGGTTATTAGGGAGTCTTAACTCCATATTTACACCTTGAGTTGGAACTCCAGCACTTTGCTTTGAGTTTATAACTTTTAGGTTAACAATAAGACTTGTTGCTGTTGGCGCGAAAGTAAGAATTTTCTCAGCTTTATTAAAAACATCTGTCTCAATAGCTTCTGTTCTTACTAGGTCACCCCATTCAATTAAAACTTTTTCCATACTCTCTCCTCCATACATATTAAGATACCAGAGGTGTTAAAAATCATCATTATAAACATGTTTTTAGTCTCTTTTTGGCCATAACCAAAAGGCCTGCCTATCAAGGTCTTTCATCTAGTTTGCATTAAAAAACTCAAGTGATTTTAAAGATGTTCCGATTTGATACACATGGATATTGAGTGCACGAAGTTACTACAAATTATAAATGATAGTGTTGATCACATACTCTTTGAAAGAGGCTGGATAGATCAGACTCCCCACGAATTTGTAGTGCTTGTTGAAGAAGATATCTTTAAGCCTTTATCAAAAATCGATGTCGCCCCCCCACGATCTGATTTAAAAAAAATGATAATGGAGTCTTTAAAGAAACAACTAGGCGATGAATATGATCTAAATATTTTTCGCCTTAAAAATTTCCCGAGTGAAACACATCAAAGACTTGATGTGTAAATATCATATATATTTATCACTTTATATAAACTGAAATTTCTCCACCAATATTAGTCTCATACCTTGGCATACTAATTGGCTCGACAGTACTTAAAGTCATTTGCTCCTCATCCACTATATCCCTAATAAAATTATTAAGTTCTTCACGGCTTCTATGCTGCTTCATTAAGGCCCATCCACCAAGCTTAATAAAAGTTGACTGGCCCGATCCTCTCCTAAAAAGAATCCTTTCTCGCTCATCTAAAGGGCCATTGTAAAATAACATATAATTACCAAATCGCCCCAAAGAAGCATACCCTTTCTGGTTCAAGTTTTCTTTTACTATGTTAAAAGCTTCATTCTGCCTATTCACTAACTCATCACCAGAAATAAACTCCATAAGCCCAGTTATATAAACATGAGTATCTTCAATTTCGTCATTTTCAGGACAGCTTACAACTGCTGACTTATTGTCAACATGAGCTAAACAATAATCCGCAGCATGTGCAAAAATACCAGAGCCTATAATTGAAATAAATATCACTAAAATTTTACGCATATTAAAACTCTCCCTTTTAACTAACGTCTTATTTGCATGCTCTAGACCCAGCGTAAAACAGCCTTAAGCTTCCTGAGGTGTTAAAGACCTCAACACTGACAATTATTGCTCATTAACTTCAAAAAAAAGAGCCGGCTTTTTACGGCACGGCTCGAAGGGGGAGGGCAAAGACTCAATCAATATCTTGAAAGGCCTCTACCTTTAAATCGTTGACCAAGAAGGGGGAGGACTTGAATCAACATTGTCTATATAGCAATGGCGGGGCCAAGCCTGAGAGCCTCTACATTCGATTTGAGGGTGTTTTGACGTATATTAGAGCTCTTTTTTGTTATTTCTAACTGACAATTTTTGCCATTTCCCTCTTCTGACTTGGGCTTTTTAAAAAATTAATGCATGTATAAATATATGAAAAATTCTTGGTCTCGTCGTAGTTTTTTAAAGTTCATTGGGGCTTCCTCAGCCACCCTTTCAACCGCTTCTGTAGGCATTTCTTGCTCTTCTCTATCTAAAAACAGTGGAAGTATAAAAGGGCTACCACTAAATACAGCAAGTGATGATGTAAGCTTAGTTAAAGGTCTTAAATATAAGCTTTTAATTAAAGAAGGGGATTCAATTGGTAAAGGAATAAACTTTGGCACTAATAATGATTATACAAATCTCTATAAGTTTTCTGATGGGCGCTTTGGTTTATGGGTAAATCATGAAGACATGAACCCTCTTCTTGCACACGGAAGAAAAGATATGTCAAAGATTACCACAAGTCAGATGAACTATGAAAGAGATCAACTTGGTGGAAGCTTTTTTGAAGTAAAAGAAAATGAAAGCGGAGACTGGTTTGTCGTAAAAGATTCTAAGCTTAATTTTGTCTTAAACGGCAACTCTAAGATTAAAATGTCTGATAAGGTTCTAGGCTCAGCAACAGCTCTTGGAACTTTTGCAAACTGCTCTGGCGGGTATACTCCATGGGGAACAATTCTAACATGTGAAGAAAACTATGATAAGTTTTATGGTGAAGCTATTTATGATAAAAAAGGTAGACGCTCCATTAAAACTACTAAAAGAGATCGAGGCTGGAAGAACCTTGACCCTAGACCACCAGAGCATTACGGCTGGGTTGTTGAAGTTAATCCAGTTACTAAAACTGCAGAAAAAATCATTAACCTTGGAAGGTTTGCCCACGAGTGCGCAACTGTAACGCTTTCAAAAGAAGGCTACCCAGTAGTTTACTCTGGAGATGATTCAAAAAATGAATGTCTATATAAATTCGTGTCTAATAAAAAAGGGAGCCTGAAAAGTGGAACTCTCTACGTTGCGAATTTAGAACAAAACAAATGGCTTTCACTAGATTATCAATCAAATCCTAAACTAAAAAGAAAATTCAAATCACAAACTGACGTATACATTAGGGCTAGGGAAGCAGCTCGAATTGTTGGAGCCAGCTTGCTTGATCGCCCTGAAGATATTGAAATAGATCCAATCACGCAAAGTGTCTTTGTTTCACTTACTAATAATTCGAGTAAAAATAATTATCACGGCTCTATCTTAAAAATTACTGAAAATAACCCATCAGATTTAAGCTTTAAACACGAAACCTTTAAAGCTGGTGGACTTCAAAATGGATTTTCATGCCCTGATAATATGGCTTTTGATAAGAACGGCAACCTTTGGCTGACAAGCGATATCTCAGGCTATGCAATCGGCTCATCAACTTATAAAGGCTTTGGGAACAACGGACTGTTCTTAATCCCAAGAACAGGGCCAAGCGCTGGAGATGTCATTAAAGTGGCCTCAAGTCCAAATGACGCTGAATTTACCGGGCCTTTCTTTAGCCCTGATGAAAAAACACTTTTTTTATCTGTGCAACATCCCGGTGAAATGACAAAAGAGCTTGGAAAATACACAAGCAACTGGCCTCTTGGGGGTAATGAAAAACCATTGTCTTCAGTTATTTGCATTAGTGGAGATTTTCTAGAACAATTTACCAAGCAAGATGAACTGGTTTAAACATTTAGATTTTTATTGTGAAAGAACAGACTTAAATTTCTGGGCAGAGCCTACGAATGCTCTAAGTAATATTTTTTTTGTACTAGCTGGTTTTTATATTCTAAATAGATCTTTAAGGGTTAAAAACTTAAATAATAAAGCGTGGCTCGTTTTTTTATCTATAACCATCATTGCTGTTGGGGTTGGAAGTTTTCTTTTTCATACCTTTGCTAATGTCTGGAGTCTTTATTCTGACATGATCCCTATTTTAGTTTTTATGGCTGGCTACATAAGCTTTATCTTTTTAAAAGTTTTTAAAATTAACTCTTTTCTAACTCTTTTGTCTGTATGTGCATTTATAACCTTAACTCTTTATATAGACCAAAGTTTTTTAAAGCTCTATTTTAATGGCTCTACCACATACTTTCCAGCATGGCTTATGACTTGCTTTATAGCCCAAGCCCTCTACCCAAAAGAAATTCTTCTTTCAAGTAAGCTCTACTCAGCAACACTGCTTCTAGCTATATCAATACTTTTTAGATCTATTGATAATATGTTTTGTAACGTTATTCCAGTAGGCACACACCATATTTGGCATATGCTTAACGCTGTTGTTTTGTTTACATTACTTAGAGGAGCCTACCTCTATAGCAAAAGCGACAATAAAGCTCCTAAGGTTACAGCAGAATAATAGCCTTCTTATATAAATGAGTTTAAAAAACCTAGCTAAGACTTGCCTTTAAAAATAGCTCTACTATTTATTTACATGGGGTTAAAAAAAAAGGGGATCTAAATCAATATGGAAAAGTTATTTGCACTTTTAGGTATTTTTGTATTTCTAGGTATTCTTTATTTTTTCTCAGAAAATAAAAAGCAAGTTGATTTTAAACTAGTTGTGGGTGGAGTAATCTTACAACTTGCTCTTGCTCTTTTTATACTTGGTGTTCCAAGTTTAAATATTCCTGGTATCGGGTATTTTATTTTTGAAGGTGCAAACTCTATTATCATGAACGTCCTCTCCTTTGCAGATAAAGGAAGTGAGTTTTTATTTGGACCATTAGTAAATTCTGAGAAAATGGGTTTTATTGTAGGCTTTAGAGTTCTTCCAACCATTGTTTTCTTCTCAAGTCTTGTTGCTCTTCTCTATCATTTAAAAATTCTACCACTTCTAGTTTACTATATTTCAATTTCACTATCAAAAATTCTTAAAGTCAGTGGAGCTGAATCACTTGCAGCAAGTGCTAATATTTTTGTCGGACAAACTGAAGCCCCACTTATGATAAAACCTTTCTTAAAAACAATGACAAAATCAGAGGTATTTTGCGTTATGGTTGGCGGAATGGCTACTGTAGCAGGTGGAGTTTTAGCGGCTTATGTTGGACTTTTAAAAGATGCTCTACCAAATATCGGTGGTCACCTTCTTACAGCAAGTGTTCTCTCAGCTCCTGCAGCTTTTATTTGTGCTAAAATTCTGATCCCAGAAACTGAAGTACCTGAAACAAGTGGCGGAGTGCCTAAAAAGTTTTTAGAGTCACCCTACTCAAACTTTATTGATGCATGCGCAAAAGGAGCTTCTGAAGGGGTTTCTCTTGCTATAAATGTTGGAGGTATGCTTTTAGCCTTTATCGCTTTAATGGCTTTTTTTGATGCTGGCTTAAGTTATATAGGTGACCTTTTAAACTTTTCTAGCTGGGGGGCTTCGTTAGTTTCAGACAACCTCTTAGTTAATGGCGAAGTAAAGCTTACTTTATCTGTTCTTCTTGGATGGGTTTTTTACCCTTTTAGCATTTTACTTGGAATTGAGTTCAATGAAGCCTTCTTAGCAGCTTCTCTCTTAGCCAAGAAACTCGTTTTAAACGAATTTGTAGCCTACGTTGAATTAAGCCAGCTCACATCTCAACTTTCAGAAAGAACTGTTCTCATCTTATCTTATGCTTTATGCGGCTTTGCAAATTTTAGTTCAATCGGTATTCAAATTGGTGGCATCGGTTCTTTAGCTGAGAACAAAAAAGAGATGCTTGCTAAGCTTGGACTTAAATCTGTACTTGGTGGAACAATGGCGGCCTATATTACAGCTTGCATTGCAGGAATACTTTTTTAAAAATTTATTTTTTAATTTAGAACTTCCCAAATGTAGCTTTATAACCTAGCCTTAAATTATGATTAAAGTTATTATCCCATTCGTCTTTATAGCAGGAGCCTTCCTAGCTTTTTATGTTAGTAAAAACATCTCTCCAAGTTTGGTACTACACAAAATGGATAAAGAAGATGTTTTAAGTTTTGAGATTAAAGATGGTCGTATTTATTTTCAAACAAAAGCTGAAACTGCCCACTTCCCTTCAATTCTTGAGATTAAAAAATCAGAAGATAATACAGCGCTTATCAGCATACAAAAAAGAGCTATACACTCCCCTGTTGATTTAAGTGATAGTGAACTTAAGTCAAGTGATTCATTTGTACAGTTAAGAGTGCAATACGAAAAAGAAAATTCAAGATTTTATGTTGATATTCCCGATCATTTTCTTAATCTTAAACTTACTTTAGACTAGTCGCAGCTAGACTGTTAAGCTCTTAAAGTAGAAAAGTTAATTCATCATGGATACCACTGAAATTAAACTTCCCTTTAATATGAATCGAGAAGAAGGGCTTGCAATAAACACTCAAGAGCAAGAATGGATCGACTCTCCTGCATCAAACGTTAGAAGAAAACCACTTGAAAGAGAAAAAGTAGAAAGCGGCCAAGTTACAAGTATTGTAGAATACAAACCAAGAGCTAAATTTACTAAACACAACCACCCGCTTGGTGAAGAGATTTTTGTTCTTTCTGGAGAGTTTGCAGATGAAAACGGGAGATATCCAGAAGGTACATACATAAGAAACCCACCAGGCTCCTCTCACTCACCTTTTAGTGAAAAAGGCTGTGTTATTTTTGTTAAACTTAACCAGTTTAACAGCGAAGACACTAAAAGAGTTGTTCTAAATTCTGATGAAGTTTCATGGCAGCCTGGCCATGGAGATCTTAAAGTAAAATCTCTTCATAATTTTAAAACAGAGGGCACAGCCTTAGTACTTTGGCCAAAAGGCGCTACCTTTCAACCACATAGCCACTGGGGAGGAGAGGAAATCTTTGTTTTAAACGGTACTTTTCAAGATGAATCTGGAGACTACCCTAAACACACATGGATTAGAAGCCCTCACTTATCTAGGCACAACCCTTTTAGTAAAAGTGGTTGTTTAATTTTTGTTAAAACAGGCCACCTATAATTTAATGATCGCTTCTCTTTTTAAAATGGGTTACGCAGGTCTTTATAGGAAATTTTAAAAGATTTCACAGTCTTATTTCCTTTAAAATCATAAACACTTACTGTAACACCCCCATCATAAGCTAATGGCAGAGGAACTTTGTAATAAAACTTGGTATTAACTGACCCTTTAAGATTAAGTGGGTAAGCAGGATCTCCAATACAAAACTTTCCGTAATAGATCTCTCTAATATCAAAATCTAGTTCTAAACCTTTAGAGAAATCATATGTTAAGTTTGGAACATCACCTTGATCATAAGAAATATCGATTATAGTTACTGCTTGAGCTATTTTGTTATTACTTAAATAATCTTCAGCTTCAAAAACTAAATACTCCGGATTAAGAATCTCGGTATTCTCTTTTACAGACTTTAAAAACTCACCATTATGAAGCTTACACTTAGCTAAAGTATTTTCTTCTTTATAAAAAACACCTTTAATCTTTGGAGGGATTTCATCTTTAACTTCACTACTCAATGCAAAAGGGTTTAAGTACTTTCCATTCTTATCTATAACATTATAGTGAATGTGATCATATAAAATACCGAACTGATTAAGCTCTCTTGAAACTACATGACCAACTACAGTCCCTGCCTCAATTCTTTTATTAGTTATAATCGCTCCTCTAATATCCATTGTCATTTTGACAGCATCAATATGATGAAACTCAAATCTTCTTCCCTCATCATCAATAATTGCTACTTCAAAAAAAGTTCTCAGCCTTGTTTGTAAAACTAGGTCATTCATTGTTTCTAAAAGTGGGTAAAATATTTTTTCAGAGTGACCAGTTGGCAAGTCTCGATACTCATAATACCCAGCCTCTATCCTGCCAGAAACAGGTGTTATAACCTCTGAACCAGCACTAGCTACAATATCTTGTCCTGCATGAAAGTACTTTGAGCCAATTTCTACAAACTGAGATAAGTTAGCACCGAACTGGTGACTTTCATTATTAAGCTTAACTGGCCAATCTAAAAGCTCACTAGCAAATACTTGGTTTAAGAAAGCATAAACACAAGTAAACAAAATTACATACTTAAACATAGGATCAATTTAACTTGTAAAAAGTTTTGATCATAGCATTTTTTAAAGAAGCCTAAAAATTAGCCTCCTCTATGTATTATACGCCATATCTCATAAGATTATCTTATTATACCTAAACTGGCTCTTCCATTGAGCCTGACATCCAAGCAGTAATATATTTACCACCTTCAATTTTATTTAAGACTATTTTTAAAACAGCTGTAATTGGTACAGCTAAAAAAGCACCAACAATACCCCAAATAAGACTCCAGAACATAAGAGAAAGAAGGACTGTTATGGGGTGAAGGTTTAAACTTCTTCCCATCATCTTTGGCTCCATAATACTTCCAATAAAAAACTGAACAGCTCCAGGTATGATGATAACAAGCGCTACCATTAAACTTGATTCATATTGAAGAAGAGCAACAGGCAGTGGAAGTACAGTCGCGATAAGTGAGCCTACCGTTGGAATAAAGTTTAAAACAAAAGTTAAAAACGCAAAAACAAAAGCTAAGTCTAATCTAAAGAAACTTAGGATAACAAACACAATAGCGGCTGTTATAGTTGATGCAAAAAGCTTTACACTTAAATATTTACTGATCTGTGAGTTGATTTCTTTTCCTACTTCACTAACAGGCTCTCCTGTTTCAGAGTTATTTACTTCATCTTGCTCCTTATTAGCTGGAGAACCTGTAAATAAGAAGAGAAGAAATATAAAAACTAAACCTGTTGTAGATATGAGACTTAAAGCCCATGCTCCAGCACCTCTAAAAAGCTGCATCACAGGTAAGTTTTTAACAAGCTCTGAAAGCTTTATATCTTCCATAGGAACACCAAAACTACTTAAAAAATCTTGTATTTGATCAGCAAAGTAAACAACTTTTGCCTGATAAACACTATAGCCAGAAACAAACTGTTGAATTGCTGAAGACATAATAAGGAAAACACCAAATAAGATTAAAAAGACAACTAAAAAAGTTGTAACCAAAGCTAAGCTTCTTGGAAATTTTAACTTCTTCATGAAAAAAAGCCTGATTGGTGATAATATAAAATAAGCAAATAAACTTAAAACAAAGGGAATCATAATTCCTCTTGTATAATGAAGTGCAAAAGCAAGAGCGACACACGCAACTATTGAACTTGCAAAGTTTGTTACTCCATTACCTGCTAACCAATATTGGCCTACTTTTTTTTCTGACATTAATTTTCTCCACTCACTTTAAAAGATAACAAGAGTATCTCTTGTTTCTATTATGATGTAAATTATTCAAAACACAGCTCCCTTTTGAAACCAGTGACTTAAAAACACTATATAAGTAATTTCAAATACTTACAGGGCTTTATTTATTTAAAAAATCAAATAAATATCAGTTCAAGAAAAGCTTTCAAAGCCTGCGATCAATCTAGCTTTTTAATTGCTAAAGTCTAGGTTTGCCTGCATAAACATCGAATCCCCCTAGCGGCCTGGTCCCCCTCCTTACCCTCTTCCAGGTCGCTTTTTTTTTACCCTTAAATATGTAAAAATAATCATCACTCATGATGAAAACCAATCAAACTATTTTTTTATTAAAAACCTTGTTACTCGTAGGCTTATACGCACCTTTTAGCGCTCACTCAAAAAATAAAAACGAACTAAGTACTCATTCCAAGGCTAAAAAAAGTCTAAAAGTTTTTATCGACCCTGGGCACGGAGGCAAAGACCCTGGGGCCTATGTTGACGGGATTAAAGAGTCTAAAGTTACATTAAAGACATCTCTTTTACTTAAGGAGGAGCTCTTATCTATTGGTTTTGATGTAAAACTCAGTAGAGAAACAGACTCAGAATCAGTCCCCTTAAGGTCTCGAGTAGAAAAAGCCAACAAATGGAAAGCCGACCTTGTTCTCTCAATTCATGCAAACTCCAGTACTCACAAACAACTAAGAGGTGCTGAGTTTTTTATCGACCTTCCCTTTAAACCAAATAAAGAGGATTATGATGAGATCCTTTCAACAGAACACAGTCAAAGAATGAGTTTAAGGTGGAGCGCTGTTGAAGAAGAACTCTTAAGCATCAAAAGCAAGAGTAAAAAGGCCTCTGTTGCAACTTTAAATAAAATTGATCAATTTGAAAAAAGCCACCTATTAGCACAAAGCCTCTCTTCTTTTTGGGAAGTGCATAAACTTCCAAGTGGCAAAAGAAAAGACCTCATCTTTACCTCTCCTCTTTTTATGCTTAAGCACTCACCTATTCCAACTGTACTAATTGAGTTAGGCTACCTCTCTCACCCTATTGAGCAGCAAATGCTTCTTTCAGAGGATGAGCAAAGAAAGTTTGCAAAAAAAATATCAAAAGGACTCCTAAGCTTTCTAGACAAATACTCACTTAAATGAGACTACTCTCTTCATGATTAGAAAAGAGAATCGCCCAAATCCTGAGGCAAGACCTGTTAGCTTTGAATTAGACCCTATTGAACACGCAGAAGGCAGTTGTATTGTTTCTTTTGGAAAAACCAAAGTCCTTTGCACATGCTCAGTTGAAACTAAAGTGCCTAAGTGGCTTCAAGGAAAAGGAGATGGCTGGGTAACAGCAGAATACTCTATGCTACCTCGCTCAACACACACTAGAATAAGGCGTGATAAAGCTATGTCGGGCGGACGATCTCAAGAGATCTCTAGACTTATCGGAAGAGCCCTAAGATCTGGTGTTGATATGTCTAAAATTCCTGAAAAATCTTTTATTGTAGACTGCGACGTTCTTCAAGCTGATGGAGGAACAAGAACTGCAGCAATTACAGGTGGTTTTGTTGCTATGGCCAGAGCTTTTGATTTCTTAAAAGCTCAAGGAGAAATCTCTGAAAACCCTCTTAAGTATCAAATCGCTGCTCTTTCTGCCGGCTATGTTGAAAATGAACTTTTAGTAGATTTAGATTATGAAGAAGATAGCAACTGTCAGTCCGACATTAACCTTGTTTTTAATAGTCAGTCTCAGCTCATTGAAGTTCAAGGAACAGCTGAAAGCAAAGCTTTTACAATTGAAGAACTCACAAATTTAATAAAAGACACGCAAGTTGAAGTAGAAAAAATATTTAAACTTCAAAAAGAAGCCATTACTTCAAAAGCATAAATAAAAAAAGAAAAAGGTATTTAGAAAAAATGGATATTTGGTTAGCGACTTTAAATAAAAATAAAGTAAAGGAATTTAGAGACCTTTTCAAGAGTACCGATTATACAATAAGAGCAGCATCTGAGCTAGATTTTTACAAGGCTCCAAAAGAAGATGGAGATAGCTTTGTTGCAAACGCACTTATTAAAGCTAAGAGTCTTAAGGCTGCAATTTCTAATAAAGATTGCTGGGTTGTAGGAGAAGACTCTGGTTTAGAAGTTGAGGGCTTAAATGGTCTACCGGGAATTCACTCTGCTCGTTATGCAGGAGAAAACGCACTAGACATTCAAAACAATGATAAGCTTGTAAAAATGCTTGGGCTTAGAAGTCCTCAAAATAGAAAAGCAAGATACTGGTGCCAAATCGTAGCGATAGGTCCTAACAACCAAGAACTTGAAATTGGAGCTCCTTGCAATGGATTAATTGGAGTCACTCCTAAAGGCAGTGGCGGTTTTGGTTATGATCCCCTTTTTATTCCTGAAGGGTTTGAAAAAACTATGGCTGAGCTTTTACCCGCAGAAAAACATGAAATTTCTCACAGAGGAAAAGCTGCAAGAGAATTTTTAAATAAGCTTACAAGCTAAAACGTATACTCCTTCGTATTTGTAAAGAATTTCTGAAAAGAAACAAAAACTACTTAAAACATAAAACCTTCACCTCTTTAGACTAGCCACAAACAGACTTGTTTAGCCGATAATAGACTATGAGATCAATTTTGTTTAAGTTTATTATATCCGCTCTAAGTTTAATACTAGTAGTCTCTTGTAGTGACTTAAAGTCATCAGCAAGCTCAACTCCTTTTA
This sequence comes from uncultured Bdellovibrionales bacterium, assembly GCA_938002015.1. Taxonomy (GTDB): domain Bacteria; phylum Bdellovibrionota; class Bdellovibrionia; order Bdellovibrionales; family UBA1609; genus JALZUR01. Next base: position 12,566 of record CALLAU010000032.1, read on the forward strand.
TAAGCAAATGGAGTTTTACAAGCGACAACTACTTTTTTGAGCTTCCAATTGAGAGTGGTTTTGAGTACAACTTTGAAGTAGACTGGGGAGATGGAAGTGAAATAACGTCCTTTGATGACCCAGACAAAGCTCACACTTATACTACTGCAGGCACTTATGAGATAACTATAACAGGAACTATTCAAAGTTTTAGAAATGATGGGGCATAATCTGCTGACCTTATCGAAGTTACTAATTTTGGAGATGGACTTGGATGGCTCTACTTAAGATCTGCCTTTGAGGGTAATGTTAATTTAACTGTGTTTAATGGAGGAGACGTGAGTTTAGTTACTGACATCGAGTCCATGTTTAAAAATGCAACCAACGTTGAACCTTCAATTGCTAATTGGGATACCTCAAGTGTTATTAACATGAGCTCCATGTTTGCTGACACAGTCTTAGCAAATCCTGACGTAAGTAACTGGAACACTTCTAAAGTAACTAATATGTTTGGTATGTTTACATATGCCACTGCCGCTACACTAACTGACTTAAGTGGATGGAACACCTCTAAAGTAACTAATATGCGCCTTATGTTTACTGGAGTAACATCAAATTTAAGTTCTATAAGTGGCTGGGATACTGGTTTGGTAGAAAACTTTGGCTTTATGTTTAGTAGTGCGAATATGGCAAACCCAAATATCAGCGGCTGGAATACAAGCAGTGCTACCCAAATGCCCCAAATGTTTAGGCTTGCTGCAAGTTTTGATCAAGATTTAAGTGGCTGGTCAGTTAACTTAGTTACAAGTTGCGGCGATTTTTCTGATAGCACATCAAGTTCTTGGATGAGCAATGAAAAACCAGTTTTTAATAACTGTACCCCTTAAACAAAAAAAAGCCACTTTAAATAAAGTGGCTTTAAATCAATTTAAATAAACTTCATATTTAATCTGTTAACTTATAACAAGTTGTTGTGATTGAAACTTGCGCCATACTCCAAGCCCCACCTTTTATGTATCGTTCGTGAGGTTGCATATGGTCATTGGTTACACAGTAATCATGCCCGTTAATTCTTTTAATAGATAAGTCAGAGTCACCTGATATACCATAATTACCAATAGTACAGTTTAATACTCTCCAACCCTTATTTGCATTACAACCAATACCTTCATGCTGACCTGATCCACCCATAACAAAAGATCCTGTTTTATTATAAAGCTTAAAGATATTTTTATAGGCTTCACCACTGTCATTTTTAATAGCTTGAGCTCTACACCTACCTTCTTGTTGATTTAAGAGATTAGGCCCAACCTTAGCAACTTTTCTTGCTGGGAAGTAGTTTTGCCAAATGTGATTATTCTTGTGTGTAGCATTAGACCATGGGTGCCTATTAAGCGCTCTCCAGTTCATCTTATCAAGGTTTGCATAAGCATCACAAAGTCCATCACCATTTGAATCTTGCTCTCCATCACCATTATGATCTGGACAATAAGAAGTATTATCTTTAAAATACCTATCACCAACAGAGTTAAGGCAAAATTTTCTTTGAATTGCAATCATACTTCGCTTCATAGTAGCTGTAATAAAAGAAGCTTTAGGCTCATTTTGACACTGCATAATTTTATTGTCTGAGTTTCTTGTATAAATCCTCATTGGAACTCTTTTATTATACATAAGATCATTAACTTTATTTTTTAAATCTATGCTAAAATCAACATAATGAAGAGTTGCTGGAGTTGAAATACCGCTAACTTCAATTGTTGTTGGTACAGAAGGAATATTTTTAGTGATAAGTCTCATTCTAGATATTGAAACTTTATTATAACCAGTTACTTTTCCTTTTTTAATAAAAGCCTTTCCCCCGATCCTTAATTCATCAACAGTCTTATAATAAGTACTACTATTTGTTGGGTTATACTTAACTATGTCATTGCTCTTACGAAAAGCTTTGTCACAATTACTTACGTTTTGTAAGTAATTCTCAAGCTCTCTTTTTACATCGATAGACTCTAGCTTAGACTCTAGTGAGACAATCGACTTACTTTGATTAAAGATTGTTGTTGCTAAAGCCATGCCTAAAACACTCATTATAGATGAAGCAATAACAACTTCTAATATCGAAAAACCTGCATTATTTGAATTTGATTTTACATTTCTCATGATATTTAATCGGAGCAACTAGACCAAAATATAGAGTAAAACCTATTAAATTTCTCAAAAATGGAACATTAATAGAAAAATACTCAAAAATATGTCTTATTTCAAAACGGTTCTTATAAAGTGTTGCCACTGACTTAACACTTTCTCAATTCTTATAGCCATTCAATTTAGCAGTTTATAGCTAGTATTTTTAAACTCTTCTTTACTATAAGTTCAAGTAGACTTTAGCGGCAGCTTAATTATTTGACTCCAGCCTTAGGCGTTTTAGACTTAGCAAAGCACACTTATTTACAAAAAACTCAATTATAATCGATATATAAGACCTGAAACCTAGACAAATGCAGCTAAACTGGTTTAGAAATTGGTCAAATGAAAGAACTTAAATTAATTGCCGGAAACTCTAACCCTGAATTCGCTCAACGCGTTGCTGAATCTGCAGGCATTCCTCTAGGTAGCTGTAAAATAGACCGCTTCTCAGATGGGGAAATACAAGTAGAAATCCATGAAAGTATTCGTGGGGCTGATGTCTTTGTGATTCAAAGCACTTGCCCACCTGTAAATGAGAACTATATGGAGCTTTTTGTGATCTTAGATGCCCTTAAAAGAGCGTCTGCTAGATCTGTAACAGCAGTTATCCCTTACTTTGGCTATGCGAGACAAGACAGAAAGGTAAAACCTAGGGTTCCTATTACTGCTAAACTTGTTTCTGACCTTCTGCACTCAGCTGGAGCTGATAGAGTAGTTTCTGTTGAACTTCACTCAGCTCAAATTCAAGGTTTTTTTAACTGCCCTTTTGATCATTTATTCGCAACTCGAACCCTTGCTGATGTTTTTAAAGAAACACACGGAAGTGGTGATGACTTTGTTGTTGTAAGCCCGGATGCTGGAGGCGTTGAAAGAGCTCGAGCTTTTGCAAAGGCAATGAAATGCTCTATAGCAATTGTTGATAAAAGAAGACTTGGTCCAAATCAGGCAAAAGCCTATAACCTTATTGGGTCAGTTGAAGGAAAAAAAGCCATCGTTGTTGACGATATTGTTGATACTGCAGGAACGCTTACTGAGGGCTGTGGTGTACTTAAAAAAATGGGCGCTCAAGAGATTTTTTCAGTTATTACTCACCCTCTTCTTTCTGGCCCTGCAATGAGTAGAATTGAAGAAAGTGAAATTAAAGAGCTTTGGGTAACAGATACAATTCCTCTTTCAGAAAAAGCAAAAGCTTCAAGTAAGATTAAAGTCGCAACTGTTGCTCCATTAGTTGCAGAAGCTATTAGAAGAATTTACGGTAACGACTCTTTAAGCACACTATTTGAGGTTAAGTAAGAATTTAGCAGAGTATATTTTAAAAGTAATTAAATTAGAATTTAAACAAAATAAAGTAAGAGGTAGAAAATCATGAGCCAACAAAGCAATATTAAATTTACAGAAAGAAAAGCAAGTAGAGCCAACAACACACAAGGTAGAAAAGAAGAATGGGTACCAGCTGTAGTATATGGTCCAAAGCAAGCTTCAACTAATATTTTTGTAAATAATAAGTTTTTTGTTATGAACGGAACTAAAGAAGATAACACAATTTATACTCTAGACGGTGATTCTGCTCTTAGTGGAACTAAAGTAATGATTAAGAGTGTTCAAAAAAATCCTACAATCAATCAAGTTCTACACGTAGATTTCTATGCTCCAAACATGAAAGAAACAGTTAAAGTAGAAGTGGAGATTGATTTCCAAGGTGAGCCAGCTGGTGTTGCTAATGGAGGAGTTGTTCAAACAATAAGACGTGTGATTGAGATTGAGTGTCTTCCAACTGAAATTCCAGAGTCTATCCCGGTTGATATTTCTGGTCTTGAACTAAATGATACTTTAAAAATGGGAGATATTACAGTACCTTCACAGTGGAAAGTTATTTCAGCTCCAGAGTATGCCATCATGACTGTTGCTGAAGTTAAAGCTGAAGCTCCAACTCCACAAGAAGAGGCTGCTGCTGCCGCTGCTTCAACTGAAGCTGCTCCTGCAGGTGATACTGCTGCTGAAGCTAAACCTGAGTAACTTTTAGATTAACTTAAAGCATTAAAGTAATTAGACTTTATGTACCTTATAGTTGGGCTTGGAAATCCGGGCCCCAAGTACTCACTTACAAGACATAATATTGGCTTTATGGCTATAGATTATATGTGTAGGTCTTTAGAGGTTTCTTTAAAGACTAAATGGAAGTCTGAATTTATAAAAACTAGGCTTTCAAACACAGACGTGATTTTACAAAAACCAATGACGTTTATGAATCTATCAGGTGAATCTGTTGTACCTGCAGCCCAGTTTTTTAAAATAAAACCTGATAAGATTTTAGTTATTCAAGATGATATAGACATGCCTTTTGGAGCTATCAGATTTCAACAAAACAGAAGTGCTGGCGGGCATAACGGCATTAAAGACATAAGTGAAAAGCTTGGAACTCAAGACTACTTAAGATTAAAAATTGGAGTTGGCAGGCCTACTAAGGGTGCTGTCGATGCATACGTGCTCTCAGACTTTAGCAATCAAGAGCAAGATAAGATCCCAGAGTTACTAGAAGACATCACAACAGCTATTGAATCTCTGCTAAAACTTGGGTTAAATAAAGCTGCTAGCAAACATAATAGAAAAGCTCTACCTGAAATTGGTTAGGTTTTTTTTATAACATAAGGAATTTTTGATATGAGTTTACAAGTTGGAATCGTTGGTTTACCAAATGTTGGGAAAAGCACCCTTTTTAACGCCCTTACTCCAGGGGGAGCCGAAGCTGCAAACTATCCTTTTTGTACAATAGACCCAAACGTTGGAGTAGTTGAAGTTCCAGACCCAAGACTCAATCAAATCACTGAGATCATCACACCTCAAAAAACTATTCCAACTACAATGGAATTTGTGGATATTGCAGGTCTGGTTGCTGGAGCAAGTAAAGGTGAAGGCTTAGGGAATCAGTTTCTTGCAAACATTAGAGAAACCGATGCTATAGCTCATGTTGTTAGATGCTTTGAAGATGAAAACGTAGTTCATGTTTCTGGAAATGTAGATCCTATTAGAGATATTGAAGTGATCGATACAGAACTTGCCTTAGCAGACTTAGATGCCGCAGAAAAAAGAATGAAGAAAAGTGAAAAACTTGCAAAGTCAAAAGATAAAGAAGCTCTTTTTGATATGGGAATTTTAGAAAAAGTGCACGCCTGCCTTTCTAAGGGAAACCCTGTGAGATCCCTTAGTTTCGAAAAAGATGAGGCCCAAAGGCTTAAGCAGTTTCATTTTTTAACATCAAAACCAGTGCTTTTTGTTTGCAACGTTGATGAAGCTTCTATAACAGATGGAAATGCGCTTTCTAAAAAAGTACATGAGTATGCTAAGACTCAAAATCAAAATGCCATTAACATCTGTAGCAAGGTAGAATCTGAACTTGCTGAACTTGATGAAACAGATAAGAAAGATTTCTTAGAAAGCTTAGGTGTAGAAGAACCTGGCCTTAACAGACTTATAAATGAAGGCTATAAGCTTTTAAACTTAGAAACTTATTTTACTGCTGGTGAAAAAGAAGTCAGGGCTTGGACTATTCATAAAGGAACAAAGGCCCCTCAAGCTGCAGGTAAAATTCATACAGACTTTGAAAGAGGCTTTATTAAAGCTGACACTTATCATTGCACTGATCTTTTTGAGTTAAAATCTGAGGCAAAGATTAAAGAGGCTGGTAAGTATAGAATTGAAGGAAAAGAATATGTTGTACAAGATGGAGATGTTCTTTTCTTTAAGTTTAACGTTTAAAATAAAACTACCACTTTACATATTCGACAGGACTTAAAACTGATTTATTAAATAGACCTAGATTTGCTCGCTCTCTTTCATCATCTGATACAATCCTTGAAATATTAAAAATTTTTTCAAGAAAACCCAGGTTAAACTCAATATCAACCTCTAAACCTTCAACATCTCTATCAAAGGGCATATTTATAACCTCTAAAAGTTGACCAGAAATATCATCACGCTCTTGTCTAAACTCATCGCTCACATTGATTTTTGTTATTGTGTAGCCAACACTTTCAATGAGCCACTCATTAACAGTGATATCAAAGTCATCGATTCTAAATGAAAGCCTTCCTCTATCTCTATAAACCTCTTCTTCACTCATACTACTCATTTGATCAATCACTACTTGTATAAACTTAAAATATTCTACACTTACCTCACTGTAACTAACATAGATTCCAGGTTCAGGTCTTGACCTTGGAACACTTTGCACTTGGGTTGTTGCCTTTTGAGCTTCTTTAAGAGACTTTATCCTTGCATACATTTCTGCAATCTTTTTTCTCCTCTTTTTCTTATCAAGTTCTCTTTGATAAACTTCATATAAATCATTTCTCTTAAAGTAACTTATAAGCATTGGACCATACTTATCTCTAATATGCTCTAGTGCTTTGATGTGAGATTCGTCAAATGTATCAGCTTTTTTTTGATTCTCTTGATCTGATGTTGGCACATAATTAAAGAAATTATCAGGACCACCTTTAGATCGAGGTATCACATGATCTATTGTCATTTCTGAAAACTCAATACGTGCACCAGTATAAAAATCTCTTCTATCATAAATAATATAAAGAGCCCATCTCATCTCTTGAAAACTTAAAGGGAAATCACCCTCTATCGGGAAATTAAAGTTTTCTAATGCATGCTCATGCAAATTCAGTTCTTCATAATTTATTTCTAAAATATGAGAGCATAAACTCACTGCTTTAGTATCTAATGAAGTTATTAAAATAAGAAGGAAAAAGAGAGCTTTCATAAATTAACTTACAGGTTCAATCTTAATTTCTACAATATCTTCAGAGTAATTTGAAACAGTTATTTTAAGAGGTACTGGGGAAAGCCTCTTTATCGCATCTATATAAAAGTCATAACTTTCCATAAGCATCCATGAATAAAAATGATGAACTCCGAATAGACTCTCAACTAAATCAGGCTCTGCTTTTAGAAAAAGTGCATTCCTAAGCATACTTTGGCGATACATACTATCAGTCTCTTCAGTGTTATATCTACCAAAACTTGATGTATGATTTGCTACAACATATTCCTCAAAACTTAAATCTCCAGCTCTACTCATCAAAAGAAACATTTCCTCATAATCTATCGCATCACTTTTTAATCTATTATTACTTACTAAAACTTCTTCATTAACAGAGAAAGGACTATAAGTTCTGTTGGTTTCAATCAAAACCCAGGCTTTGAAAAACTCAATATCTCTCCTAAAGCTATCTAAAGCCTCTGCAGATAAAGATCTAATAAACTCCCATTCAGCACGCATGGCTTCAATTTCATAGTTATACAGGCTAATATCAGATAAAATTCCAGCAAGTATTTTAGACTTAGTGCCCATTAAAAGAGATGAAAATTGAATTCTATGCTCTAACTCATGAGCTGTAACTATCCATGATAAGATTGAGCCTTTTAGAATTAAAGGAAGAGCTACCTTGTCACTATCCAACCTAAAGCCTTCTAAATTTAAGGCCGTTTCAGGCTCAAATCCTAAAAGATAATCTCTCCTAAGATCTAAGGCCTCTAAGTTCCTAAGCCTTGCCTCTCTATAAACCTCATAAGTGGCTCTCTGCCAGCCTGACTGCTTAGCCTGAGATATTTCATTGATTCTCTTACTATCAGTTTCAGTTAAATAGAATTTATTCACAAGACTAGGGTTTGTAGGCAAAGAAATAGCCTCTTGAAGCGCCTGATGACAGTTCAGCGTTGTTTTTGCATTAACAGCAAACGAAACTACTAAAACTAATAATAAAGTTATAATATGGCTCTTAAATCTCACTTTATAAATAAAGCAAATTTCCTGCCAACTAAAGGGCCTTTCTTAAGCCCTCTTAGACCTTAAAAAGGTTATTTCTGTTCATAAGTGACAATATTTGAAGCTCTAAAGCTTTAAGAAAATAAAACTCCGGTAAATACTAATAACAGTCTTTAGACATTCTCTTCTTAAGCTTAGCGTCCATATTTAAGGGGTTAGGTGTTTCCTGAAAAGACGTAGAGCAAGAAGAGACTATAATCGTTTTAGCTGGCGTATCAAATTTCTCACGACTTGAAGATGAGGTCCATAAAAATTGATGCCCAATAGGTGCATAAATCACCTCACCTCTAATTTCACTATCTAACTTTCCTTCTTTAATCGGAGAGTCTTCGGGTAGAGAAACTGCACCACTGTATTTAATATGAGCACACTTAGCAGTTCCACACTTTACCCATGCCTTAAGAGTCGATTTAACTGATATAGCAAAAGGCCAACCTGTTTCTAGCCCCTTCCATCTTCCACTATAAGTCCAACTATCACCAGGCTTAACCTTCTTTCCAGGTAAAGAAATTCTTGGAATATAAAAAAGTGTTTCTTTTGGAAAACCCTTAACAGCTAATGTTTTAGCATTTTTATCTACAACTTCGATTAAAAACTTACCTACAGGGGGTAGCGCCAGGTCAAGTAAATCAACATCACCTCTTTTATCAGTTACCCAGTATCTAAAGTGAGATTGATCTTGATCATTTACAGTGAGTGTTTCTCTATTTACCCTAAACTCACCACGCTCAAGTTTTTCTTCCATCAGTTTTTTAGGCTTTTTAGCATACACTTTAATTTTAGACTGAGTTTTATGAAGCTCTATATTCTTATTGCCACTTACCATTCCAATCTCTAAAGGAGTTTCACCACTAACTGGAAACTTTTTTAAACCAAGGCTTGCACACCCACTAAGAACAAATACTGTTAAAATAGTATATAGTATATTTTTTTTCATAGACTTGGGCTTCCCTTACGTTTTTATTGTATCTAAATATTTATTCTTTTATTTAATCTTAATCTTTACTTTTAACCTAGTGACTGCTTTCTTGTGTCACTTCATCAGCCTGTAAATTCTCGCCTTTTCTATACCTTTCTACAAGCCCTTCTTCTTTTGTAGGAAATGAGAAAAGTAAGACATTACTATCTGAAACCTTGTCTTCTAAAGTTACTACAATGTAATAAAAATTTTCTCCCGTATCTGAATCCTCATACTCTCTAATAAAATTTACTAGATAGTTTCCATAAGAATCCATAGAGCGCCAAATCTCATCCGCTTCTTCAATCACTTCTTCTCTTAAGTTTATGTAAGCTTTAAAGTCCTCTTCATTAATGTCTAGATCCCCTCTTAAAGTCGTCATAGCCTTATAAAGACCAATAGAGAGCTCATCTCCTTCAGACAAAGAATCTCCCTCTAAGGCCCCTTTAAAGACCTCACGAATAGCTCTATCATAAATAAGATTGTCTTGCTTAAGTGTTTCAAGCTTTGCATCTTCACTATCCACACAAAAATATGTGTAGATAAAAGACGGCTCATCTTCAACACAGTAGCATACTGCTACTTGAGTGACTTCAGCTGCTTCAATTTTTCTAAAGAAAAGGTAAACAGGATAAGATTCTTCAAGCAGTGCAAAATTAGCCCAAATCTCATCAGGGTCTTCTAAAGTCTTTTCCAAAACATCTTCATGAAGCTCATCTAAGGCATAGTCATCAAGAAGAGAGGATTCAATTTTTTCTATAAAAGGCTTAAAGAAAGCATAAAGTTCTTCTTCACTAGCAAACACCCAGTTTCGGCTTTCATCTATTACAAGCTGCTCTTGATTCTCTGTTTTATCTTTGCTCATCACTAATTTTCACCGACTTACTTTCAAAGGGATTTTCTTCATATTAAAATTTAGCAGAATAAGGACCTAGACCCAATCAAATTTTTCTTGAACATTTACTCAAAATTTAATGAAATTTAAGAATAAGCCAAAAGGATTTGGCTCTAAATTAGACATAATGTTAGGAGAATGCTTGGATATTCAGGAAGAAAATCTAGCTTCAGTTGAGTACTTACTGTCACAGTCCATGAAGGGACATCACTTTATATTTAGCACTGAAGACATCAAGCACGCCCTAGGCGCACCTTTAAACGGTATTCAAAACTTTGAATATGAAGATAGGGAGAAAGTACAAGAGGTTTTTTTAGAGTTCTTACAAAAAAAGAGCTTTAAAGAAAAACAAAACTTTTTAAACTCCATCACAATCAGCAAGAAAGAAGTGCTTATAAAGGCGTATTTTCATATTGTAGAAAACACCATCAAAAAGTGCTACTCACACCAGCACTAAATTATTCTTCTTAATATTTACTTTTTTATTTATTTTAGTTTTTTAAGTACACTTGAAACTTCTCTGGCTAAGAAGTTAAGCTCTCTTTGCTTCTTAAGACAGTCTTCCACTTTCGAGCTTAGACTTTCAAGTGGATTAGGATAATACACCGTCTCTTCAACAGCTTCATCATGAACATCAAGATCCACAGAACTTTGGCTTTGAGTAGATCTACTCAAGGCTTGAAGTTCTAGGCTTTTATTCTCAAATTTGTTCATTTTTTTAATTCCTTAAACACCAAAATTACACTTTATTTTTGAAGGTCGGTAAACATTAAAATAAATTTTATTTTGCTAAAGACGCACTTGTCGCCTCACCTTCTCCTGTAGTCACATTACCTTCAGTTTCACCACTTTCTTCTTGTTGCGCCGCAGCTAAAACTGTTGGTTCAATAGTATCTTCTCCATATTCACAACCAAAAGACTCAAGGTCAGTAAGTTTTGAGACCTCTCTTCTTTCTCTACCTTTTGCAAGCAAACGATACATCACACTCTCAGTTTTCTCATTATGGCCCAAACCAAGTGCATGACCAAACTCGTGAACAAGAAGAGAAGTAAGATCAACTTTTAACGGATCAAGGTCATTACCTTCATAAGAGAAAAGAAAGTTTTTAGAATTAATTCTAATATCAGCATCTCTAATTTGATCTCTAGACCAAACCACCGTTGTTCTACCTTGTTCAGAACTTCTATTAGACTCCCACTCTTCAAGCCAATATAAAGTTGGGGCCCCATCTGCGTATCCAGATGAAGGAGTTCCTTCAGCGTCCCACTTAATAACTTGAATAACGTTTTGAGTGGAAATTGAATTCCATTTACTTACTGCTGATTGAATAGAAGAGTAAGCTTCAAGCGGCACATCCTTATGAACTCTAAACTTAACAGGAAGACTAGATTTCCAAGAAACTCTTTGCTCATCTCTATTCTGAACAAAGTTACAAGCTAACTCAGGATCTGGGGTTTCAAGAACACAGGCTACTGAAAAAAGAACAGGTAGCAAAAGTAGAGTTCTTATTAACCTCTTAGAGCTTTTAATGATTTTAAGTTGTTGGTCATGTTGTTTAATCATATAACTCCTAGAGCAACCTTAGTGCCAAAGGCTTTGGCAGGTAAACGGCTGGAATTACATTATAATTTCACTTTCTCTTATCTTCCAAGCATCTCTTTAAAGACCAAACTTTTGGCAGTAACGCCTTTTTTGGGCACACCCCTTAACTGGAGCCTAAATGACTCCATATGGCCATTTTGACCCCACCAGATTATCTTAAACCACCAAAAACCTAGCCTAAAAGCCAATATGGCCCCAAAAAACCTGGCCCAGGCCTTGTAATATAAATACCAACAACCAGCCGAGGCCCTTCTACCACCGTAGAGACCTAAAGCCTCAAAAGACCTACCACATATCATATCTTTAAAGGAAACCGGGGCCCTAAGCCCCCAGACCCTGCCTTTTTTTTAAACTCAAAGCAAAAATCTACAAGCCTTTCAACACCCCAATTATGTGGACTTTTAAAGGAAAATAGAACAAAAAAGAGTTCTAGTTTTTTCAAATATAAGGGGCTTTTCATATGTGGTTTAAAAAATCTGTATCTGCACAACCTGTTTCAAGTGAACCTATCGTAAAAATTGGTTCGCGTATTTTTGGCCAGAGCTCTCTTAAAGGTAAGTCTATGCTTAGTAAAGACTACTGGTATTCAAAAGTTATGGACTGGTCGATGAAGTCTGTTGATTTTAAAACTAGAATGTTTAGATTTGTTGATGTCTTCCCCTATCTCAATTCAGGTGAAGATATTTTAAAGCACCTAAAAGAATATTTTGAAGATGAAAATGGGAAACTGCCAGCAATGTTCTCTGTAGGCACTGGCGTTGGTCAATTAGCCCCAAACCTTGTCGCTAAAACTGTACAAAAAAATATTAAAGATATGGCTCGGCTTTTTATCACAGGAGAAAGCCCTGAAGATGCTCTAAAGAAACTTGTTGAATCAAGAAATCAGGGCTGGTCATTTACAGCTGACTTACTTGGAGAAGCAACATTATCTGAGAAAGAAGGCAAGGATTATCAAGACCGCTATCTTGATATGATCATAAGGCTTCATGAAGAGTCTAAAGCATGGGAAAGCAACACACTGATTGATTCAAATCATTTAGGAGAAATACCTAAGGTAAATGTTTCTGTTAAAATTTCCTCTCTTTACTCACAAATTAAAGTTCAAAACTGGGAAGATTCTAAAAATGTTCTCATTGAAAAACTAAAACCCATTTTTAGAAAAGCCAAAGAGCTCGGTGTTTTTATCAATTTAGATATGGAGCACTATGAATATAAAGATCTTACTTTAGACGTTTTTGAATCCATAACTATGGACGCTGAGTTTAAAGACTATCCACACTGGGGCATAGTTATTCAAGCCTATTTAAAAGACTCTTATGCAGATTGTGAAAGAATGATCTCCTTTGCAAAGAAGCGAGGAGTTCCTTTTACCATTAGGCTTGTTAAAGGCGCTTACTGGGATTTTGAAATGATTCATGCAAAACAAAACGCTTGGCCCATTCCCGTGTTTACGAAAAAATCAAACTCTGATCATAACTATGAAAAGTGCGCACAAACTCTACTAAAAAATTACAAATATTTATGGACAGCTCTTGGTTCACACAACGTAAGATCCTTAGCGGCCTCAATGGTTTATGCCGAGCAAAATAAAATCCCTAAAGAGGCGTTTGAAATTCAAATGCTTTATGGAATGGCAGACCCTTTTAAATCTAACCTTGTTGAAATGGGTTATAGAGTAAGAGAATACGCAACGATAGGAGACCTTGTCCCTGGAATGGCTTATTTAGTAAGGAGACTTTTAGAAAATAGCTCAAATGAATCTTTCCTACAAAGCGCTAAGAACTCACAAGATGCTAGCCTTTTACAAAGCCCTAAATACTATGAGGAAAAGCCATACTCAGTTGAAGGGTTTTACAACCATCCACTAGTGGACTTTACTAAAAAAAATGAAAGAGAAAGCTTTAAAAAAGCTATTTCTGATTGGGAAAATTTCTTTAAAGAAGAAAAAAATGTTCCCTTTATAGTAAACGGCAACAAAGAGAGCTCTACTTCAAATTTAAAAAGAAAGAACCCAAATTCTTCAACCCAAGTTCTATACACAGTTACAAATACAAGCCCTGAAAAAGTTGAAACCGCAATAGCCGTGGCAAATGCTTATCAAAAAACCTGGAGCGCTACTGATTTTAAAATGCGAGCTCAGATCATAGATAAAGTTGCTGATTTAATTGATGAAAACAGATATAAGCTTGCTACATTACAAACAATTGAAATTGGAAAGCCATGGAAAGAGTCTGATGGAGATATAACTGAGGCTATAGATTTTTGCAGATACTATGCAAAAGATTTAAAAAGAATGAGTGAACCTTTTAAAGTTGGCTCAGCTCCAGGAGAAGAAAGTTTCTACCATTATAAGTCTCGTGGACTTTGCGCAGTAATTGCTCCCTGGAACTTTCCACTAGCTATTCTTTGTGGCATGGCAGTTGCCCCTCTTGCTACAGGAAACTGCGTTCTTATTAAACCTGCTGAGCAAAGTTCTTACACAGCCTACGAGTTTTTTAAAATTTTAATGAAAGCTGGCGTTCCAAAAGAAGCTGCTCATTTTCTACCTGGATTAGGTGAAGATGTTGGAGCTACGTTAGTTAAAGATAAAAGGGTATCCGTAATTAACTTTACCGGATCAAAAGAGGTTGGCCTTAGCATCATTAAAGAGAGTGCAAATGTTCAAGCTGGGCAAAACTTTGTTAAAAAACCTATTGTAGAAATGGGCGGAAAAAATGCACTCATCATTGATAGTGATGCTGATTTAGATCAGGCAGTCTCAGGGCTTATCTACTCAGCTTTTGGTTTTTCAGGACAGAAGTGTTCTGCATGCAGTCGCGTTATTGTTCTTGAAGGAATTTATGAGGCCTTTACTAACAGGCTTAAAGAGGCTGTTAAAGACATTCAGGTTTACCCAGCTACAAATCCGAAAGCCTACCTAGGACCAGTTGTTGATGAAGACTCTCATAGAAGAATTCAAACTCTTATTGAAAAGAATAAAGAAAAGTATGACTACGCGTGCGCTGATGAAACTAAAAACTTACCAGAGGGTAATTATATACTTCCACACATCTTTTTTGATGTAGAGGCAAACTCTGATCTTGCACAAAATGAAATTTTTGGCCCTGTTCTAGCTGTTATTAAGACAGACTCTATTGAATCAGCGATTGAAATTAACAATTCAACTATTTATGCTTTAACTGGCGGAATTTACTCAAGAACTCCTTCGCATATTGAAAAAGTAAAAGATGAGTTAGAAGTTGGAAATCTTTATATCAATAGATCAATTACAGGAGCCATGGTAGATAGACACCCTTTTGGTGGATATAAAATGTCTGGACTTGGGAGTAAAACTGGTGGACCAGATTACTTACAAAACTTTATGGAACCTAGAGTGATGACAGAGAATCTTGTAAGGCAGGGTTTTTCTCCTGACCTACTAGAAAGTTCTGAGTTAAACGAAGGATAGAAGCTGCTAGAACACCAAGAGTAAATCCACCTAAATGCGCTGAGTGAGCCACAGAGCCATAAATACCAGCGCTAGAGTAATGGTTTGCAAGTTCATACAAAGCCCACCATATAACTATACCAACAGCAGGAAGACTTATAAAGCCAAAGTAGCCTTCAAATGGAAGTAAAAAGTAGAAGAAACTTGTTTTCTCATGAAGTAAATAAAACGAATAAAAAGCCACTAAGGCACTAACTGAACCACTAGCACCAATAAGTGAAACCATAGAGAGTCCATTTAGAGAAAAATAGAAAAAAGCTCCCATAACACCACCAAGGAGAAACAAGCTTAAAAACATTATGCTTCCAAATCTCTTCTCTACAGCTACACCAAATAAAAGTAAAAATAAAAGGTTGGCTATAAGATGCCCAGTTGATGCATGCAAAAACATATAGGTAAAAACTGTGGTTTCAGCAAAAGAGTCATAATTAATACCATAGCTTAAAAGTATTTTTTCAAAGAAAGACTTATTTCTTATTTTCTGGATACTTTTCCAAAATTCATATTTAACCAAATCACCTTGCTTAGCATACCATTCTTCATACGGAAAAAACTTTGAGTCTCTTAAAGATAAATATCCGAGTATTTTTTTTGAAGACTCTGGTTTTTTTTTATCTAAAACAAGTTGTTTGACTAAAGAGCCTAATACAATTTTATTATCAATAAGATAGCGTGTGTAGGCTTCGCCCTGAACTTGCCAAAACACACTTCTCTCTTCAACTGGCAGATTTGCAAGAGCATTTTGATCAAATGGCTTTGAAAGCAGAAAGCAAACAATTAAAATTAAAGATACTAAGATACATATAGGAGCATGTTTTAAATTTAAAACTAAGCTTTCATGCTCAGGCACAGGAAAGAAAATCATCTTTCACTCACTTTTGAAGCTGGCGCTCTTAAGTTATAAGGCTCTGATATAAACTCACCTCTACCGTATTCTTTAATCAGGCCGTATAAGACCTCTGTAGCTAACTCCTGCTCTTTCATAAACTGAAGCTTATATGCTAGAAGCTCTCCTAGCTTTCTCCACCTAAAATCTCTCTCACTTTGTCGAGCCCATTCACCGGCAAGGCCTTTAACATCATCCTTATTTTCTGTGACTTCTAATAGCCTGTGTATTGCATCAAGCTTTATAAACTCAGGTACACTCGCTGTAAATATAATTTCTTCTATAGTTTTTTGATTACCTGCATATTTCATTACAGTAGCACTAACACCTTTTTTAGAAAGTGAACTATAATCTTTATTACATATTTTAATTTTACCAAGTAAATAGTTATCCTCTAAGTCAAGTGATGGTAAACTCTCCGCTCGCCTAATGAAATTAGTGCAAGCTGATGTTAATTCAATTCCACACTTTCCCTTTAAATCTTCATAACAAATCCATCGAGCGAACTCGAGTTGGTTTGCATTGTCCATAGCAGATAAAGCCACACTCATATCAACTGGGCTGTAACTGTCACCAGCTAAAAGAGATTTAAGTTTAACATTCATTTGAGTAATAAAAAGATCAAAACCAAATGCTTGAGGTAAACTATATAGCTTTCTTTTTGCTGATTTAAATCTGCCAAAAACAAGGTCTCTTTTTACACCCCACACTTTAGACATAAGGAGTTCAGTTTCTTTAATAGGAGAACCATTTATTAAAGACTTAGAGAGCTCACACGCTGGGCTACTTGGAGCCTCTAAACAAATTCTTTTTAAATAAAGATCCTTTAAAAAAGCCGAGTCTGTAGATGCTGTTTGTGTAACAAAGTATGCAGCAAGGTAGCCAAGCTCATCGTTAGAATTAGCCCTTAGAGCTAAATTAGCCTCTATATTTAAACACTCTTCAGATATCTTACCAATACCAAATAAAGTTATCGCAGTTTCAATTCTAGCTGAAGTTAAGCCATCTTCTCTCCAGTTAGTATGATAAGAATCGATTTCACTACAAACAGGGTAAGAAACTTCACTTGAACTCATTAAGACTTGATCAATACTTTTTTCTTGAAAATTTAATCCTGTAACTAAGAGTAATCCTATAAAGAGTAATATGTTTAAAAAAGCAAAAGCCTCTACACTTTTTTGCACATAAGTATTTTCTAGAATATTTGAATTTGCTTTTTCTATTCCTTTATCACTCATTAAACCTATACCAAAAAAATCATCAAATATACTTTTAGCAGATCTGCTATAAAAAATAGAAATATTTAAAACACAAAAAGGAAAGAGGAGGCCTGTAAAGTTCCATAAGAAAATTTTTACTAAAAAACTGTACCTTGATATACTTTGACTCTTACTAATAATTCTAACTTTTAATAATTTTTGACCAACGCTTCTTAAACAAAAAAACTGTAGCGCTGTTCTATAAATGCAGAGTGTGATTAGACCCGAGGCCAAAATAAGAAACTGTCCAAAGAAAAGATTCGAGTTTACTCCTAATGTAAGATACTCATTTAACTTTTCTCGAATTCCACTCGTTAAAAGCAAGACCACAGGGAATATAATAAATATATCTGCAAATAGAGCCGCAACTCTATCAAATGCCTTTAAATAAGTAGTTTTAGCTTGCTCACTCACAGGTTTTTATCGACAAAAACCTTGTATTTCTTGATTTAAAACGTATTAAACTGGGCCTTAGTAAATAGGTATAACCCTACCTAACTTAATATTCTCTTAACTATCCTTAAAAATAAGGGCTTAAAGCCAGTGCATCTGTACTTCTTGCAAGCTTTTATCTGGGCCAAACTCAAAATCAAGACGACCCTTTAATTTCCCGTTTTCAACCACTTCATAGCTTTCTATTCTCATTGATGAGGATATGTCTCTTTTAAACGTTCTATCTGAAAGCTTGGAAAACCTTGAAATATCATTTATTAAAAGTTCTCTATACTCTTTTAAGAAATCTTCAGGACTATCTAACTTAATCCCGTCTTCACCTATATTTAATCTTAATTGTTGAATTTTGTTATCAACATTAAAAATATTATATTTTCCTTTTAAAACCTCAAATCTAAGTTTATCTAGCTTACCTGGTTTTGAAGCAAACTTAGTCATATCTGTTTTTTGAAGTTGAGATAACCGGTATATAAAAGATTTCTGAACTGAAGCTCCAGGCGAACTGGCGATACCTCTTTCCCCTGACTTAAAATTTAAAAAGCTAATATTAAACACAAATAAAAAAATGAAAACTGAAAATATAGAACCTAATAAAATAAGTCTATTGTTTAGTACACTCATTATCTCTAATTTAAATTTTTCAGACATTAAACACTCCCTACTAAATCATGCACAAAAAAACTTACTTTGTCTAAACATGTTGCATTTTAATTGCAGGACCTAGGTCTTGAAGGCGTGTTTTACTCTGCTTTTGCTGAGTCAGTTTTAATTACAGCAAAGTTAATCGCCTCTCCGCCTGCTTGTGTAATCGTATACATAATCTTCTTTAAAGATAGAATGTCTACTTTCTTATCAGCTTGGATTGTAACTTTATGAAAAAATTGATCTTCTTCTGCATTCGGATCTTTCGCCTTTCTTACAGCATCTTTTACCTGGTTTGCTAAAGATTCTCTTCTTTCTTTTGACTGCTCTTCTAAAGATTTTTCCAGCTCTGTTTTAAGTGTTTCAAGAACCCAATTTTGAGATGCTTTAATTTCTTCAAAAGTTGCAACAGGCTCACCGTTTAGCTCCGCACCTTCAAGGCTTACAACCACTACATTTGATGGCTTTAACTCTTTAACGGAACTTGCTGTAGGTAAGTCAACATTCTCTTTCATTGGAAGCACTTCACCAGTGGTTTGATAATTCATTAATAAGAAAACCACTAAAACCGTGAACATATCAACCATAGCTGTAAGTGATAACGTAACTACGGCAGTTCTACCACCAGCAGCAAGTCTACCTCTTCTATCTCTTTTTCCTGGAGTATAAATCGCCATCTGTGTTAAGTCCCACTTCCTGGAGTCACCGCAATTTGATCAAAGCCTTCAGAAATTGCCACATCCATTCCTTTAATCATACTTTCATATTCTAACTCATCATCAACAGATAAAAAGAGATCTGATTTTTCAGGATAACGTTCTTTAATGCTTTTAAGTTCTTTACCTAAAGTTTCAGTATCGTATTCACCATCAATTTTTAAAATTGGAATAGACCTGTTGCCAATAAGCACAAAGTAGCCATTTGACCTTATATCAACTCTTAATGCTATTTCTAAGTTCTTAGGCTTTTCTTCAAGTTGGTTTTCACTTTTTTGACCATAAATAGATGTCCCAAGTTGTATCATTGAAATTTGATTCCACACAGCTGTGATAAGGAGAAATACAATAAGAACACTCATTAAATCAATAACAGGAACAATATTTAATTCCACGTTAGCTGATTTTTTGCCTTTCCCGTCATCTATGTGAGCCATCTATTTTATATCCTAAGTTTAAATTTTAAGTTCTTTGAATCTTATCTCTATTAGCAGTTACTAAGTTCATCACATCCATACTAGTTTCAAGCATGTCATTAATTGCTCTTGAAATTCTAATCTGAAAGAAACCATATGCAACAACTGCAATGATCGCTACAAATAATCCTAAAGCTGTACAGTTTAAAGCCTCAGAAATACCTCTTGCTAGAATCTCAGCTTTCTCAGCAGGGTCTGCACTAGCAACACCACCAAAAGATTTAATCATACCAATAATTGTACCAAGTAAACCAACTAATACAGCAACGTTACCGATAACCGCTAAAAAACTCACCCAGCCTTCTAGTCTTGGAGTTTCTCTAAGAACTGAAGCATCCATTGCAACTTGAACTTCTTCATCAGGTCTTCTATTTAAGACTTGTACTAAACCAGCTTGAATAGTGTTTGTTAGAGGAGCTGGCTTTTTATCACAAAAAGTAATCGCCTGTCTTACATCACCTCGCAGTAACATACCTCTAATATTTGAAGCCGCATTATGCTTATTTACTGCAAGTCGTGATAAAGCAATAAATCTTTCTACTATTAAGAAGATCGCAAGCAAACCAATAAAGGCGATAAGGATCATAACATATCCGCCCTCGCAAAAATGCTTTGCTAACCAAAATCCATATTCCTGACAATTTTCGAACATCTCGTCCCCCAATTAAATTTTTCTTTTTACTACTTTATTCTAGTTTATCTAGCCTCAAACACAAACGGATAACTCACTTCTGCAATTTCATTTGGCCCTGGGTCTGGAAATTTTAGAGTGCTTAAACGTCTTATTATACAATTTGCAAGGTTTTTATCTCCAATATCAGATTTCTTAACCTTGCCGTTAGTCATCTTACCACCGTTTCTTATATTCCACTGTAGTACAACTTTACCTTTAATGTTCTTATTTTTAGCCAGTGCTATCTCATAACAACCACTTAAAAGGTTTCTATTTTTTCTAATAAGTCGTCTAATTGCATCTTGGTCAATAGAACTATAAAAATCATCACCAACACCATCAACTATTGTTATGTTAGCCTTACCCTTGCCACCAAGACCACCGGCTCCATAACCAAGCTTTCCACCACCTCTACCTGAAGTAGTGATTCCACCAACACCAACTAAACTTGAACCTGAACCACCAGAGCCAGCTTTTTGAAGCTTAGTTCCAATACCATCACCTTTTTGATCACTCAGCTGTCCTTGATATCCTGTTTTTGAATCTGCTGTTCCTATAGTAGTTCCAACACCTGAGTATGCTTTATCTAGTGCTGTGTTTTTACCACCACCAGACAATGCTCCCATTAAACCAACTTTTGTTACATCAACTTGTTTACTCTTAGCATTTGCTGCCGCTTTCCCCGTTTTAACAGAACCACCAGGTCTTGAAGATCCTGCTTTATTTTTCGTCCTATTCTTTGAAGGAGCCGCAGCTTTTGGCTTACCAGATTTGTTAGTACCATCTCCTGTTTTAGAACCTGCCTTAAGCTCACTTTTTTGAGCCTTTGGCTTTTTACTTGGCTTAGGACTCTTCTTCTCTGTGACTTTAGTTCTAACGGGTTTAGTTACAACTTTCGTCTCCTCTTTTTCAATAGGCTTAGGAGGAGGAACATACTTAATAGGAGGGTTAAAAGTTATTACTGCTTTTTTAAGTGAGTCCTCTAACAAGCTATCTGGATCTGCTAGTGATGCTGGTGAGTAAAAAAGCATATAAAGAGCAATTACTGAAACTACTACAGCAGACATAAAAATGCCTACTAGCTCAGAACTTGTAAAATCAAAGAAAGGCGCTGATGTTGCCTTAGGAGCGTCTTCAACATACCTAACATAAGCAGAAACCTTATTAGAAAGTAAGCCTATTCTAAGCATTTCACCTTGATCAAGCTTTAAAACACTACCGCCCTGAATTTGTTGGAGTTTATTTGACTTTGGAAGCTCTGAAAGAGGAAGCACTTTCCCGTTTTTATAAAGCTCGCCAGCCATACTTGAAGCAATATTAATTGAACAAAGGTCATCTATATCTAAAAGCTCATGTGTAAATTTATTTCCTGGAAGAGGTATGTACATATCACTGCCAGAAACATTACTTATTTTAACTTTTTGCTTATCAGAAAAATGATAAGTTTTAAGTATTCGCTCTTGCCATGCAATAATAACTTCAACAACAGAGCCTCTACTTGAAGGGTTAATGATTTCATCAACACTCTTGTACTCACTTTTTGGAGCTGCATACCCACTAGAAGCAACTTCAACAGTATTATTATCTTCACCACTAACTTTTTGAATCTCCACTGGAGAAGCAGAAGTACTTAATCCAGGATCAGTATTATCAGGAGTTGTATCTACTCCTGAGTTTGTGATCTCATCATCCATCTCAATACCTGAATTTGTGATTTCATCATCAATCTCTATTCCAGGATTCGTATTCTCAGGAGTAAACATCTCAACATGTTTAGATTGAATTTCTGGAAGATCTGGAAGCCTTTCCTTACTCATTCTTGGTTTATCGTGAGTTCTCTCAAAGTCTGAATTTTTACTATCTTGCTTTGGTACACCAATATAAAATCTTATTGAGTAAGGACCAACATCTAAGACCTGTCCAGACTTAATTTCTGACTCTAGAGTTTTACTACCTTCTAGATAAATACCACTATCAGATCCTAAATCTGCAACAAAATAAGAGTCATTCCTTTTTTCAATTACTGCATGTAAAGGAGAGATCGACTCATCATCTAGTGATAATGCTGAGTCAGATTGGCGACCTATTACAATCTGTTCTTGATCAAACTGCTTAACAGAAATAAGTCTATCACCACGATAGATTTTTAAAACAACTGGAGTGCTCACTTTGCTCCCTTTAAAATATCGTGCTTAGTTTGTTTCATTTCAGGTATAAAATTATCTCTAAGTTTTAAAAGCTTACCATAATCAACATTTTTACTCTTTAGAATATAAAGTAAGTCCGGAGATGATATTTCCCCTCTTATAAGTTCATCCTCAAAACTTAACTGTGTCGTTCTAGGTTTCTTATTTTGAGCAAAAGCATTTACTGAACATATATATGCTCCAAAAAAAACTAGAAAAAGGAGATTAACAATTAAACGATTTATCACTGGCCTATCTTCTCCAACACTTTAATTCTATCAAAGTCAGAGGCCTTGTCAGCAAAAGTTTTATACCTATCAAGGTACTTCTTACCTGCCTTTTGGTCCTTAAGATCGTATAACTCAAGCACAGCGAGGTTTCCAACAACCTCTTTACCACTTGAGTTATATTTCTCAGCACTTAATAATATTGATTTTGCCTTACTAAAGTCTTTAATTTGTCTTAACGATGCTCCTAAATTATTTAAAGCATCGGCTTTATGAAAACCTAAATTCTTTGACGAAACTGGCTTTAAAACTTTAACAGCTTCAGCGTTTCCACCTTTATCTACTATCATAGATGAAAGGTTTACCGCTGCAGGGTAGTATTCATAATCTGCAGACACTGCTTTTCTAAAGAAACTCACTGCTGATTTAAAACTCTCTTGTTTGTATGAAATAAGACCATTTAAATTGTAATACTGTGCAGATTTTTTAAATTGAGCATTTCCTTTAGATAGGTAGATTCTTGAAAGAAGTCCTAGATTTTTCTTATAATAATACTGTGCTAAAACAAGTAATCCTTGAGGGCTCTCTTTATCCCTTGAAAGAATCTCAGCAGCTTTATTTAAAACCTTAACTTCAGACAAGTTCTTAAACTCATCAGATACAGCGTCAAATTTAGTAGAGTTTATAATAAGTGGTTTTGTGTATAAAGGGGTAAGAGCGTATGTTTTATACTCACTATCTAGTTTTGAAAGTTCATACTTTGCGTCTACATAGTATTTATTAAACGTTCTTAACTCATCTCCTTTTTCAATTGCCTTTTTGTATGAAGTAACAGCGTTATTTTTAAAAGGAAGTACAGCTGACTCGACTGCCCTTCTATACTGCGCAAGCTCATCTTTAGATAAACCTTTTGGATTTGGAGCATTTAGCATTGCATAGACTAAATGCTGATAGCATTTACCAAGGCGACTTAGTGCTGCAACAATCATATAACCATCATCGTAATTGATAACTTTATTAAGTTCTTCGTTAAGTGCATTAACCTTCGTAATTTTTAACTTTAAAGCTTGCTCTTGTGCCTTAGGACTTCCCGCAATCTTTACATCCAAATACCTTAAAAAGGCTTTATCAGTTAATATAAATTTTGACTCTGCAGCTTCTGAAGCTGCTACAGCTCCACCTTTGTTTTTATACTTATCAAAAAGTTCAACTGTCTTTCTTGACCAAGCTAGTGCTTCATTCTTTTGCCTTTTCTTTTTATAGATTTGAGAGATTTTATAAGAAGACCTAACTAATAAATCCTTATCCCCTTTTCCATCAAGAATAAACTGATTGTACCAATACGCAGCTTTCGTTGTATCCCCTGCTCTTCTATATGCTTCAGCTAATCTATAACTATAATTTAACTTTTCTTTTGAGCGATCCAAGTCTTCAAGTCTTTTAAATATTCGTCGCATACCAGATGCATCGTTGAAAGCCTCTCTAATTAAAACAGCATTTTTTAAGTATGGTACAACCTCTTTAGCTTTAGGCTCAAGAATTGTGTAGTACTCATACTCTGTAGAGGCTTTTTCGAGCAAGCCTAATCTATCATAAATAAGAGCTAAAAACTTAACTGTATTTTTATATATCGTAGATTTTTTGTTTTTTGATAAGATTTTAGTTTTTAAATAAGGAGATATAGCTTCTTTATATCTACCCGCTTTTTCAAAATATATCCCAGCGTTATAATAAGATTTAAGTACATTAGGAGAGTTTGGATAAGATTCTCCAAACTTTAAAAATTCTTTTGCAACCTGATAAGGATCTTGATCTTTTGAGATGTCTTCAATCCTCTTAAAGGCTGACTTCTCAACAATATTTAAAACCTTGGCATTTGTCTTTTGAGAATTTTTACTACCACCGATAGCAATAAGCTCTTTACCAACTTTCTCCAAACCAGCATAGTCTTTCTTCAAGGTATACATATCTAGTATTAAATTAGATGAGAACTCCGCATACTTTGTTCCAGGATAATCTTTTATGACTTTTTTAAAGTTTAATTCAGCTTTGTCAAAGTAATTATGTGTGTAGTAGATAGATGCAATTTTGTACTGCATCTCCATTCTATTCTCTTCATTAGAGGGGTCACTTAAGTAACCGCTCGCCTCTCTAACAAATTTTTCCTCATTAGGGTTAAGCGGATAAATTTTTGTAGACTTACCAACTTTTGCTCTAATTGACTCTTCCTTAGGAAGGATTTTCTCAAGAGATAAAATACTATTTAAATAAGCTTTCTTTTTATATTTTGAACGATAATTATCAACTACAGATCTATATGTTTTATATGCATCTTCATACTTACCTATATCATACAAAAGCTCAGCATAATAAAAAGACATTTCATCATAGTTTGGCTGCCCCTTAAAAGAAGACAGATAAAGATTATAACCTTTTTCAAGTCTTACCAGTGTTTTTTTATCTCTATTTTCTTGTGCTTTTTTATGTACCTTTAAAATATGACTTCTTAAAGAAAGCTCTGCTTTTTTTACAGCATCATTAACTTTTGATCTATCTTTATTATCTTTAGCCCATGAAGAGTTAGGCCCATAGTTCCTTATCCACTTATAAAGCTCTTTTTCATAAAGATCATCTCTTCCAGATGCTGACTGCATGCTTACAAGTGAGTATTGGTAATCAAAGCTTTTATCTGTTTCAGGGTTAAGGGCAACAAGTTTGTCAAAGAGATATCTTGCCTCAGTTCTATAACCTTTATCCATATAATAATAGGCAAGCTGTTCAAGAGAAGAAGCCGCTTTTTCACGAGTTGTAATATTAGTAAAATACGTTACAGCTCTTCTAGCGTCTCCTGCTTCTGCGTAAAACATCGGAAGATCCCTTAACGCCTCTTCACCAAGCCTAGCCGTCTTTTTATTTCTTAAACCAGCATTCTGAGAGATTCTTATAACCGCTAGTAAATCTTGCAAAGCTTTCTCATGCTTAGCTGATTTTCTATACACCCAAGCCATTTTATATCTAGCAAGAGTTGAAAGCTGTGATCTTTGGTTTGTAGCAACTTGATTAAAATATGATGCAGCTTTGCTATAGTCTTCTTTTTCAAAATAGTAATCACCTAGAGAAAAATTAGCTTCCTGAATAAATTGACTGTTCTTATACTTACTAGATAAAGCCTTATAATAACTAATTGCTTTTTTATCTTCTCCAAGGCTCATGCTATTATAACCTAAGAAAAACAAAGCTTGATCGATATCTTCGGCCTTAGGATAATCTCTTACATAAAGCTTATAAAGCGCTAAAGCTTTTTTATTATACTTCTTAGATTCATCAAGATCTAATCTCGGTCTTCTTGAAATAGAACCTGCTAAATATTTTTTTAAACTTGATTCATATCGCTCTTGAATACGCCTCTCTGAAAGAGTTGCTTTTTCAGAATAAGCTTTAGCAAGCTTCATCACTACCTTACCACGTGTATCTGCAGAGTTTACCCTTTGCGATAAAGAATAAAGCTTTTGTATCTCTTGATTTAGTTTTTCTTCGTATATCCTCTCAGCCGAGCCTTGTGGAAAAACAGCTGAAACTTTATTAGATGGCTTAACAATTTTTAAATTAATCTTTCCAGATCTTCCTGGTTGTACATTTTTAATCGAAGGAAGGTTGGTTTTCTTTTTTTCAATTTTTCTTAATATATCTTTTACTGTTTTAGCAGCGTGAGCATTCATACCAAAAGATAAGCCTATCACTAAACCTGAAACTATAACTGTTTTCTTACTCACAACGACTTGCTCCTAAGTAATGATAGTTTCCTATTTCATCAAGCCAGTACTCACCTTTAAAAGGCCAGTATTCATAACCATTTTGAATATAGAAAACTCTATTTACTCCGCCATCAGCTTTTTCTTTATCGTCAGCTCTACCTTCTAAAGTTTTTCTGGCTAACTCTTTTTCTGATGAAATAAGCTCAAATTCAATGAGTTCTTTTTGATCTTCAAAGCCTTGAAGCTCTTTACTTAATAAAATTAATTTTGATCTTAAAATCTTAGCTAATCTCTCCTTAGATTTTGTAGCTCTTTGATTTAATGTCTTATAAGCATATCCACCTTCAGAAGTTCTTCTCCAGTTAGGATCTTGAGCAAGACGCCTCTTTTCTAAATCAATATTTTTTAAATAACCATAAACCTTTTGCACTTCAGATGAACGACTTATATGTCTTAATAAAAGATAAGGAATCCTGTAATTATTATTAATTGCCTGACTAGCATTTCCATTATCTACAGAGATCAAAACTTGCTCTAATTCTTTATACCCTGAATTTATACTTGCACCACTTTTAAGGTAACGCCTTAGGCGTCTATAAATTTTTCCATAGGTTTGATCATAGGTTTTTGTAACTTTTTGAACTTCATCAGTTTTACATATATAAAGATAAACAATCGCTCTTAACAGAGTCGCTTCAGGAAAAAAATACTCATCGTAATACTTTGAATGAAGAGACTGAAAATTACTTAAAGCACTTCTAAATTTACCGGATCTAAGCATCGCCCAGCTTGATTCAAAAAGCATATCATGAAAATACTTTGTATCTCTTGGGATTGATCTATAGGCCTCAAGTGATTCCTCCCACCTTTTCATATGATATAAAACTCTGGCTCTGCCCATAAGTGCTGCCACTCTTTCTTGATCACTAATACCTTTATCAGCTCTTGCATTTGCTGACTGAGTAAATGCTCTAAAAGATTTTTCAAGCTTCCCAGCTTCAGAGTATGCAAGCCCTGCAAAATACCTAGCCTTTGAGTAAAGAGGGTTACTTGAATCAATTTTACCAAAAGACTTTGCTGCTTTTACTGGGTTTCCAGCATCTAAGTACGCTTGCCCAAACCTGAAATATAAAAGAGGCCTGTCTTTTTTAGGAAACTTATTAACCTTAATTTTTGATAGTGCATAATTTAAACTAAACTCATCTCCTAATTTAAAAGAAATATTCGCAATATTTCTAAGGGAGTCTGAAAGAACATATGAATCTCCAGATTTAACAGCATTAATAAACTGGAAAACTGCTGGCTGATTATACCCTAAAGCTTTATAAGATTTTCCAAGCTCATAAGAGATCTTACCTCTTTCTTTTTGGTATTTTGAGTTCTTAGAGATTCTGTACAAAAGACCCGCAGCATCTTTATACTGCTTATTATCATTTAAAGCGCGACCTCTATCAAGCTCAACTGAAGCTTTTGAAATAAGTGGCGTTATTAATAAAATGAAAAATACAAATTTAAACTTCATCCTTACTTACCTCGCCTCTGTAAATGGGAAATACCAACTCACTCCACCAGATAAATGAAGCATGTAAGCAGTTATATCTTTAGGGTTTGCACCTTTAGACGTTGCTTGAAATGTATTTAAGCCAAGTCCCCATCTAAATGTCATATTTTTTGAAAGCGGGTAAAACTGGCCAACACCTAAGTGAAGTGTAGGAGCGCTTTGACCATCATCAGTTCCAGTTACTCCACCACCAACAGTAAAGTAAACTTCAAATGGATTTATAGTGCGACTTCTTAAAGAAATTTTGCCATAAACTGGAGACCATCTAAGATGAAGACCAAGGTAAGACTCTGGAGTGATTAAATCAGTAGTTGAAATAAAGTAATCATCTTCTAAACCCTTAGTAAAACCTCTTTTTGAATCTGCTGAAAATAAAAAATTAGCCTCAAGAGCAAATCTTTCATTAAAATGGTATCCAAGTGTCGCATTAACGCCAAAAATACTGAAGAGCTGAGAATTAAGTGAAGTTAAAACCGATCCAAAAGCTTCAAATCTTTCTGTTTTTTGCAAATACTTTCTTTGAATCACGGCAATATCGCTAAACTCTTCTAAGCTTCTAAGCTCTGAGTTAAGTTGCTCACTTGTTTGAACGGATGAAGACTGCGCATAAACATTTTGTTCACTAAAAAAAACGAACGCCGCAGCTGAAAATAAATAAAATCTTTTTAACATTCTTCTTTTCAAAGCTATTCCCCTGAGCAATCATTTTAGCCAAGGTGCTGTAAATAAAGAAGAAAACTGAGATAATCTAGACCCTTATGCGGTCTAGTAAAAGTATTTTAGAGTAAAAAGCTTACGCCAACAAAAATGTTAGAATCAAATAAAATTGCTGTATCAAAATCACTCTCATCTGGCGCAGGGGTACTTGTTTCAAGACCTGAAGCTGATGTGATGTCTATGCCTGAGTATAAACTAAAGAGAAGATCTAACCTTAAAGCAACTTTTCGACTAAAGTAGAGTCTTTGACTAAGACCAAAGTTAAAAGTTGGGGCTAAAGTTGAGCCAATCATATAAAAACCACCACCAATAAGACCTGATAGTGTTAAGTTCATAACATTTTCTTTAGATAATGAGATTTTCCCATAATAAGCATTATACTGATAATGAGCTGACAGCATAAACTCTTTTGATGGAGCCTGGCTTGCATCAAAAGTTAGTCCACTTCCAGTATTTCCATTACCATCTAAGACGTCACCATTTCTTAAATCTTTTGCTCTATCTTGAAGACCATCTCCATAAACTGCTGCCATAACATGGATCGCTCTTGTGTTATCCATATGGTAAGTTAGCGAAGCCCCAAAATGAAAAGGATCGTATATAGCCTCAGACATAACCATTCCTGAAAGCAGGTTAAACTCTAATTTTTTTGAATGATTAACTCTTCTATTTTTAACAGCTAGCTTACTATCAAAAATTGGCAGCACAGCTTCTCTTGCAAGCTCTTCTTCTGGAAACTCAATTCTATTTGTTTTCTTAGCCACTGCAACCGATGAAAAAAACATGGATATGATTAAAATTAAGATTTTCATAGATCTACTCCAAACCCTTGAGCTTCAAGAATCATTTCACAAACTTCTCTAACAGCACCATGCCCACCGTAATTCTTAGTCACATAGTCACTTACATTTTTTATTTTCTCTAAAGAATGAGGAACAGAAACACCAAAGCCCACTTTTTCAATTACAGCCATATCCATATAGTCATCACCAATATATGCTGTTTCAGCAATACTAACACCAGCTTCTTCTAGAATTTTATTTAAATTCTCAATTTTATTCTTTGCTTTATCAGCATAAAAATCTACTTTTAAGAATTTAAAGCGAGTTCTTACATCATGAGCATCCGAAGCAGTTATAATACCTGTTTTTATTCCAGCTCTCTTAAGCCTTACTAAGCCCATCCCGTCATATATATTAAATTTCCTTACCCACTGATCATTTGGGTTAAGCCAGATTCTTGCATCCGTCATAACTCCATCAACATCACTAAGTAAAAGTTTAATATTTTTAAGCTGTTCCACAATTTAAAAGCTTAATAGACCTAAAAGCTTTTTTATAGACCAGAATCCAAAGACCCTAGGCAAAGGGCCTGTCTCTTTAACCTATATGCTAAGTCAAAATCCAGCATTTTAAGTTCACCAAAAAAAAGCTCCTTTAAATAAGGAGCTTTTTTATATTAGTAAAAATTGTATTTAGTTGAAAATCATTTTACTTAAGTAATTTCCAAAGAATGCTCTTAAATTGTCGCCTTCGCAAAGTAGGCTGTCTAGAAATGAGATTTAATAAATCAACAGCAAAAGTCTTCAGATTAAAGCCTTTCTCTAAGTATTTAGAATCCTAGTACTTAAAATTGAGCGAAACTTTATATGAAAAGTCTGCTTTTTTCACCTCTTCTGGAGGGTCACTATCAAATGAATACAAAACTATAAGGCCAAGAGAGATCTTATCAGTTATTTTATCGCTAAAGCCAAAATTTGACTGCAGCCTTAAATCAGAAAAATCTTCTATAAGTGGTTGCGAGTATGTCGTAAAAGTAAAAGTTAGTTTGTCATTTGGCTTTGCGACTAAAGAAATATACCCATTTAGCCTGTAATTTTCATTATCCTCTAAATTTCTTAAGTTCTCAATTTCATAAAAGACTCCTAAACCAGAATAAAGAGATAACTGTTCTTTGCGCCTAAGCATCTTAAATCTTGCACCAAAACCATTGAGAACTCTTAGATCTAACCTCTGAAATTCAGAAAACTGAAGTTGATTAAATATCTCAAGATATACAAGCCCTGTTGTAAGTCTCGTATAACGGACATGAGAATAACCACTGTTTAAATCTCTTGCACCACCACTTTCACCATAAGAGTATGAGCCTATTATTAAAAACTCGTTTTTTTGATTTAAGTACTTATTAAAGGACTTCGTCTTAAGCGTGTTTCTTTCCACATTTCCAGACTGTCCAGCCAGACTAAAATCAAAGGCTCCATTAAAACCTTTTTCTTCATCATGCCTTAAACTTTCTATATTTATAAAAGCATGAGTTCGCAAACCAGATAAGAAAAACATAAATAAAACAATAATCTTGCTCATTGAACAAAAAATATAATCGAAGAAAAGTCGAATAACAAGAGTTAGGACTTAGCAAGGTTTCAAAATAGAAACCCTACTTGATGTATACTTAAACTTGAAATATTTTAGGAGTAACTATAGGTAAGCCAGGCCCTTCGCCTGAAAAAAAACTTTTTCTATAATTCTTAAAAGTTAGAGGTGCTAATATATTTTCGACACTACAGGGAGTGAAGTATGAAAAAAAAGAACTTTATAGTAATAATTGCTTTAGCCACTTTAATAAGCTCGTGCAGTAATGACAGCTCGTCTAAAAAATATAAACTCTTTTTTAATACTTATTTTGATACTCCTGGCGTATCACGTCTAGTTGAATATAATCCTGATACTGATGAAACTAAAATAATTGGTGGCGATACTGTAGAAATTGCGTACGGAAGAAAGACTCCTGTTAATCATAATTCAAAAGTTTATTTTAGAGCGTATACACCTTCAGATGGTTTAAGCTTGTGGGTCTATGACCCATCTAAAAGTGAGCAAGTCGACATTAATCCAAAAGTTTTAACAGATTTAAGGCCTTTAAGTAGCGCAAGCGCTTCACCTGATTATTTATACTCAGTAGGAGAATCTTTAGTTTTTACAGCAGATACAGATGCATCAGGTAATGAACTGTTTATCTATGAAGATTCAAAGCCAATTTCTTCCTCTAATCCACAATTAATTGATTTAAACCCAAGTGGGAGTTCTGATCCAGAAGGATTTTTACAAGTGGATGAAAAAATATACTTTATTTTTAATAATGGAAGTGAAAATGCTCTTGGAGTATATGATTCAAGCATAGCTATCTCAGCAAGTAACCCCTCAACCTTATTTACAGGCTATATAATTGATAAGTCCGCAGTAAGTATCCAAAGGTTATTTCTTCTAATTCAGGGTGATAAACTCTATTTTCCTGGCAATAATGGAAGTTTAGGTAATGAATTAATGGTTTTTAATTTATCACAACCTCAATCAGGTTCAAATCCATCAGTTGAACTTGATATAAATACTGGAGCAAACAATTCTAATGCAAATCATTTTGTGAGTTATCAAGATAAAATTTATTTCTTTGCTACAAATGGCACAGATGGCTATGAGCTTTGGTCTTACAACCCATCTCTACCTAGTAGTGCTTCTAATCCAGAAATGCATGAAATCTATATTGGATCAAGCTCATCTATCTCAGCAAATTTTAACCAGCTTGAAATTCAAAGCAGTAAACTCTTTTTCGCAGCTTCTGACATAGTTGTCGGAAGAGAGCTTTGGATTTGGGATTTAAACGAGAACTTTAACAAAGGAACAAATCCAAAACTCTACGAATTTCGCTCAACCACACAAGCAGGAGATGGAGGTGGTTATACAAAATGCCTGAATACTAAATTTTGCTTTAATACGTATTCTGAGATAGACTCCATATATAAACTTAGAATTTATGATGGGGGCAGTGGTTTACCGGAAATCTCAGATTTTAAAACTATTGAGATACCTGGCGGCGAAGACCCTGGCAACTTCTCAACTTTTGTATATTAAGTTTAGTTATTTAAGCAATCATCTTTGTTTAATATTAAATCGAGCGTTTCTCAGAGAGGCTCGATATTATTTCTACTATTTTTACAAAAAAAAATACACTAAAAAACTAGCTATACATAAATAATTATCTTAAAAGAATCTTAACTTGCTTCTCATAACGATTCAAAAAATCTTTGTAAACTTGGTAGTGACTTGTTTCCTCATACTTAACTAATTCTAGATTACTACCCTTAATTTCATAAATATTAGCATTAGGGTATGCTAATAAAATCGGTGAGTGGGTTGCTATAATAAACTGTGATTCTTTTTTAACTAAATCATGAATTCTTGCTAAAGCTGACATTTGGCGCATTGGTGATAATGCAGATTCAGGCTCATCAAAAATGTAGAGCCCTTTTCCAAATAACCTCTTATTTAGTAAAGACCAAAAAGACTCACCATGTGATTGTTCATGAAGTGACTTTCCACCATAGGAACTCTGTATCCGATCTCCTATCTTTTCAATATTAGACGCCACATTATAAAAACTCTCTGCTCTTAGAAAAAAGGAGTCTCTAGGAAGAGCGTAGCTCCTGACAGCCTCTAAATGCTCATGTAAATTAGAATGAGAAGAGAATGTTGAAAAATTAAAGTTTCTTGATCCACCCTCAGGGTTAAGCTTCATAAGAACAGCTATTGCCTCAATTAAAGTTGACTTACCAGAGCCGTTTTCTCCAACTAAAAAGGTGACATCTGAATGAAAGTTTATTTCTTTTAAGTTTTTTATTATAGGGAGGTTATGTGGAAAAGCATCAAATTCATCCACATTTTATTATTATAAGTTACTGACCTTAAATAGGGTTTTGCCGACAAGACTTCTTTCATGTTTTCCAATTAAGCAATTTTAGCATCCAGTAAATCTTGAAGGTGTACTAGGCCAACTGGCTTATTCGCATTACTACTTTGAGAATCTACTACAAAAAGGCATTGAATCGAGAACTGCTCCATTAAATATAGAGCTTTTTGCGCAAGCTCATCTTGATCGATTCTTTTAGGGTTTAAACTCATAAGATCAGAGGCTTTAATCTGATCTCTGGTTTTTTCTTGATCAAAAACCCTTCCTATCCAGCGCCTAACATCCCCATCAGTAATAATACCAATAAGCTCATCACTCTCATCAACAACTCCACACACACCTCTTACATCTCTTGTTGTCATAATATCTAAAACTTCTTTAAAAGAGGTTTCTCTTTTTACAAGAGGAAGGCTTTGAGCCGTATGCATAACATCTTCAACTTTTGTAAGGAGTTTTTTTCCAAGCGCACCTCCTGGGTGAAACTCAGCAAAATCCTCTTCCTTAAAGCCCTTTTCCTCTAAAAGAACCATAGCAATAGCATCACACAAAGCTAAAGTAGCGGTTGAACTTGCTGTGGGCGCGAGGTTAATTGGGCAGGCCTCTTTTTTAACAGCTATACTTAAAACCACAGAACCAGCTTTTGCTAAATCACTTTCAGAATTTGCTGTCATTGCAATTAAAGGGATACCTTTTCTACTTGTAAACCCTAAAAGAGCTGCCATTTCACTGCTCTTTCCACCATAACTTATAGCAACAACGATATCTTCTTCAGTGATCACACCTAGATCACCGTGAGAACTTTCTGCAGGATGTAAGAAAAAAGACGGCGTTCCTGTTGAACTTAACGTAGATGCAAACTTTCTACCAATAAGGCCTGACTTACCCATTCCTGTTACAACCACTTTTCCTTTAGTATTTAAAAGAAGGTCGATAGCTTTATCAAAATTCTCATTTAAAACACTGTTTAAGGATTTAATCGCCTCAGCTTCAATTTCAAAAACTTCACTAGCAACTTTTTCTCTATTTGATTTCATATTACTTAAATCTCTTCTCTTAAAATATATTCTCTAAAATATTATGATACAGCTTCTTTAACAAAACCAACAAAAAGCGGGTGAGGTTTATGTGGTTGTGATTTAAATTCAGGGTGAAACTGCACTCCAACAAACCATTTATGCTCGGGTATTTCAAATATCTCCACTAAATCAAGATCTGGGTTCATTCCAGAAAAAACTCCACCCTCTTCCTCAAAAGCCGCTTTAAAGAGATTGTTAAACTCATACCTATGACGATGTCTCTCTAAGATTTCTTCTTCTCCGTAGGCTTTATAAGCAGCACTCTTCTTAGAAATACTACACTTATAAGACCCTAATCTCATCGTACCGCCCTTATGGGTTACAGCTTTCTGGTTTGCCATAAGATTAATAATAAGTGGCTTCTCTGTAGTTTGTGAGTCAAACTCCTTACTTGTAGCATTTTCTAAACCACATACATTTCTTGCAAACTCAATTGCAGCTAGCTGCATTCCAAGACAAATTCCAAAAAAAGGAATATTGTTTTTCCTAGCATATTCAATTGCTTTAATTTTACCTTCAACTCCCCTGTCTCCAAATCCTCCCGGCACAAGAACACCTTGTACTCCTTTTAAAATTTTAGAGACACTAGATTTCTCAATTTTTTCTGAATCAACATACTCAATAGTAACTTCTGTGCTTAACTTAACTCCTGCATGAATGAGTGCTTCATGAAGTGATTTATAACTTTCTTTTAAATCTACATACTTTCCTACAAGTGCAATTTTTACTTTCTTTTTTGGATTATGTAGAGTTTTAGTAAATGATTCCCAGTTTTTAAGAGAGGGCTCTTTCGTATCCTCAATTTCTAATCTTTTACAAATCTTTGCATCAAGGCCTTCTCTATAAAGTTTTAAAGGAACATCATAAATACTTTCTGAGTCTTCAGCACCAATAACAAAATTTGGGTGAACGCTGCAAAAAAGACCAATTTTTGACTTTAAGTCTTCTGGTAGTTTTTGTTCACTTCTACAAATAAGAATATCTGGCTGAATACCAACTTCTCTTAAAGCTTTTACAGAGTGTTGAGTAGGTTTAGATTTCAACTCTCCTGCAGCTTTTATATAAGGGACGTAAGTAACATGAACAAAAATAGAGTTTTCAAAACCTTGATCAGCTCTCATTTGCCTAATGGCTTCAATGAATGGAAGTCCTTCGATATCCCCTATCGTACCACCAATTTCTACTATTAAAACATCACAGTCAGTTGATACTGCAAGAATTCTTCTTTTTATCTCATCAGTAATATGAGGAATAACTTGAACTGTACCACCTAAGTAATCTCCACGTCTTTCTCTCATAATAACATTTTCATAAACTTGCCCAGCAGAGATACTGTGATTTTTTGTTAACTTACTTGAGGTAAACCTTTCATAGTGCCCTAAATCAAGGTCTGTTTCAGCACCATCATCTGTTACATAAACCTCTCCATGTTGAAGAGGCGACATCGTTCCTGGGTCAACATTAATATATGGATCACACTTCATGATACCAACTTTAAGTCCACGCTCTTCTAATAAGGTTCCTAAGCTAGCTGCAGTTAAGCCTTTTCCAATGCTAGATACCACACCACCAGTTACAAAAATAAATTTTTTATTATCTAACACTTTCACTTTTTTTCTTAAGCTCCGCTTTTTTTCTTGTTTAAAATTTCTTCTACTTCTTTAATATCATCAACAGTGTCTACACCCTTATAGGAGTTCTTAGTAAAAACCATCTTGATTTTCTCTCCCATCTCAAGGGCCCTTAACTGTTCTAACTTTTCATTTGATTCTAAAAAACTTACACCTTCATTACAAAATTTATTAAGAAAATCAGTTCTGTAACCATAAACACCAATATGTTTTCCTATATTCTTTTTATTAAACTCTCTTGTTTCTTCTCCATTTCGTGAAAATGGGACCGGAAAACGACTAAAATAAATTGCATTAGTTTTTTTATCTAAAATAACTTTTACTTTATTGGGGTTTTTAATATCTTCTCTACTTATTTCTTCATAAAGAGAGGTCATATTATATCCCTCCTCTAAAGCTTTAATAAGTTTTGCTAAATCCTCTTTATATATAAAGGGCTCATCACCCTGAATATTTAAAACTACACTCTCTGTATCTAAGAAAGAGCTCATTGCCTCATGAACTCTATCAGTTCCACTCTCATGAACTCCTGTCATAACGGCTTTAATGTCAGATCCTTTAAAAAGGTCCATGATTTCTGTAGCATCAGTTGCAACAACAACTTTAGAAAAGAGCCCTGTTTTTTCAACATTTAAAGCAACAAGTTTGATTAAAGGGATTCCATTAATTTCTTGAAGTGGTTTATTCTTTATACGTGTGGATCCGAGTCTAGCGGGAATAATGGCCATGCAGTTCATGGAGTTTTTAAATACCATAGACTAATCAGCTTGAGAAGCTGAAAGATCTACCATCCCATCAATATGATTCCAAAGAGCTGGTATTCCAGTGCCTTTTTTAGCTGAAGTCATGACTACTGAGTTTAAAAGTTGATCAAGCACCTTCTTTTTAGCCTGAGATCTTTCTTTTTGGTTAAGTTTGTCCATTTTTGTAGCAATAATTGAGAACGGCACTCCCTGAGAATCAAGCCAATCAACCAAAGCTTTATCATTTGCAAGAATTCCTCTTTTTAAGTCAAAAAGAACCATACAGCAAACAAGTTGATCCCTATTAATAAGGTACTCTTCAATGGCATCCTGCCATATTTTTTGATCTGACTTACTCTTTTTAGCGTAGCCGTAGCCAGGTAAGTCCACAAAATGAACTCCTTTTTTTGCTCTAAAAAAATTAATAAGGCTTGTGTGGCCTGGCTTTGAGCTTGTTTTACAAAGCTCTCTTCCAAGTAAGGCGTTGACCAGGGAAGATTTCCCCGAATTTGACGCTCCAAGAAATGCTATCTCACAACCTTCATGAGGAGGGAAGTCTTCTTCTTTTAAAGCACTTTTAATAAAAGAGGGGTATTTTACTTGTGACATATCTTTTCTTCATCTTCCTAAAAACTAAACAAATTTAGTATAAAAACTTCATTTCATCAAAAATCAAGTGTCCAGAATTCGGATCTCTTTTATCTAAACCTAGCTTATGTTCATTTAAGCCATAGTTTCTATATTTGCACAATACCTTAAGGAGTCTTCACTAAGGAGTAAGTCATGATTACAAAAGTTTTAGAGCCAAAAAGACCAAAAACTGAGGTTTCTTATATTATTTCAAACGACAAGGTTTTTGAGATAGATAACTATTTTACAATTGGTAGGCACCCCTCAAATAACCTTGTTTTCTTTGAAGATAGCTTTGCGTCTCAAAAGCATTGCAGAATTGAGAAAAGGCTTGATTCATATGTAATCAAAGACTTAAGAAGTAAGAATGGAACTTTTGTAAATGGGGCATTAATCCTAGAGGCTCCATTAAAAACAAACGATGAAATAAGGTGTGGAGAGTCAAGTTTCATATTTAAAGAAGACCTTGAAAAAAGTACAGGAATTCCAAAAGAGTTTTACTCTTCAAAAAACGCTAAGTGGAGATCTGAACTTAACAAAATTCAAGCCTTTGGCTCTTCTGAAATGCCCGTTCTTATACTTGGCCCATCAGGAACAGGTAAAGAGTTTATTGCTAAAGCTCTTCATTTTAACTCTCCAAGAGCATATTCTGAACTAGTGAGTGTTAACTGTTCTGCTTTTAACGCTCAGCTTATTGAAAGTGAGCTATTTGGCCATTTAGAGGGCTCTTATACAGGAGCAACAAAAAATAGAAAAGGGGCGTTTCAACAAGCAAAAGGCGGGACACTTCTTTTAGATGAAATTGGAGACCTTCCTTTAGATCTTCAACCAAAACTTTTAAGAGCTTTAGAGAATAATGAAATAAGGCCGGTGGGAAGTGATAAAGCAACTAAAATTGATGTCAGGATTATTGCTTCAACTCATAAAAACTTATTAGAAAAAGTAAGAACTGGAGAATTTAGAGAAGACCTCTATTATAGACTTCAAACATTGACTCTTCACCCACCAGCTCTTAAAGAAAGGCTTGAGGATTTTGAAGGGCTCTTATTTCAATTCTCAAGAGAGCATCGAATCAGATTTTCTCCGGAATCAATTAAGCTCTTAAAAAAATACTCATGGCCAGGAAACATCAGGGAGCTTAAAAATATTGTAAAAAGAGCTTCTGTAATCTATCGAGGCCAAGGAGTTCAAGCTAAAGACATCTCTGACCTTCTAGATAATCACACTTCAAAGGCGGATGGATTTAAAATTGTTTCAAAACCCGAAACCTCAATTGTTAAAGAATTAGAAAAAAAACTCATACTTGAGACTTATGAGGCAAATAATAGAAATCAAAGAAAAACAGCTTATGAATTAGGTATCCCAAAAAGTACATTACATGATAAAATCAGAAGTTATTTAAAAACATAAAAAAGAGACAAGAAGTCTCCTTCCTTATTTTAAATATGGGCTTTAACTGATTAAAGTAAACCTCTCAAACTTTTGACCATCTATATCTACATCACTTACAAACATTGGTAATGGCCTGACCCACATCTTCCCAAGTTCATTCTCGTATAAACACTCATAACAAACCATTCTCTCTAGCGTTTCACTATGTCTTACAATACTATGAACTTTATAGGTTTTCCCTTTGTAGTGTTTATATACAGAACCAATCTTTACTTCTCTTAAGTTTTCTTGATTTTCAGAAAAATTTTTCTTTATGATACTCTCTTTTAACTTATGAATACTTTGAGCAAGA
>CALLAU010000033.1 GCA_938002015.1 uncultured Bdellovibrionales bacterium
TTTTCTTGGATAAGTTCTAAAGCTGCTTTATTTTTAATAACAATAAAATCACCATTATAAATAAAATCTTTTCCTTCGCGTGCATCAGGATTTAACTTAAACCTAATGGTTAGATTCGTGCCTCGAGCACCTTTAGTTCCAAGCCTTGTATAAAAACCATCACCATAAGCAGCGGCTTCACCACTAACACCATCTCTAGAAATAAAAGCATTAGCAGCACCGTGAGAAGAACGCGTGATATTCTCATAAGCTTCAAAAGAATTTGTTTCATGTGCAACAACAATCTCTCCGTCTTCATTTATATGGTTTTTAAAAATCTCTGCCGCTGTCTTACCATTTCCTTCACCAAGCGGCTTTGTTCTTAAAGGCTCCTTATTCATCCACCAAGAAAGACTTCTTATTAGATATATTTTCTTGCCATCCATTTTAATTAAACGCTTTCTTAAACCTGTCTCCTCTAAAAGATTCCACGCATACTCTGAATCTGGCGCGTTAAGTAAAACTTTTTTTCCAAATTCCTCAAGCTTATGCACTACGTAGGAATTATTTTTAACCTTATTCCACTTCGTAATTTTAACAATTCTTTTTATTATTTCTAAATCATCTTCAGCCTCAGTCACTTCATACTGCGCAAGTTTTGCTAAATACCTTATTGCAGCAAAAACTGGCGGGTTTTGTCCACTTTTAAAACGTGATGTAGTTTTATGACTATCAGAAAATAAAAATTTAATTCTTCCTGCGGCAACATCATTTAAAAATCTTGAGTCAGGGTTTTCCCAATCAAAAAGATCTCTAAAAACAATTTCAGCAGGATCAGCATTCACCGCAATCATTCCAGTTGAGTTTGTATCGGTGTGCTGATTTAAAAAATCGGGGTTATCAAGAAGTGGCAACTTATCACCAACTTGAGCATTTAATAGCCTTACTTCCCACGCATCTTTGCTACCAACAAAGTGTGGGTATTCGTTTTTCAAAATTTGTTGTAAAATGGCAGCTTCTCTAGCAGTACCGTCCACAACGATATCTAAATCTTGGTTTCCGCGGTAAATGTTTGTAAAATCGTAATCAAATTTTTCTTCTTGATATTTTTCATCGCCGGCTTCTCTTTCAAGGTCCCACCTTACATAATGTGCAAAAGCTGAAGCTGTGCCGCCAAAAAGATATACTTTTACACCAAGCTTATTTGCTTCTTCTTGAATGAATTTAAACTCTGGAACTCGCTCAATTCTACTTGAAACGTGACTTGAAAGTAAAAGTGGACTTACTTCTGAAAAGCAAAGTCCACAATATAAAAATAAGGAAACTAAAGTTAAGTATTTAACCATGCTTACTCAGCTAGTAAGACTCCACATCTTAGCCCAAACCCTATTTGTGCATCTAAGTTTGCAACTGTATTTCTTAAATTCTCAATTCTTTCAATAATACGCTCGGAATTATCTTCCTTAAGTTTTGCGATCGCTGTGATTTCATCAAACAAATTATTTGAAACTGTTTTAAGAAATCTTAAGTCTCTACTACCATTGTAAGTGTTCTCGCTTACTTCTTCATTAATAGCATTTACTAAACTCTGTGCAAATAACGTGTATTTGTCTTCTGCTACAGAAGTATAATCAAAATTCTCAACAAACTCATCAAGCTCTTCCTCACCAAGGTACCTCTCAGACATAAGCCTATCAGATAATTCTCTAAATGCTCCAGAGTCATCACCTGCAAGAATAATATAATCAGCCATTCTAATAGTCAGTCTGTTAATCATATTCTTAAACTGAGTTTGAAGACTTTTAGGAGAGTTCTCACTTATTCCTTCAACAAGCTGATTTGATATAATAACATTCATTGATGTAATAACTTTTGAAACATCATCATTTCTATCCGTTAATTTCTTTTCAAGGTTGCCATCACCACCACCAGTTTCATAAAGACCCATCAATTTAATAACAGCTCTATGTCCAGCCTGAAGCATAATCATTCTATTAAAGAGTGTTGATAAGCCACTAAGATCGTGCTCTGTTTTATCTTTATGCCTTACATACCCTAAGTACCCCTCACCTGGAATTAAACTAATATCAGAATCATCATTTTTTCCAGTAAGAAGGTAGTTCACCATCCAGTGTCCTTCTAATTCATGAGTTTTAACAATTTCCAGGGCTTCATCTGAAAACAGAAGCTTCTCAGGTGTTTCTAAATCAGCTATTTGCGGAGTAACAATATCCATTCCACCACTTAAGTCTTTAACATACTCCCAAGTTAACTCGCCTTCACTCTCTCTAATCATTGCAACTTCATCATCATTTGCAAACCATTTGATTTTACCATCTATAAGTTTTGCTTCAATTTTCACAGCATCGAAGATATCAAACTTTATGGCAGCAACTGGAGCGCTGATTATTTTTTCAAGACCCGCAATCACTGGCCTCATACCTAACTCAAGAGTAGTAAGTTCTTCTACTATAAGATCCGTTATACCAGGATCAATAATAATCTCCATCTCATCATCAAACTGATTACCTAAAGAGCTGATTAAACTTTGAATTTTCATCTCACCAACTTTTTTTGAATCATCAGCTGGAAGAGGGCCTTCTACGGAAATCTGACCAAGCCTTGCCACCTTAGGAGCATCTACACCATACTGATTTAGTTGTTTTACAATAACTTGTTTAGTGATTTTTTTCTTAATTTTTTCAATTAATTTAGCAGATGAAGGATCATCTGGAATATTAGCAAAAGCTTCTTGCATAGCATTACCAGTTATACCAATTACAAAATTAGAAGCGTCATGGATTTTAGAACCAATCATAAGCTTACCTTCATCAAGAAGCTGATACAGTTCATTTAAAATATCTACTTTCTCAGACGCTGCAACCTTATTTAAACCATGGAAAGATAGAAGCTCATCTAATAAGATCACACCACCACGATGCCTTCTACTTATAAACCATTTTTCAAATTCAGTTTCTTCTCTTCCTCCTTGAACACCAGTTGGCGGTCTAAAGTAATTATTTAAATCCCACTTATGATTTAATCCTGTAATTGTAAACATATCCTGCTCACTTCCAAAAAGAGCTTTAGCCATGCTTTTAAAGTACTCAGTTTTACCATTTCCAGTTGTACCTAGCTTGGTAATCACAATTCTTGTTGACCAATTAACAGCCTTTAACTTAAGTCTTTGAGCTGTTTCCTCAATAGAATCTTCATGTCCAATTAAATAAGACCTCATATTCCTAGAAAATTTCTTAATTCTCTCTCTCATTTCTCTTGAAGTACCCCAAAGATTTTGATTCGGAGAACTTGTTACACCAAGCTTATATTCATCAATATTTCCTTCTTCGTCATTAGTTACAACTAATTTATGTGTAGGCAAGTTTCTACCGTCTACTTCAATAGTATCAGGAACTAAATCAACATTTATTGTCTGATCTACTAAGTGATAATAAGCTGTT
Organism: uncultured Bdellovibrionales bacterium; assembly: GCA_938002015.1. GTDB lineage: Bacteria > Bdellovibrionota > Bdellovibrionia > Bdellovibrionales > UBA1609 > JALZUR01. The sequence goes on from CALLAU010000033.1 coordinate 3,441, forward strand.
AATATATCATATAGTCTTACTTCCATCTGCTCATCAATATATGAATATCCTTTTTCAAATTCAAATTTCTCAATATCAATTAAATCTTCAATAATACTTTCATCAATATTAAAGCTCACTCCATAGTCTAACTTAGACTCTGATATAAATTTTTGAAGCTTATACTTAGCAGCGTTTATAAGATCTTCTCTTGTTGGTAAAAGAGTATACCAAAATTTATATCTTCTTCTTTGCTTTTGAAGCTCTTGATCGACTTCAATATCGCCTTCAGTGGTTGAACTTGAAACCACTTCTTCAAAGAAATCTTGAGCAACTTGATCTAAAACATCAGGCTTAACAATTTCAACAGTTGAATCATCAGATAAGACTCTTTGCTCTGTAATAGCTTGTCTTCTCATCTCATAGTCTTCCCATGTCATCTTATTATTTACACCCTTAGGAATCATTAATTCTTGACCTTTATTAGTGTTCACCATGATCATATATTTAGAAGTATCCCACTCCTGCCCCAGGCCATCTGTCATTTTTCTATCAGTAATCATATTTGTTAAAAACTGATACACATCTTGATGAACATAATCACCTTCTTCAAGTACAATAACACCACCATTTGGGTTCTCTGCAAAAAATTTAGTTAATACTGATCTTTGCTCTTCAGAACCAACCGTTCCTGATGGAGAACCTATTAGCTTATTAAGCTCTAATCCACCATTTTTATAATCACCACCATATAAAGTTAAAAGAGCATCACCAAAGAATATCTCAGATATTGTTTCTGCCAAATAACTTTTACCTGCCCCTGGAGGACCAGCATTTAACGCCGCCGTCATTTTTCTAGGAGAAAGATTTGCAAAGTGCCCTCTAAGGGTTTCTCTAACCGCTGTTTTTAAACCATCATTTCCAGTATATTTTTTTTCAAAAGCAGACCATAACCTTGCAAAGTTTTCTTCAAACTCTGGATCTCCAGGTACCAGAGGAACATCAAGTTTACTTTTAAGGTAATCTCTTAAATCTTGAACGTCTAAAGTGAAGTCTTCAAGGCTTTCTTCCCTCTCAAGCTGTCTTAGTTTTTGAACAATAGTTGCCTCTATTAATTCTTTTGCACCCGTTGGGTTTGCAGCATGTGGCTGCTCAAGATTCCCATACTTTGCAGCAAAAAAGTAGGCTTCATCTGTTAGGCCTTTAAAGCCAACATCATCTCTTTGGTGTTCTGATATCCATCTATTTAAGTGAGAAACTCTAAGTAACTCAATAACTTCATCTGTATCAAATTCTCTAACATGAACCTGGTTCCATCTTCTGCTAAATGCAGAATCACCTAAAAATTCTTTAGCTTCATTTGATGTTGTAGCAAAGAACATATGAACACCTGGATTTTCATCTCCATCAAAAGCCTCAGTTAAAAAGCCTTTTATCGCATTTCTAGTCATTTTAGTTGAAATATGAGCTTCATCTACAAAAAGTACAATTTTTCTTCCAAACTCCTCAGATAATGCCTGTGCAATTTTAATTTTATTAGTTAAGACTGACGGATCATTTTGATTAGTAACATCAGTAATTGGTAGTTCTAAGAAGATTGGAGGCTTCTCACTTTCACCACCAGCAAGTTTGAACTTTCCAGATAAGAACCCAAATTGAAGCATTTTAAGAATTGTTGTTTTACCAACACCTGCTTTACCTGTTAGAATAACGTGTGATTTCTCAATTTTAAGTAAAGCTTGTAAACTTAATTCAACCTCTTTTTCTCTACCAAAATATTCAGGAAAATCTCTATCATCATCATTAGCTATTTTAACACCTCTATCATACAAATTATTTTCAACTGATCTTGCAAAAAGGGTTGCAGCCTCTTTAAAGCCCGGATCAGCAATACCAGCAATGAGTTTATCTAAACTTTTAAACCTATCATCATCTTCATGATTGTAATTATAATCTTCAGCTGTGGGTGAATTCTTAATTGCATCAAGCACTGCTATACGGTGACTTTCTTCCATTACAGTAGCTTGAGCTGGAAACCCAGCGTTCATCAAATTTTTACTATCAGTAAGGCTATAACCATTAATAAAATTTGTAAGTGAAGCTTTTGATTCTTCATCAAAAAGGCCTTGATTAAGCGAAGAAATCAACCGGTTCAGTAGGTCTGATGTATAATTCATACTCCAGCCATCTCTCTCCCCTCTGCTACTTTCTCCTCTAGGCTTATAAAGGTTTATAAAGCCAGTTTTATAAATTTGAGCTAGAAGAACAGATCTTTTAATTTGGTCATACTCACTTTTTTGAACAAGTGAATGAGCTTTATTTAAAAGGTCAAATATTTCATCTGGTGATTTTTGAGCTGGTATATGCGAGCCAAAACCTGTAATTATTTTAGAATCTAGAGAAACTAATATTTGTTTTAACCCATCAATAATAGCTTTATCATTATCTGATAAGTCCTCATATAACTTTACTCCTTCAGAATCTACTTGCGATGCGCTCACCCCATTATCATCTGCAAACGTCAAATTAAGGCTTTGAGTTGTTATTAACAAACCAAATAAAGCTGTCTTTAAAGTACTTTTAAATAAATACATCTGTTCTCCTGACTTATATATAATCTATAAGTATTAATTTTTATTAAAAATCTTAAACAATTCAGATCTCTGAATTTATCTAAGCTCTTATTCCACATCTTCATGAGCACAGGATATGCCAGAAAAAAATAGTTCAAATAAAAATGAAGGGCAAAAGAGAACTAAAAACTGTTTAAGTGACAAAAAAAGTCCTCTTAATGTATTAAATGCAACCTTCATTTCTTTTGCTAAATTAGCTTTAAAAACCACTAAAAAAATAAAACCACAAAGGCCCTAAACTCCTCATGTATCATTTTGAGACACAACTGATGATACTAGTATTTACCAGCATCTAAGTGTCTGTTTTTACTAGGTTTTACAGTTTGAAGCCATTTTCATAAAGTGACGTTTTAGGCTATTTTGTCATTCTTTATGACATATTGAAGGGTTTTTCAAGTGATTTAACTTGGTTATATCTGGCATAGCAATTGCTGTATTTAAGTTATGTTTAAAGCTTCATTCAAGTTCTTCATTTTAATGACTTTAATATCAGTCACTTCATTTGCTGATATTACTCTAAGGTCAACAGATCTTGAATCAGCATTAAATGAGTACCTTAGTCAAACTGATGAGGCCTCGTCTTTGCTTGCACCGTTACATGATGGGCAGAGTATTTATATTATGGGAAGTGGCGCCACAACTCTAGCTTTTGCAGTAGAAGAGCATTTAAAAAATCCAACTAAAAAACTGCTACCAAAAAGTTTTCTTGATTTATTTCACGAGAATCAAGATTTGGATTTAGTTATTGATTCAAGTTTTGAAGAACTTAAAGCTTATAGAGAAAGACTAGGCCAAACTGCCTTTGGGATAAGAGAAGGGCACCGCATTGATCTACTCACCTTAATGACTGATGGACCAAGAGGAATTCTAGATAATTCTGATTGGCATACTCAAAACACAGATCTTATCTCAACAGGGCTAATCAAAATAACAACAACAATGAGTGCCACTAAACATCCAAACCTTATGAATACAAGAACCTATACTACAGCTGATGGCCAAGAGTATGGTTTTTCTCATGTAATAAAAAGCCGTGTAAATAGATATTTAGATAATGAGAACCACTATGAAGCTTTTTTAGCAAAAGTAGGGAAAAACCCAAAAGTAGTTTCAGCTCTTAAGACCATATCTAATAACTTAAGGTTTAACTTAGAAATCACAAACTCTGATCTCACACTCTTAACTGCAATTATTAAAGGCTTTACAAGTAAACTTGAGGATGGAAGCCTGGTGCTAGGGAGAGGAGAGTGGATTCCCAAGAATGAAGAATATGTTTTTTCAAGACTACATATGACAGCAAGCAAGGCTTTATCTTGGAATGAACAACTATCTTTAAAGGCAATCAAAATATTTGATCAAACTGGAGTAACCAGACTCATGGAAGTTTTAGAATCAAAAAGAGATTCATTACGTGGGTTTATGACAAAAAGAGAAGAAACACTTAGTAAAAAAACATGTATCTCAATACTAAATTAAATCCAGAATCTTATTCTGCGCATTCTGATTCTTTTCCTGAAGCACTACCCATCACTCCTACAATGAACCTTCTATAGCCATAAATAATATAACCATCTTGATTAGATATTTTTGCTCTTTCATTAGCTACATACTCTTCTTCTTCTAGAAATTTTTCTAGTCGAACAGGTATACAAGACCGATAACCAGTTTTCTCACACTGAGCAATAAGTTTTTCCTCTTCACTCTCAATTGAAGACATAAGTTTATTTTCAGAGATTTTAAATGTAAAAGATTCTTTTCCTAACTGAAAATCCTCTTCTAATGTGTAAAATCTCATCTCATCAGTTCTAACTTGACCTCGTGCACTAAAACCAAGGCAACGAGATAATGCTTCTTTATAGAAGTCATGACCATGAGACTCTAACCAATCAAAAATTTCTCTTCCTTCTTCTTCAACAAAAAGGTCATTTATTCTTCCTAAGTTATAATAGTAAAAAACATTTTTTCCTTTAGCATCTAAAGCCCAGTCATCTGCGCCTAAAGAGATGAAATATTTAAAAACCTCTACATTCCCATGTAAAGCTGCAGACATAAGTGGAGTTAGACCGAAAATATTACTTGTATTGATTTGTGCATCACAATTTTCAATTAGCGCTTTTGCAATTAAGAAGTTCCCTTGATCAATGCCAAGTGCGGACATTAAAGGAGTATCCCCTTCATAGTTTTTAATATTTTGTTCATCAACATATCTACATAGCGCTTTAACAATAACTGAACTCTCTTTTCTTCCCTCTCTAGCTTTTTTAGTAACTCCTGCAGCAAAATGCAGTGGGGTTTTACCAGTAGTGAAATCATAATCTGTTGCATAAAATCTTCTAAGCCTGTCATCAAGTTTTGACCATATAGACATGAAAGCCACTACGTTGCCAGTAGCTGCTGCACGAGTTAAAGCGCTATACCTAGAAGGAGACTTACTCATAAAATCTGAGAGCTCTTGATCTGTTCTATACCCAGGCCATCTCTGATCTCTTTTTTCTATATAAGCCATAGACGCTTCTTGTGATTCGTGTACGGATGGTAGACCAGCAAAAATTGTCACCGAAAATAATAACGAATAAAACAGAACTAAACTCTTCAACACACCCATCCTCCTAGTACTTATCTTTTAGACAATTTTAGTTAAAAAGTAATCCTCTTAGTATACAACCAAGTAAGAATTACATGTCTTGATATGACCTGCCTGATAATCACTACGAAATTACTCCTATATACTTTATATACAGGTGTGAAATATTGACAATAAGACTTCTAAATTATGATTTTTACTCATGTTTTTGCTATTATGTAATTCTTAGCACCTAAGTAGGTTTTTCAGATAGGGATATGAATGCAGAGTATTTACATAACATTACAAATTAAAAATCTAAAACTTTTGTGTGTTACTGCGTTTTTAATACTTGCTGTTTCATTATCTTGTAATTCTTTCGCACAAACTAAACAAAACAACTTAAAAAATACGAGTCTCAACACGACATCAACAGTAGTTAAAACTAAAAAAGCAAAAGTGACTACAAGTTACTTTATGCGTGGAGCCAGCTTTAAAGAAGGACCTGATGAGGCTCAGTTTGTACAACTTCTTTTTAATCCATATGTTGAACTAGATTTAAGTTCTCAATTTAAACTTACTGCAGATGCAACCTTAAGCTTAAACTCATCAAGAGTTCAAACAAGGTTTACAGACCCTTCACTTAATACGATCAACGCTAATGAAATTCTTTTATCTTACCTGCCTAATAAAAACATAACTGTCTCAGCTGGAGCGATAAACCAAAAACATTTAAACTCACCTGCTCTTGTACAAAGTGGATTAGCTTTCCCAGGTTTAACAGGGTCTTATGCATTTAAATATAAAAATTTAGACTTAAAATTTAAAGCTCAATATACAATACCAAACTCGACAAGCTTAGACTCAGATAGAACAGGGAATGAAGAGCTGCCAACTTTTACAACTCAAGGCTTTGAAGCAACTTGGACTCCAAGATCATGGTTTAGTGCAACAGCGAATGTAAACTACTTTAATTACTCTCCCCTTCCTTCAATTGTAGCTTTTAATAGTGTAAGACTTGGAAACACAGGAAACCCAAACACTCAAGCTGAATCTTCTTTTGATTATGACTTTAGAGGTCTTTCTCAAGCTTATGATTTTAGCTTTGATATAAATAAAAAATATAAGCCCTCTCTTAGTATTAAGACTGTTGATAATTTTGATGCTCCAAGCAATAGAGAAAGAGCACAGTCAGTTACTTTAAGTACTGAAATCAACTTTAAAGACTACTCTATTACCCCGCTACTTACTTTCTTTTATGCTGAATCTGATGCTAGCCCTGCAATATATGCAGATCCAAGCTTTGGTAGAAACAATAGAGAAGGCGAAGCTTTTGGTGTTCGTATAAACTTTAAAAAACTTGGGTTTGCTTTAAAGACTTCTTATGTAAATTCTGATCTTATAAGAGAAAACAATCCTCAAAATGATATGGAGTTTTTAGAATTACAACTGGAGGTTGCCAATGTCAGCTTCTAGTAGATTTATAGTTCTTTTCTCTTTAATCCTTTCTTTAACTGGTTGTTTAAGATCTCATAGAACTCCTGATGCAAAAAAATCAGGAACAAACTTTAGAGTGAATGAAATTAGTGGACAAGCAATTGGTGAGTCAGAGAATGACACGTGGAAAGTCCCTACTATGAAGAAGTATGAGTTTACAGCTTGTCTCTGGGGGAGGTTTACAGATGCTAGACTTCCTAGCGGTCAAAAGTTTAAAGTTAAAGCCCCTAATGGAACAATCTTCACTGATAAAAATGATAGCGGGACTGATGATAGAGGCTGCTTTACATGGGTTGAGCCCATCAATTTTAATTTTGCAGGCGATTCTAGTTATATTGAATTAAACAGAACTCTTATTGGACCAGCGAACTACCCTGGTGAGCATGAAATTTCTATTGGTGTGAATCCTTGGGCTGTTGAGAGAGGCGATTCTATTCAAGAAGTCGTTGATATGAGCCGGAATAAAATCTTAAGATCTAGCGATAAAATGGTTTCTGAATCGAACTCTAGAAACGGCTTTACTGTTTTTCACAGTGAAGAGCAGTACAGAAATCTCATGATTCAAGAAAAACCAAACCTTGATATCCTAGCTGGAAGAAGAGTTAAAGACGGTCGAATGGTAACAATTAAGCTTGTTATGAACCCGTTCATGTCTCCATTAAATTTTAATGGCAACCCTACAAAACATGAGTTTAAGAGTGGTAAATTTAGAGTCTATGCTCAGATAGTTGCAACTGGAGTTGGTGAGGTTGATAATGTAAAGTCTCAGCTTCTTACAACCAATCTTCTACCACAGACTCAAGGTGAAGATAATACTATTTCAATCAATGAAGATGGATCACTTATTTTTGAAATTGAAACCAAACTAGATACTTTTACTTCAAGTGGACAAGTTGAACTTGCACTAAAAGTTGAGGCTGTAGATGCACCATTTTCACTCAAGCCTTATGAAGGCCTCCATAGGATTGGCGATGGAAATTTCTATAATATATTCGGGAATAAGGCTATAACTCAGACTTCAGGTCCATACTCAAAAAATAAATTTGATTATGCAGATCTACTAAAAAAATCTAACAATTATGATGAACTTAGAGCTGCAGGCTTTGCACATAAAATACCCGCAGTAAGATTTTCTAGACTTGAACCAAGGTTTATCAGACTTTCTTCAGGAGAAACCGCTACACAAAGAACTCTGATTTATCAGACTTCAACTATTGTAACTGACTCTATTGATGGAAGCCCTGTCGCATTTCAACCTTTTAAAGTAAAAAGAGCTTCAGACGGCGTTATTATTGACACTGAAGGTACTGATGAAAACGGTTATTTGGTATGGATTGATGAAATCACTCACCTTTTCTATGCACCAATTCAATACTTTTTTCCTCAACCTGACATAATTCATGTTGAGACAGGTTACACAGAAACCAGAACACTTGCGATTAACCCTTGGGATGAAGGTTGGACTTTTGGTAAAGATACAAGAGGCTTAGAAGAAGATTTTAAACGTGCTGCTGCAAGAAAACAAAGAAGCCCCATGTTTATAATTGACGCCTTTAGGTACCAAACTATTAGGTTTAGATATGTCATCGATGAATTTTTAACTTTAAACGTTAAAAAAGCTGTTGTTATGACCTTCGATCCCTTAATTCAAAGATTTGGAATTCAAAAAGATAGGTATTTTGAACCACTACGTGATGGTATCTATTTAATGAAGATTGCACTTGTTAAGTATTATATAGATCCTTTTAAAAATAAGACATACCTCACAAAAGCTGAAGATGGCACTTCCAACAGTCATGTTTTAGATGAAAATGGACAAAAAATTGTAACTAACTATGTATTAAAAGACAGTGGAGGAGAACAAATCAAGGACCAGTTCACCACTGTTGTTAAAAAACTTATCCGTGTACAAGGAGGAAGAATTACAACTCCTGTTGAGTTTTCTATGAAAGACCTTAGGATGATGAGTATACGTAACAACCTTATTGTTCAAATTGAGACCATTGATGAAAATAAGCTCATGAAAGATAACATCATTGACTCTAAAATTAGAACTTTGATGGAGGAGTATGAAAACTTTAACAGCGAAGGTATGACCGAAACTGAAAAAGATGAGTTTTTAGAACAAAAAAGACTAGAGCTTCTTGAGAATAAAGATACTCTTTTAGCCGAGATGGAAGAAGAGTTGAGGCTTATTAAGCAAGAAAGAGAAAAACTTGAAGAACCTTACTTTAAACTTGAACGTTTTCAACGTCTTGAAGAATTTCAAAACTACCTTGAAAGCGATGATCTTTATGAATTTGAAAATTTTAAGAATACGATGAATCTTAAGAAGGAGGAATTCTCTGATAGAATTGAAAAAGCTCGAGCTGCAATGGAAGAGTCTCAAGCAGAGATGAACTCTTTTTGGACTGAGTGGAGTGAAGCTTATTTAACTTCATTAAAAGAAGGAGAAGTTACTGAAGGCTTATTTATTGACGGAGAAGAGGCAAGGAAAAAATCTGAAGAACAAGATCAAGCTGAGATGGATCAATATGAAGAGAGTAAGGGGCTAGGCCTTGCCGTAGTGCCTGAGGAAAATAGATTTGCGAGAGTCTCTTATTTTGATTACCTTGCTTCATTACAGCTTTTTAGTAAAGAGTCCAGCCTTGGTATTGGAGCCAGCGTAAGAGATTTTGAGCAACTAAGAATCAATAACTACACTGAAAACCCTGCAGCTCCATTCATTGATCTTGATTTATACAAGAATGATGCAGGTCTTGCACCAAGAGCATTCATAGGTCCCTGTACTTTAGTAGAAAATGACAATATGTCTGATATGAGACCAACTGATACTCTTGATGAACGTGCAAGTGGCAGAATGGATAGTTCTGAAATTTTATATGAACCAAGGTTTGTTATCGATAACTCAAGATTTGAAAACTCTGCTTACCACGATTCTTTGTCACCTTTTAAAAACAACCTAGATGATGAAGTTACACTTTTAGATAAATATATTGGTGAGCATATTGAGAATGAAATGAGATACGAACGTCAAATGGACGCTATTGCTCAAATGGGTAACTTTACCAAAAGTTACAACCTTGAATATGTATCATTAGAGCTTGATGGCAAACCAAGAAAGCTTCAAATTTTTGATGATGGTTGTACTTTTGAAGACGGAAAGGTTTGTCTTAAGGACAGAAATGAAGATCAAATGAGTAAAGAAAGCTTTAAAGATCATATGAACTCTAGTGATATGTGGTCCAATCTAAAAAGGTATTTTTACTTAAACCCTATGAAAAAACTTAAACGTGAAAATAAAAAGCTTTTAGAAGCTGATAATGCTTTTAAAAATATTTGGGAAGAGCTTTATGATTCAACATCTTCATTACTAAGTAATTTAAAGTTTTTGCCAGTCTACACAGAAGATCACGACTTAGAAGATGACTTTGATCCATCTCACTCTACTTACTATTATAGAGACGCAAAAGAATTCCTAGATACTAAATTAGATGGAAAATTTAGAGCATTTGAAACTTTTGATGCTGCAAAGTGGCTTAGTGGCGGTTTAAAGGAACTCAGGCTTGTAGATGCAATAAGACTTTGTAGTACAATAGCTAAACAAAACATCACAGCTTTAGAACAAGCTCCTGGAAACCTCATTGATCCTGAGGCTAAAACTTGGTTTAGAGGAACCACCCCTTATCAGTACTTATTAGACTCTTGTCTTTCATCAGTGAAGTATCTTCCTGAATCTGATCAGGTACACATGACAGGGTTAACCTTTGATAGAAGGTATCGTGTTATTAAACCCGGTGAGTACAGACATATTGCTGGTAAAAGTATGAATATAAATGTAGGCGCTGATATTGGAATCTCTAACTATGAAGATATAGGGTCAGCTGCCTCACTTGGTACAAATGGTGCCCTTTTAGGCTTAGCTGCCGGTCTAGTTGCAAACTCTAACCAGCAGCAAAAAGTTACTAAAGGCGGGCTGATCACTGCCGTAGGAAAAGCCCCTCACCCTTTAGCTAAACTTTTAAAAGGCGCTCTCTTAGTTGGCGGCGGTCTTTTTATAGCAGATAAAGCCACATCTGAAGCTCAAGGGCTTAATTTTAATTTTTCTACAAGTATTAGTGAAGCTGTCTTCCTTGTTGTTCAAAAAGCAGAAATGCTTTTTACAATTGAGCAACATGAAAAATGTTTAATTTCACAATTTACTTCTAAATTTATCTCCAATCTTGATTTGAAAAAACTCGGCGTGCGTGAAGGTGTTAAAAAGACTAACCCTGAACTCATCAAGAGATTAAGCAGAGGCTTTGTAATCTGTGGCGGGAAGGTATTTAAAAAACCTGAAACAGTAATAGAGAATTTCTATTACGTTACTCAGCACTTTACAGCTGGAGATATGCTAGATGAGGCAAACCTTTTAAATCACGTATGGCTATTAGCACTTAGAGGCACTCACGACTATAATAATTTCTTAAGAGTTTTAAAGGCAAATTACAAAAACAGAGATGGTGATGTCGAAAAAAATACTGAGCAACTTTATGAATACCCTCTTCATCACCTTAATAAAGTATATGAGAAAGTTACACCTTCATTTCCTGGAATGTATTCAGTACCTATAAGTTGTAATTCACTAGTTGATAAAGGCTGTAAATAGCAAAGCTTAAAAAACAAGGACCATCATTTTATGGAAATAAGTTTTAGAGACCTTTCTCATGGTGATATGGGCTGGATTATAGGCATTCACGGTGAAGCCTACAACAATGAATTTGGTTGGTATAGTTTAAACCTAGAGATTCTTACAGCAGAGATTGTTTTAGATTTTGCTAAAAACCATGATCCAAATTTTGAAAAAGTCTGGATAGCTTACTCTGGCGGCAAGCGCCTTGGCTGCATTTTTGTAGTAAGAGAAAGCGATGACATAGCTAAAATCAGACTTGTTTTTGTAAGTAGTGATGCGCGTGGCGAAGGGTTAGGGTCTAAACTTATTAATAGGGCTCTAGATTTTATTAAAAGTAAAAAAGAGTATAAAAAGGTAGTTCTCTGGACTCATTCAGACCTTGTGTCTGCTAGGAAAATATATCAAGCAAATGGGTTTAAGCTAATCTCAGAAAAAAAACACAGTGACTTTGGCCCTGAATTAACAGGGCAGATGTGGCAACTAGAGCTTAAAAGTAATTAAAAAAAAATTTTTAAATCTTTAAAATAAACAAAAATTGCCTCTGGTTTTGAAAAGATTCTCCACTTAAATCCTTTAAATCAAATCTAAACACTCTTCGAGTTGGAAAGCTATTTGCTCTCTATAAATGGACATAATTTTTTAAAAGGAAAACCAAGAATGAAAAAAATAACTTTATACTTTTTATTAACATTTTTTTCTTTTCAATCTCTGTCTACCACAGTTTCTCAATCAGAGTTAGAAGCAAATTTAGGATTAGAAAAAGACTATCAAAGTCTATCAGTTGCAAAAGATTATGCTGCTTATGGAACCCAAGTTTTGTTAGGAGATTTAGAGGAAATGGTAGATAAATTAGACGCTGTTAAACACTCATTTTCAACACAGTCTTTTGATGATGCCATTGCACACGCGAATGATTTAATTAATCTTGCTAATCGATACGAAGAAAATAGAGCCAGGCTACAAAAAGAAGCAAATAATATTTTTAGAAGTTTATTTAATCGCATACAAAATGACCAATCAGAGCCTTACGAAAACCTTAATGAAGTGACTGGCCAACGCATGTACCGTTTTAAAAGAAAAGTTGAAGATCAAATAAAAGCTATTAACTTTTATAAAAAAGTCGCTTCAGTAACAAGGATTCAACAAGGCTCATTTAATAATTTTGATTTAGGAGTTGAAGTATTTAAAGAGGAGGAAGTTCAATCTAGAATTAGAGTGCTTGAAGACATTTTATCTTCGCTTTAAGTTAATACTGGATTTGATACATAAAGCTCAGATTTCTTAGATAAAAAATCAACTTTATATCCTTGATGATTAAGCTTTTTCATAATTGCTTTTCGATTTGGTGTGTATTCTTCTACTAGACTCCAAAACTGTCTTGAGTGGTTTTGGTGTTTTAAGTGTGAGAGTTCATGAACTATAACATAATCACTGATTTCTTTATCAAAAACTCCAATTTTCCAGTTCAAGCAAACTGTTCCCATTGAGGTGCAACTGCCCCACTGAGTTTTTGTATCTTTAAACTTTAAATCTTTTGGGTATAACCCCATCATTTTAGACCAGTAATCCACTTGCTTACTCAGTTCATAGGAGAACTTTTCTTTAAAGGCTTTCTTAAAAGCTTTTGCCATTTTCTCTTCTTGAGTTTTTTGATTAAGCTTTTGCCAATCATATGGAACGAAAAAATCTATTTCATTATCTAAAAAAACCACTTGAGGTTTTTTGGTTGCCGTCATTTGAATATTAAGTGTCTTATCTTTTCCAAAAACAGGAAGCTTTTCTCCTGACCTCCATTTTTTTTGAGGAAAACGCGCCTTTACATCTTTTGACTTTTTAATTTGAACTTCTACCCAGTCCGTATGCCTTAAAACTTCACTAAAGATTTCATCTTCAGATAAGCTTTTAGGAGCAAGTATCTTAAGTATTCCATTGTTTAAAACTCTAAAGCTTAAGCCTCTTTTATAAGCTTTTCTATCAATTTCATAATTCCAATGACTGGGCGGCCCCTGATTTTGAGGGTTTTTAAATGTGCTCCCTTTGTTAGCTTTCTTATTGTTTGCATTTTTAGGAATACCTAAAAATTCAAAAAGCTCTAATTGTACGCTCTCAAACAGACCCAATTCTTCTTCCTAGCACTATTTTAATAACTTACTACAAACAAAATATTTAAACTACAAATTTAAAAACCAGAGTACTTAAAATACAATCAATACTTCTTTCTCTAAAGCCGTCAACGATGCTTTAAGTTTATTCGCCCTTTTGATATCACTAGCCCAAACCTCGATTGGAAAAAAACTACCCGCAATACCCAAGTCTAAAACATCTGGCGTATCTTCAACTCTATACTCAAACACTTTAACAAAACCCGCAGGAGCTTGTAATAGATTAACGCCATGCCAAACACGCTTTAGCCGTCTCTTATTATTATTACTCCAAGAGGACAGTGCAATAAAATCAAACTCACTCAATGATTTCTCAAGTGAGGATAAATTAAGCTTGATTTTATTAGATACAATACCGTTAACAATCTCATACTTTAATACAACTTCATTTAAATTTCCTCCATCTTTATTTATTTGACTATTTGAAGTCGAATAAAACGTTCCGAGTGAGTCAACTTTTTGCATGATCTGGTCATACTGTTTGTATTCTCTTTCATAAGATCTAATTTTTTGAGTCGAAGGCTTTGAGTTTATCCCCATTATAATCACTGGTATAAATAGTAAAGACACCTGGTTTTTACTAATACTTATGAACACAAATATTGCGATAAACAAAATACCTATAACAAACCCTCCTACAGAACCTCCTGTTTTTAAAGCCGAAAGAACTGAGATTATGAAAAGTACAGATGAAAAAGATACAAGCCATGCTTCATCTCTTTGAATAAGATCCTTTATTGAACCTCTACATTTATAAATTAAATATAAAGAGGTCGATATAAATAAAATAAAAAGTACAGAAAAATTTCCTAATAAAAAATTTAAATAGTCTTGACTAAAAGCTCTCACCTCTTGCTTTGATGGAATTATCCATACCCATTGTAAATAATTCTCTCCATAGATTAAGTATGGGACTAAGACTGAAAACAACATTAACGAACAAGTGACTAAAAAAGAGATAAAGTACTTTTTATTTCTTAAAACTCCTAACAAAGGTAAGAAAAATACAATTAATAAAAAGCTCTGTTTAAGTGCAAATGGAATAGCAAAAAGAAAACCTAAAGATATATAATAAGTTCTCGACTCTTTCTTAATAGAAAGACCGTAAAAACATAGCATTAACACACTTACAATTAATAAATCTTGCCGCAATAACATTAACCAAGGGACTAAGCTATCTAAGCAGGTAATAAATAAAATAAAATAAACTGTTACAATAAGAGCTCTTAAAACACCCTGCTCTTTGTTAATCAAAGTAAAAAAGGAAGAGGTTAGTACAAATAATGCAGGGAGGTTTACGGCAAGCCTCATAGCTCTAATCGACTCAAGATTAAAAAACTCTAACACCTTATACAATGGGTAAGACATCCAATACAAAAACGGAGTATATATAAAAAACGTATTCTCTAAACTTTTAGGTGGGTACGCATAGTTAAGTGAATTCAAGTTTTTAATAACTAAGTAGTTATAACTTTCTTGCCACTTAAGAGGAGCATCTAAGAACAAAAGTGAGAAGAAATATTGGATTTCATTTGCTTTTAGAAAGATAAGTACTGGTAAACTAAACAGAACAAGAGCCATAACCTTATTTTTTTTAAAGAAATTTCTCGTTTCCCTGTTCATTAAAGAAGTGTATATTGGCTTACACAGACAAGCAAAGAGCTACTTATTTTACTTATTAAGCAAACCCTTAGAGGTATAATATGCACAAATTGAGTCCTTATATCGTTAACTAAAACTTTTATAATAAACTTTATTTAGAGGAACTGCTAAAAAATGAGTAATTCCAAATGCTTAGAGACTTTACTCTTTTAAGCAGAGAGAGGCACTCTAACTTAAATGTGAGACAGTTAGTCAGGCCTTGTTAGTCTTTAAAGGCTGTTCTAGATTAACTCTCACCAGGTCCCATACAACGGGTCTCTTTGCTAATCCCGTCAGGTCCGAAAGGAAGCAGCGGTCCCATTGAGTCTGTGTGATATGGGCTCCCTGGTACTTTTTTTAAGCTAAAAATAAGTGCTTAGGAAAAATGAGATCAATATTTTTTAAGGGGAATTTAGAGTGTCTTATCAGGTCATCGCAAGAAGAACGAGACCACAGTCTTTTGATGATCTCAAAGGACAATCAACCATTAGACAAACTTTAACTAATGCCATTGAAAATAACAGGCTTCACCACGCACTTTTATTTAACGGACCAAGAGGAACAGGTAAAACTTCTACAGCAAGAATCCTAGCCAAGACCCTAAGGTGCACAAATTTACAAGAAAATCACACACCCTGTAACGAGTGTCATGACTGTGTGGAAATCACAAACGGAAGAAGTCTTGATGTTTTAGAAATTGATGGAGCATCAAATAACGGAGTGGACTCTATCCGTGAACTTAGAGACCGTGTTGGGTTTCACGCTTCAAGCGGATCAAAGAAAATTTATATTATTGATGAAGTACATATGCTTTCAACTAGCGCCTTTAATGCACTTTTAAAAACTTTAGAAGAGCCACCAGAGGGTGTGTACTTTATGATGGCCACAACTGAGCTTCATAAATTACCAAAAACTATTCTTTCACGCTGCCAAAGGTATGATTTTAAACCTGTTGGAGTAGAAGAGGTAAAAGGTCTTTTAAAGAAAATTTGCGATGAAGATAAAATAACTTATGAAGAAGATGCTCTTTTTCTTTTAGCTCAGGCTGGCGAAGGCTGTGTTCGAGACTCTTATAGCTTTTTAGATCAGTGTATTACTTTCTCAAATGGGAACCTGACAGCTAAGCTAGTAAGAGAAACGCTTGGAATCACTGATATTAGTTTTTTTACTGATGTTTTAGAAGCGCTTTTAAAAAAAGAGAACATTGGTGAAGTTTTAAAAAAGATTTCAGAATCTTCAATTGATCCTCAAATTTTTATGGAAGATTTAGTAAAGCATGTAAAAAATCTTACTCTTACTAAAATCTCACAAGAAAATATGCAGCAAAACGTTTCCTTTACAGAAATAGAAAAAGAGACGTATCTAAATTTAAGCTCATTAGCAGACTTAGAAGATCTTTTTATTTTGTTTGATATTTGCTTTAAAGGAACCTCTGAACTCCTTAGAGCCTTTGACCCAAGAGTACTGCTTGAGATCACTCTTATGAAAGCTGCCTCAGCACCTTTTTATAAAGATTTAGGTTCAAGTGCAGGTCCTCAAACACCTGTTACTACTCGTAGCAGTAGTAGTAGCAGTGCACCACAATCAAACTACTCACCTAGAGAGTCAATAGAAGCCCTTACTAAACCAAAGAACAATACGGGCAATGCAAAACAAGCTTTAAACACTGAACCTGCCAAGCAAACACAAGTTGCAAATGAGGTTAATCAAAGCCAATCTACTCCAGCCTCGTGGAGCGAATTTGTAAAAAAAATTAAAGGCTTAAATGCAGTTATCGGTGCTAAACTTGAAATGTGCGCTTACTCCTTTGATAAAGAAAATAAAACTCTTAAGATTTCAGAGGGAGAGAAAGCAAGCTTTTTAAAAGAACAGTTAAAGTCAGATGAGTTTTTAAACCCTTTAAAAAACTATGTCAGAGCTTTTTGGGGGCCTGAATATAACGCTATTTATGTAGCAAAAACTGAAACTCAAGATCTTAAAAAAAGTCATGTTGTCCAAAAAGAACACGACGCTATTGAAAAAAAGACTCAAGCACAAACAGATGTTGAAAATCATGATGTGATTAAAGAAATACAAAAAAAACATAAAATTAAAATCACTAATATTAGAGAAACTTAAAAAAGGAGAAAGAATCATGAAGGGTTTTGGAGCAGGCGGAATGCAGAAGCTTATGCAGCAAGCAAATCAGATGCAAAACAAAATGAAAAAAGCAAAAGAAGAGTTTGCAAAAAAAGAGTTCAGTGGAACTGCCGGTGGAGACGCTGTTACGGCAACTGTTAATGGTGACTATTTAGTAACAAAGTTAAATGTAAACCCTGAAATTTTAAAAGATGATGACGCTGAAATGGCTTCAGAAATGATTCTTTTAGCTGTAAACGACGCTATTAAGACAGCAAAAACAGAATACCAAAAAGAAATGGACGGTATTACTGGAGGCATGGGAATGCCTGGACTTATGTAGTCTAAACGGAATATCATTATAATATGTCACTTAAAGTCCCTTCTCTTGATTTACTCTCACATGAACTGTCAAAGCTTCCTGGAATTGGAGCGAAAACAGCTTATAGACTGGCTTTAAGCATCTTAAAAAAGAAAGAGGCAGACATTGAAGCTCTTAGATCTGCCCTTAAAGCAATTAAAGAAAACGTTAAACTTTGTAGAGATTGCTTTAGTTATACTGAGAATTTAGAAGTTTGTAGTTTCTGTGAAGATACTGAGAGAGCTCAAAGCCCTTTACTTTGTGTTGTTAAAAGTCCAAGTGATATCAATAAGATTGAATCCTCAGGTGTTTTTAAAGGGCTTTATCATGTCTTACACGGCACCATCTCTCCACTTGATGGAGTGGGACCACAAGATTTAAAAATTTCAGAGCTTTTAAATAGAGTTAAGCTTTTAAGAGATAAAGGCTTAAGCGAAGTTGTGATTGCACTTGATGCAAATATTGATGGAGACACAACGACTCTTTATTTAAAAGAGCTTTTAGAAGAAGAAAATATTAAGGTAAGTCGACTTGCTCACGGTGTTCCCCTAGGTTCTTATATTGATTTTGTAGATCAAAGAACTGTTGGTAGAGCTTTAGAAAATAGAATTAAAATTTAGACAAAAAAAAGAAAGTATTTAAAAGAGATGTCATTTGTAAACTATAATAAAAAAGAAATTCATTGCAAAATTGTTTACTATGGCCCCTCACTTAGTGGCAAAACCACAAATATGCAGTGGATTTATAAATCTCTACAAGAACAAGGAAAAGATCAATCAGAGCTTTTCTCTCTTCCAACAGACACAGAGAGAACCCTATTTTTTGATTTTTTACCACTTAACATAGGTGAAATAAACGGCTTTAAAGTAAGATTTCACCTTTATACAGTTCCAGGCCAAGTTGTATATGAAGCAAGTAGAAGGCTTATTTTAAAAGGTATTGATGGCGCTATTTTTGTGGCCGATTCTCAAAAAGAAAGGCTTGATGAAAACAAAAGGTCTTTTGAAGGTTTAAAATCAAACCTTACAAGGCAAGGGTATAATTATAAAACTCTTCCTATTATGATGCAGTATAATAAAAGAGACTTACCAAATGCTATGCCCGTTCCTGAGTTAAAATTAGCTCTTAATCAAGAAGGCTTTCCTGATTTTGAAGCTCAGGCTGCAAGTGGCGTAGGTGTTTTTGAAACTCTAAAAGCTGTTTCAAAAGAAATCATAGCTTCTTTAAAAAGTGGAAAAATGAACTAAAAAGAGCTTAAGAAAAACTTAAGGAGTAAAAAAACTAATGGAATCAATAAAAGACCTTAAGGATGAAATTCAAAGTTTAAAAGAAAAGCACAACGCCACAATTTTTTCTCACTACTATGAAGAAGGAAACATTCAAGATATTGCAGACGAACTAGGTGACAGTTTGTTTTTGGCTCAAAGAGGAGCCGAGGTAGATAATCCTGTCGTACTTATGGCCGGAGTTGTTTTTATGGCAGAGAGTATAAAGATACTCTCTCCTGAAAAAAAAGTTCTTATCCCTGACACAAAAGCTGGCTGCTCTTTAGTTGATCACTCCCCTTTTGAAAAATACAAAGTATGGAGAGAGGAAAACCCTGAGGCCCTTATAGTAAGTTATGTAAATAGCTCAGCAGGTGTTAAAGCACTCTCTGATGTAACTTGCACCTCCACTAATGCCTTAAAAATTATTGAATCTATCCCTAAAGATAGAAAAATACTTTTTGGACCAGATAAAAATTTAGGACGCTACCTAGCAGAGCAAACCAGAAGAGATATGGATCTCTGGCCAGGTACATGTGAAGTGCATGTGCTGTTTTCAGCTAAAAAACTCTTTGAACTTAAAGCCAAGCACCCAGATGCTGTTGTTATAGCGCATCCAGAGTGCGATAAAAATGTATTAGATCACGCTGATGTTATTGGATCTACCTCAAGGCTTTTAAAAGAAGTTACAGATAACAAAAAAACAAAATTTATTGTTGCCACTGAAGCTGGGATATTTCATGAAATGCAGAAAAAAAGACCTGAAGCTAAGCTTATTCAAGCTCCAGCTAAAGGCAACTGTGCTTGCAATGAGTGTCCTTATATGAAGATGAACACACTCTCTAAAATAAGAGATGCCCTAAAATCTCTAAAGCCAGAGGTAACTGTAGATGAAGACCTTATTAAAAGGGCTAGGGTACCACTTGATAGGATGATGAAAATCACCAATGGTGAAAGCATCCAGTGGCCAACCTCATTTAAATGGTAGAGAAGACAATTTTATTTTGAAGTCTTTTAATACAAAGTATGGAACTTTTTTTTATGATTCTAACTGGGGTTCAAACAATCCAAATCATCGCAAGTTATTAAGAAGCTACCTAGCAAAAGAACTTTTAAACCCAACCTTCTTAGATTTAAAAAAGGCAAAAATTGTTCCTTATATTTCAAACAGCCATACTAAAATGATTGGTGGCTATTTTAAAAGTAACAACAACCTCACCGCCGGGTTTGACCTTGAAGAGCAATCTAGAATAAGTGAAAAATTAGTAGCAAGAGTCTCCTCAAAAGAAGAAATTCACCTTATTGGCAATAAGTACTCTCATTTCATTTGGCCTATTAAAGAAGCTGGATTTAAAGCTTTTTCAAATATAATCTCAACTCTAAGCGAGATAGAAGTCTTTAAGGTTACCCCCGCATCTTCTAATGGTTTTTATGGACAAATTAAAGCAGGAAACAAAATTGGTTTATTTCATGCGGGAACTTTGAACTCAGATCATCTTTTTGCTACGGTTGTAGTTAATGGAAAATAGTAACGACTTTTTATTTGTATGCCAAAGGTGCCAAAAACGCATTGAAAAAAAAGGACATAAAGCGAAATTTCAATGGTCAGACGATTCTTTTAAAAATTTTAAGTTAAAATATAAAAAAGAAACTGGTAATAAACCTGAACCAAAAGTAGTTTTGACTTCATGTCTTGGGCCGTGTCCTGAAAATGCTGTTACAACAATAGAGTCAAAAAATGGTGAATTAAAAAAAGCTCAACAGTATAGTGCTGAGCTTAATGAAGACGAAGTTTATCAGCTTATATTCAAAGGTTAAATCGAGTACTTGCCTCAGAAAAGAACTGCAAACTTTTTAAAAAATTTGAAGCTCCCCTAATTCAAGTGATATTACTCGCCAGTCTCTAACAAACACACACCACTTTCTTCGTTTAATGCACCACCCATATGAATTCCTGTAGATCCACCAACTTGAGCAGTTTGAACTGTAGAGTCTAACTTTAAAACCACTTCAGCATTCTCATTTACAAACAACGCACTGATTGCATTACCATAGCTATTAGGACCATGAAATTTTCTTAGAAAAACTTGATAAGCCTTAAGTGAGTTAGTCTCTACTTTTTTATCATTAAATTTTATATAATCTAACTCTAATGAGGAAGCCTGCATGAAGTTTGATGATCCAGCTGGATTAGGGTACGTGAAGCCAATTTCTAAACTACCTAATTTACAAACTGTTTGCTGCTTATTATGGTTCGCCATTGAAATTGAACCAAAAGTTAACATTGCTAAAAAAACTATCACTTTATACATTCTACACTCCTTTTATTAAGTAATTGATAAATTTTAATACTTAAATAAGGGTTTATAATTGTTTTTTCCTTAATAATACTAATTAGTACTTCACTTTCTGCATTAAATTTTAGTAAATACTAAATTATGGAAACAAGCGTACAAATTCAAAACTTCAAATCTTACAGAGAATACATCGAAGAAAAACTTAAGAATGAGCCTTTTGGAAGAGGCGGAAAGGCATTACTCGCAAAGCATTTAAGTTGTCAGCCAAGTTTTATATCTCAAATCCTAAAAGAAAGAGCTGTTTTAAGTCTAGAGCAAGCCCATGATATTAACGCCTTCTTTGAACACAATAAGCTAGAAAAAGATTATTTCATGAACCTTGTTGAACACAACAACTCTGGTACTATAAGATTAAAAGAGTATTTCAATACCAAGTTAAATGAACTAAATAAAAAGTTTAAGTTAATTGAAAATAGGTTTGATTTTGAAGAACTTCCAGATCAAGAAATCATATCTTATTATAATAATAAAATTAATGTACTCACTCACCATTTAATAAATATCCCTAAATACGGAAGCAGAGAGGCCCTAAGTAACAAGCTTGGAGTTTCTATGAATGAGGTCTGCTCATCTGTCGAATTCTTAATTAAGAATAAACTTATTGAAGAATACGATGAAGGAAAACTAAGAGTGCTAAGAAAAAACATTCATATTAAAAAAGATTCACCTCTTTCACAATATGCCAATATTAATATAAGACTACAAAACATTAAAGATATTAAAACTAGTAAGCCTGGCTCCATTAGTTATGCCGCCCACTTTACCTGCTCCGGAGAGCTATATGAACAGCTTAAAAGTAAGCTCATTGAGACCATCTCAGATTTTTCTAATGAGC
Source organism: uncultured Bdellovibrionales bacterium (assembly GCA_938002015.1). Lineage (GTDB taxonomy): Bacteria > Bdellovibrionota > Bdellovibrionia > Bdellovibrionales > UBA1609 > JALZUR01. The sequence continues at coordinate 25,524 of CALLAU010000033.1, forward strand.
TTCCCAAAGATACGCCTGAGCAACTAAACTCCATCGTGTTAGATTTAAAGGAGATTTAATTTTGAAATTTCTGCCATTCTTAGTTTTTTTCATTTTTTCAGTTAAAGCTGCAGGGCCACTTTCTCTACAACCAATCGTTAGAAACGATACTGTCTTTAATTCTCAACTTGCAAGTGGCGGGAGCATTACCTCAGTTGGGGGAGGAGATACCTCTGATTTAATTCAACTAAGTGCATGGTTTTATGGAAGCAAAGAGGTCAGCACTTGCATATCCTACAATGAAATTTTTGGAGTGAGTCAAAGACAAATCACACCTCTTATTCATAAAGCAATAAATGCCTGGCAAAGCTATTTTAATAAGAACTCCATAAATTCTTTTTTCGATCATCAGATAAACACTAATTTTATATTTAAAGGTGACTGCAAAGGTGGAGAAGACCTTGTTTTATTTTTTGGTACCGGACCTATTTTTGGAAACCTTGGCGATTTAAAAGCTGTTCAAAAACTTAACAACCCTGCCGCTTATGTTAACAAAACACATATTTCTAAAGACAAGAAATGGTCTAAAGGTTATATTAGGTTTTTAGAGCATGGTAGATATTTAAAAGCAGATAAAAGAATCCAAGAAAGTTTAAATATTCCTGATTGGACACTTCAAAGTACTTTATATAATTTTATTTTGCATGAGTTTGGTCATATCCTTGGTTTTGAACATAAGTCTCTTACAATTATGGATGAACAGATTAGTTATAAGTCTTTCATTAGCAAACAAAATATAAGTAGTAATATTGATGGCGAAGTGTCTTTACTTACAGACCCTATGAATAAAAGAACCTTTGTTCTTGCACAAATTTTTGATGAAAATTTACTAAGAACAATTTGGAGTAAAAAACCAATTAAACTATCATTTCAACTTTTAGATGCAAAAAACATGAAGCTAGAAGTTTTTCTTGATGATGAAATTAATAAAAATGAAACTCTCAACTCAACCACTATAGTTTTAGAAGACAATCTACTTCCTCTGTACACCAATTTTCAAGAAAAAAGAGAAAGCGAGTCAATCGTTAAGAGCTCTTATTTTAACGCAAGAAGCACTGTTTTGAGTTTTGATTTCCAGTTTAATAAAACTTTACTAATCATCAATGGACAAAAAGCTGCTCGTCTATCGGAGGTTTTTTAAATGCTTTTTCTTAACTTCATTTTCTATATTTTTAACTTGCACGCAGTAAGTCTTATCCAAGAACAAAATGACATTGAATGCCTAAGCTCTGAATCTAAAAAAATCTTAATAAATAAGAAAGACTCCTTTTTCAATGTTGGAAATAAAAAATACAAAGCTGTTGAGTTTTTAGATACTGCAATCTTGGCAAAAAATAATAATGAGTATGCTTTGATACAAATGCTTCAAAATGATGAGGCTTACTTAGTTTCAGGCTTCTTCTCTAATTTTGCTGAAAAAAACTGTAACGACACTGGCGCTTCAAAGACATGTTCAAATAAAAACTTTCATCAACTTTACTGGTCATCATCTAAATTAAATATGTCTATTAAACCTCAAAAAACTGACAAAATGAAAGTGATACGTTATGGAGTTTATCCAAATGATGGAACTTATTTCATAGCGAGTAATGAAAGCAGTGGACAGGTTATTATTGATTATGGTTCAAAACTTCAAACTGTTTATGGAAGCTTTAAAAAGCTAAAATGCTCTTATTTAGAAGAATAAAACGAATCTAATAAAGCATAGGTTAAACTGATTTTAGGTATTTCAATTTGCTCAGCAGGCCAAAACTGTAGAATTCTTTGAATAATAAGTAGGCTTGGAACTATCAAAGCTGCATTTTCTTCTCTAACAGGAAAGTGCTCTGCAAGCTCATAGCCTGAGTAATTCATAAAAGTTCCAACTAAATACGGCACTTCATCTGAATCTAAAAAATAATCCTTCTTTCTTCCAAGTACATGCCGCCTTAGTCTACCAAGTCTTCGAAAGTTCCCGCCCGTTCCATGAAAAAAAATGTCTTGAGGAAACTTAAACCTTAAATCTTGAATCTCTGGAATATTTAATATCTCATTAATTAGTTTTAAACTTTCAGAGTGATTTTGAACAAGCTGACCAGATCTCGTTTCAGCTATTAACCTTAAGGTTCCCACATCTATACTCTTTTGTATTATAAACTTTTTCTTATAAAAAACTGAAAGCTCTAAACTTCCACCACCAATATCTGCATGTAAATGCGGAACAGGCTCTTCAAAAAAGTTTCGTACATAAAGCCCTTGGCTCATATACTTAGCTTCGTCTTGACCAGATATTATATCTATCGGTATTTGGTACTTCGTTGCAACACCATCAAGTATTGCTTCTCCATTATTAGAGTCTCTAAACGCGCTTGTTCCAACACATTTTATTTGCTCAACTTTATATTCATCTAAAATTTTTCGAATATCTTGAAAAATAAAGTCTAATTGCTGCTGCTTTTCAAAACTAATAGTTGAAGCTTTAAAAACATCTGATCCTAGCCTGCATGGGAATCTTTTTTTAAAAATCATATCTTCTTCAGTATAAAATTTGGATTTTGATCTTTTTGCAACTGTAATTCTAATTGCGTTAGACCCCATATCTATACCTGCTACAACCATACTTATTATACCCTCTTGTCTCTTTAATAATTTTTTACTTATATCTTGTTCTTTAAAAAACTTCTTCTTAATTCTAATTGAAAATTCACTGCTTTTTTAGTATTTTTTTGAATTCTTTCATATTGACCATCATTTTTCATACGCCACGCCTGGGTATTGTCTTTAAAAAACAGATCTAGAACACCTAAAAGATGCTCTTTATTCCCTAAGCTCTCAACTGGAGTTAAGACTTCAACCCTTCGATCTAAATTTCGCGTCATTAAATCTGCTGACCCCATATAAAAAAGGCCGTTTACTCGCTCTTTCTCACCATTTCTAAAATAAAAAACTCTTGAGTGCTCTAAAAACTGATCCACTACAGATCTAATTTTAAGATTTTTACTATTTGCTTGCGGTTTAAACACACAAATACTTCTTACACCTAAACTAATAGGTACTCCAGCAGCTGAAGCTTTACCTAAAAGCTCAGAGATTTTTTTATCCTCTAGATTATTTAACTTTAAAATAATTTCTGCAGGAAAGCCCTGCTCATAGTTTTTAATTTCATTTTCTATTAACTCTGAGAATTTTTCTCTTAAATTTAATGGTGCAACTAAAAGTTTATTGTATTTTCTCTTTAAAGATCTTCCCGTAAGGAAATGAAAAACATTAACAACATCTTCAGTTATTTTTTTATCAGTAGTGATTAAACCAAGGTCTGTATAAAAGGCAGCAGTATCAGCATTATAGTTTCCTGTTCCAATATGAGCGTAACACTTTAAGCCTTTGTCTTCTTGCCTAGTAATAAGGGCAATTTTACAATGCGTTTTAAGACCTATAACTCCATAGATAATATGAACCCCAGCTTGCTCTAAAACTTGAGCCCAAGAGATATTATTCTCTTCATCTAGCCTTGCTTTAAGTTCAATAACACAAACTACTTCCTTACCTTTTTCTACTGCTTTCATTAAAGCTTGTATGAGTTTACTATCTTTGTTTGTTCTATAAAGTGAAAGCTTAATTCCTCTAACTTTAGGATCATGTGCAGCTTCAATGATGACTTTCTCAATTGAGTACTTAAAACTCTCATAAGGGTGATGAAGAAGTATATCTTCTTTCCTTAGGTTTTCAAAAATTTGATCTGTCTCTCCAACAAATTTAGAGTTAGTAATAGGGACCCATTTACTAAATTTTAAATTCTTAGGACCATGCTTATGAATCAAATCAAGATCTGTATAATCAACAATAGAACCCGTTTCATAAACATCAAAGTCCTTGATATTTAATTCATCTTTAATAAAATTTAAAAGCCACTTATCGGGTTTTGTTCTGCATTGAAGTTTAACTGTATGACCAAATTTTCTCTCTTTTAGTTCATTAGCTATCATTTCTAAAAGGTCTTCAGCCTCTTCTTCATCTCTTTCAAATTCAATATTTCTTGTGATTCTAAAAAGCATTGAACTTTCTATAACCATTTCAGGAAAAAGTTCTGTAAGGTGAGCCTGAATGAGTTCAATAATCGAAAGCCAATGAAAAAATCTTGGCTCTCTTTCTACTTTTAAAAAACTTGGAAGAACTTTTGGAACTTTAATTCTTGCAAATAAAGGTCTTTCTTTTTTAGGCTCAGACATTTTCACAGCAATAGATGTTGAAAGACTTGAAATATGTGGAAATGGATGACCAGGATCTACTGCTAGAGGCGTTAAAATGGGGAGAACATTTTCTTTAAAATACTTCTTAAAATCTTTTTTTTCAGAATCTGTTAAATCAGACCATTTTAAAAGAAAAATACCATTTTTGGTTAATGAGTTTTCTTTAATATTTTCATAACATTTTCTAGCACGCTTAAAATGTTCTGTAACACTCTCATTAATCGATAAGATTCTCTCTTTTTGAATAAGGTCTTGATGTAGCAGCATTTTCGCACGCGGCACAGCAAGTCTCTTCATAAAAAACTCATCAAGGTTAGATTGAAAAATGCTTAAAAACCTCAGCCTTTCAAGTGAAGGCAGTTTAGAGTCTTCAGCTTGCTCTAAAACCCTTGAGTTAAACGACAACCAGGCTAATTCTCGATCTACTAGTTCCATATAAGACAATATAACTTATTCAAAAGACAAATAAACTATAAATTTCAATAAGTTAGCTCTTAGTCAGCTTTGGCCCTTTGTCTTGTCCTTCAGGGCTATATGTGGTTAAAAGAAGCTTTGAACCAAATTCGGAGGAGAGTATGGAAATGACTAAGCAAACTGAGCTTAAAATTAAGGATATTGACGCTAAATCTTGGGAAAACCCATGTGAGCTAGACGGCTGTGAATTTCTTGAATTTGCAGGACCAGACGCCAAACACCTACATGAAACTTTTCAAAAGCTTGGCTTTACACTAACGGGTAAGCATAAAAACCAAGAAATTTACTTTTATGAACAAGGTGGTGTTAAGTTTTTAGTCAACGAAGACCCCGATAGTTTTGCTAAAGATTTCACTAAAACACATGGAGCTTCAGCTTGCGCTATGGCTTTAAAAACTAAAGATGCTGATAAAGCTTATCAAGAAGTTTTAAAGCGAGGAGCTAATGCTTACACAAATGATAGAAAAGATGTGAGTGGTTTTAATGCTATTTATGGAATTGGAAATGCTTTAGTTTACTTTGTTGATCATGCAAACGGAAATCCTTATGAAAAAGATTTTGATTTTAACGGTAATGACTCAAGTGGTTTTGGACTAAGATACACAGATCATATGACCAACAATGTACCAGTAAATGAAATGCAGCAGTGGTGTGATTTTTATGAAAATACTTTTAATTTTAAAGAAACAAGGTTTTTTAACATTAAAGGAGAATCAACAGGTTTAATCTCAAAAGTGATGAGCTCACCTTGTGGAAAGCTAGCTATTCCAATTAATGAGCCAACAGATCCGAAATCTCAAATCCAAGAATATATTGATGAGTATAAGGGTTCTGGAATTCAACACATTGCTCTAGGTACTGATGATATCGTTACAGCTGTTAGAAAGTTAAGAGAAAACGGAATAGAGTTTTTAGAAGTTCCTGATACTTACTATGATATGCTTCCTAGCCGCCTCCCAAATATTAAAGAAAATATTGAAGATTTAAGAGAATTAAAAATTTTAGCTGATGGGGATGAAAACGGATACTTACTCCAAATCTTTACTAAAAACTTACTTGGTCCAATTTTTGTGGAATTGATTTCACGAAAGGGTCACGATGGATTTGGTGAGGGAAACTTCCAGGCCCTTTTTAATGCTATTGAAAGAGATCAAAAAAATAGAGGTGTTTTATAAGATGTCTTCTCACTTTTCTCAAGGGCAGCACACAAAGCAAGCTCATAAAGCAATTCCTGATGAGCACTTTGAAGAGGAACAAGGCTTAAAAGGGTTTTATGGTCGAGTCTCTCACCTTATAAAGCCTAAACCAAGCACGAGGTGGACCAATATTCAGGGCCCTTTAAAGCCAAGGATGTATGACCTTGTTAAACTAAAAGAGAGAAATGAAGATTTTATTAAGCTTTTATATAATTCAAGTGTTGAACTTAGTTTTTTAAACACAGAGCCAAATGGGAAGAGAAGCCAAATTTCATTTAGAAATGCTGATGGAGACACAATATACTTTTGTCATTTAGGTTCCGGAACTTTTTTGACTGAATATGGCAACCTTGAATTTAAAAAAGGCTCTTATGTTGTCATCCCTAAGTGCTTAAACCACACCATTCTTTCAAGCCAGTCGTCTAAATTTTTTGTTATTGAAGATAAAAATACTCATTTTGAAGAACCTGATAGAGGTATGCTTGGTAAAAATGCCATCTATGACTCTCAAGCAATTCAAAGACCTAACTTAGATAATCTACATAAATCTCTTCTAGACTTAGAACACGATATTATTGAAATTCATGTTAAAAAAATGGGTGAGCTTACAACCTTCACCTATGATTCATCTGTGTATGATACCATTGGATGGAAAGGTGACCTCTACCCATACGCTCTTCATGTTGATGACATCATGCCTGTTATGAGTCATAGATCTCACTTACCACCATCTGCTCATTCAACTTTTGTTGCAAGAGACTTTGTAGTTTGCACCTTTCTTCCAAGACCACTGGAATCAGATGCTGATGCTCTAAAAGTTCCTTTTTATCATCAAAATATTGATTATGATGAAGTGCTTTTTTACCATGATGGAGACTTTTTTAGTCGAGATAACCTTCACGCTGGTATGATGAGTTTTCACCCTGCAGGCTTTCCTCATGGTCCACACCCAAAAGCAGTTAAATCAATTGGAGGAAAAACTCATACTAATGAATACGCTGTCATGGTCGACACAAGACAACCTCTTAAAGTAGCAAATGATATGACGAATATTGAATTAGAAGAGTACTGGAAATCATGGATGGCATAGCCCAGGGGCTTAAACTCACAGTAGATAAAGCACTGGTTTTTGCACTCCAGCTTGCTGAAAAAGGCAAAGGCTTTGTTGAGCCAAACCCTTGTGTCGGCTGCGTTCTCTTAGATGATGATTCAAATGTTTTAGGTTACGGCTTCCATCAAAAATTTGGAGAAGGCCATGCTGAAGTAAATGCATTTAAAGATGTAAATAAAGAAGGGTTAACAGCTGTAGTAACGCTTGAGCCATGCTCTCATGAGGGGAAAACTGGCCCTTGCGCTGACCTGCTTATAAGTAAAAAAATTAAGAAACTTGTTTATATTGATGACGATCCAAATCCTAAAGTAAGTGGAACAGGAATTAAAAAACTTAAAGAAGCTGGTATTGAAGTAATTAAAGCTGATGAAAGCTATTCTAAAATAAATAGAATGCTTAATGCTAAGTTTTTTTATTTTCATGAAAATAAAAAAACTTTTTTTCATGCAAAATGGGCTCAAACACTTGATGGGAAAATGTCGATTAATGGAGAAAGTAAGTGGATTACAAACGAAAAATCTAGACAGTACGCTCATTTTTTAAGAGCACAATCTGACTCTGTACTTGTCGGAAAAAATACTATTTTAAATGACAACCCTTCATTAAACCCGCGTCTTCCAAACTACACTAAAGAAAATAAAGTCATCATCTTAGACCCTAGCCTTGAACTCTTAACTCGTTTAGAGGATACAAAAGTAAGGAGCTTAAGAAACTCAAAGGACATTGTTTTAGTACATAAATTAGATAAAGAACCTGAAACTGATTTTAGCCTCTTAAAAGTGAGTACAGATACAAATGGGAACTTTAACCTTAATGAACTCCAAAAAAGTTTAGCCTCTGACTACTCCATACAAAGTGCGTTTATTGAAGGTGGAGCAAAAACTATGGGGCTATTTCTAAAATCTCATATTATTGATTTTGCTTCAGTTTTTATTGCTTCAAAAATACTTGGTAAAAACGGTGAATCATACAGTAATGAGTTAGATCTAAACTCTTTAAAAACCAGCTTTAGCTTCTTATCTCCAGTGATCAGAACCATTGATTCTGATACTGTTCTTGAAGGCCAGATTAACTTTATCAATTAGGCCATGCTTTCACGTTAAAAATAATATTTAAGTTAGATCAAAAAACTTTAAGAGAAGCACATACTGTCTCATACACATGAATTCTAGCATGAACGCCTGCACCATGCACAATTGATGTGTTTGAGGCCTGAAGGTCAATGACCTCAACACTCTTTCCTTGTTCGACTAACTCACTAATTCTAGAGTTGATATCATTTTGAACTGTGCTTGGTTGACTTGTGTCCTCTACCCTGCTCGTACTGCAAACGACTTCTGGGTTAGCTAAGGCTTTTGTTGAGAATAAAGCAAAAATTAAAATTATTAAATTTTTCATACTTTACTCATATACAAACTGCACTTTATTTGGTCAAACACCCAGTGAAAAGACTCGCTATAAACAGTTTTTCATTAGCTTTAAAGGCTTTTATATTGAAAAAAATAAAGCCCTTAAGGCAATAATTACAAAGAAAACTCTAAAGACTTAATCTTGATTTAAAGTCAGTCCGTGAATATTACTCCCTGCAAACACATGAATTCTACTACTCTCTTTATCAACGGCCCTTACAACTTGAGGAAAGGCCCTGCGAATAAAGCCCCTTTGGTTTTCACTATGCTCAACAGAGCTATATAATATCAACTCTACCTTTCTTCTCTGTCCCGGCCTTAACTCTGGATGCACCCATATACTAAATTGAGTTTGATTTAAAAGTTTAGGATCTAACTTTTTACTTAAAGCAACTTGAAGCGCTTTTTCTATAGACTCAGCTACAGATACAACATCAGCATCTATATCGCCATTTTCATCAGCTCTCATATAAGTTATTCTTAATTGAGAAGTACCAAAAGCACTTAAAAGTATTTTTTGAATATCTATCATGTCTTTTAAGTTAATCTCTCTAGGGAGTATAATAACCCCTTCATCACCAGAGAAGCTTATACTTAAATCATTTTCTAAACCAAAAAAACTTTTCATCACATCTCTAACTAGTTGTTGTTGTGATTTAAAAGCCTTTGTAATTTCTTTCTCATTTTCTCTTACCCTTATTAAAACTTCATCAATACTATTACTTGATAAAACACCAATAGAAGTAGCTTGAAGGTTTTTAGCTCCAAGACCAATAAAATCTAAGGAGATCACTCCATGTGCTATATTAGAAACACTTGTATTTATTCTTTCCTCAATAATAAGACTTGGGCTAAAGAGATCTATAAGTTGAAACATTTGAATAAATTTAGCAGCTGTACCAACACTTAATTCATAATTAAAATAATCTGTTATAGCTTTAGCAAAACTTTCTGGTGACCTATTCTTTCTATAAAGTTCAATAGTTTTAAGATTGATAACACCACCACCATCATCAAATAGATGTGCATAAACCCAGTTTTGACTAAGCTCAGCGTGCAACCCTTTAGCTTCAGCTAAATCTTTTGCAAGTAGTGATTTTACAGAGTCAAACAAAGTATCTAAACTTAAAACACCAAGGTCTTTTGCTTTTCTAGCTGCAACAGCAGCTAAGTCAGAGCTTTCAGCTAAACCAAGCTCAAACCAGTTTTCTTCTATATCTGAAACTCTAACAAGACCTTCACTTAAAAGTTTTTCTTTAAATTTTTTATCCACATCTGCATATATTCTTTTAAGTATTACAGAATATTTTTGCTGTAGTTCACGATTTCTTATAGGGATAAAGTATCTTATTAATTTAAAATCAGAATAAAGGATGATATCACCGAATTCACCACCAAGACTTTCATGAAACCTTGTTATAGCCTCTATCTCCATTTCTTTTCTTAAGTTAACTAGTGATGTAACAAGGTCGTTATTCTTAATAATATTATCATTTAAGTTTTTAAGCTCAGAAACTGTTGATTCAAAATACAGCCCTTCTCTTGATTCTTGATGAGCTTTAATCCATTCTTTGTTTTGATTTATATCTCTAAAAACACGCTCCTTATAGACAGTCATCAACTGAGATCTATTTCGTTGATTTATATCTAAACTTAAAACTTTAGAGCATAAGAGCTCCTCAGCTGATACAACATTCAGCTGAAAAAAAGCTACAAATGTAAGAATGCTCAAAAGCTTAAATGTCATAAAAAGAAATTACACTCTTTTGAAGAAACTCTATCTAATCTTATGCTTTTATCACTAACGTCAGCTACAGAATCAACACTGATATATGAGTACCCTTCAGGTTGAATCATCTCAACTTTAAGGTTTCCTCTCACTAATATTTTAATACTCTGACCATCTTCACTAACCTCTTCAAGATCTATCTCTCCACCGTCTCCTTCTAGACCGCAAGTACCTACTTTTGGAAATATTGGACAGTGTAGCTCTGCTGACTCTCTTGAACCGCTCTCATTTGTAACAACAAGCGATGATGTATACTGACTCTCATCAACTAAACCTACAGATATTGTGCTAATTCCTTCAAAGATTCTTTCTTGATTTTTAAAACATTTAAAATCCGTGCTAAAAGCATGAGATGAAAATAAAAGAATTAAAGCTGTTATAATCGTTCTTATTTTTTTAGTTTCCTCTATGTACATAATACACACTCCCATTTTCTGTTCTTTCTACAAAACTTCTTGTTTCATCTTTGTTCATTGCAAAACATCCATTACTTCTCCACAAAGTTCCATTTCCATTAGATGTAGACCGCCCTGCGACACCACCATTACCAAGTGCTCTATGAACAACTATAGATCTTCTGCATGAGGCATCATTAACACCTTTTTCTTGTCCGTGAAGCACAAGAGAAGGTGGGTATTTACCATTGTTATAAATTTGCCCTGTTAAGTGAAAACCTTCAGGTGTTTTATTAGTTGTAGTTCCTTCATTTCCACCAAAACTTTGCACTCTTCCTGCTTGAGATGGATCAGAACCACGTCCATGAGCTACAAAATATGATTCAACTTCTCCAGTTTCTAAATCAATTAAAAACTTTCTTTTATTACGAGCACTCTGACTCATATCAAGAATCGTTATGTATCTTGAGTTCTTAATTACATCTTTATTGTTTTGATAAAAAGACAATGCTTTTTGAAAAGCAACATCACTCACACCAGCATTATTTAGTTTATTCTCAATTTCTCTAACTAGCTGATCTGTTATAACAGGAAATTCAGGACGAGGCATATCACTTAGCGCATTTTTTTGAGTCACACATCTACCAAGGATTCTATCATAAGGATTTATATCCCAACCTTCAGGATTTTCAATTGGACTATTAACTCCTTCAATTGCAACATCCCCACCTTCTTGAGGAAGTGAACTTGCAAGTTCACTTATATCACTTCTAATAACTGGAGCATTACTAAGACAGTCAATACAGATTCCTGAATTGGCCTCTATAGATGATGCGCTATTTATTGGATATTCAGCTTTAATTCTTCCACTATTAATTCTTTCTTGGTTTCTTCTTGTTTGATCAAGAATATTACTACATGCTTGATCAACCAAATAATCTTCTTCTTGAATCCTTGATCTCTTAGCTTCACGGCAGACCTCATCAACATCTCTTGAAAAGTCATTCCAAGCATCTCTTGCCTCTTGTTTTTGAAAAACTAAATCAAGTCTTGTTGTATACCCTGGCTTAGTATTTTTATAACACCAATTTGTTGTAGCAGTTTGATGACAGACGGGCTGACCACTACTACTAACACCAAAGATAAGCGGATTACATATCTCTTTTCCTGCAGGGCAAGTAAAGCCAGCATAAGAGTTCATACCACATGAAGAAGCTCCAGTTTTAACAAAAACCCCACCACCAATACACTGAAGGTTTGAAGCATAGGCTTCTTCAATAAAGAAACTTAAAATTATGCTCATAAGATCATTGTAACTTTGATCTCTTTCTTGTTTTAAATTCTTATCTATTTGCAAAAGATTGTATGAGATTATTTTAATATATGAGTTTTTATTAGCATCAGATAGCTGCTTAAATTCAGAGTAGCTTAGTAAATAACTCCCACTCTTCTTCTTTATTACTCCATTTAATCCATACTCTTTTGCTTCTGAGTAGCAGCTTGCTAGACTCAAAAACATCAAAAGCATTACCAGTAACTTCATTAAAATCCCCCTAAATAAGTCGCCTTACTTAGTACTTAAGAAGCAAGTTTTATGCACAAGAAGAGAAAGATAAAAATCAATGATTTTAGGTATTTATAGATCAAAGGGGGTATTTAATTATTAACAAATGTCAAAAATATGTACACATAAAACTAGGTAGAGAAAGCTTTCTAGCACACCATATAGCACACTATATTCTCCACCAGGCCCTTAGAGGTTTTTTCTTAAGTCTATGTGAAGGATTTTAAGCCTCCTACTTTCTTCCGCCTTCATTTTTTAAGCGCACAGCTTGTCTTAAAGCTTTTTCTAAAGTCCCAAGCTCTTTAGGGCTTGGAAAACCCCTTAAAATCATCTTTCGAATGGTTTCAAAAGCATTTAAACGAGTTGGGTCTATTTGAAAACCCATTGAAGTTAGCCAAACTTGAAGCGCTTCATCAGGGAAAAAATCCTCCGGAGCTCTTTGCATAAAATAATCTTCTTTTGATTTATCAATAGAACTTTTTGGATTAATCATTCTACGCTCATCATAAAAAGTATCATGAGCAATATACTGCGCTACTAAAACTGCATGAGCTAAGTTAAGACTTTTAAAATCTCCAAAAATAGGAAGGTGACAACACATATTTACATACTCTAAATCAGGTGTATCTAAACCATGATCTTCAGGTCCAAAAATAAGGAAAAGTTCTGGTATGCCTTCATCATTAACTTTTTCAGATTGAACAAAAGCTTTCATGCCTTCTTTAAAAGGAAAGAGCTTTCTATGCTTTCCAATTCTTCTTGTCATTGCAATGCGGTCAGTGTCTGGGTATTTTTTATTGAAGTCTTCCCATGAGTCTAGCATCACTCGCTCTTCTAAAGGTTTTTGAGCTCCTGCAGCACCTTGCCTTGCTTCTTCATTATCACTTAGATCACATTTTGAATCTATTATAATGAGGCTACCATTTCCCATATTCATTGTCGCTCTAGCGCACTGGCCTACGTTTCTTGGGTAAATCGGCCTAACTAAAACTGTATGTATAAGTGGTTGCATATTAAATACTTCTCTTTAAAAAATTTATGTTAAATGATTTTCTAACTTAGAGCTGACATACCTAAATCAATACATGATTTTGTATCTTCTGAAGACACGAATTTAATTTGCTCTAGTTTATTTCTTACTTTTTCAGATTTTGTAATTTCTAAAACTTCTAAAGCTGCCAACCAGTGGTTTGAAGCCACATCAAAAAATTTAGCCTCTAGATTTGCTGAACTCATATTAGAACTGTCTGCTCTAAAATCTCTTAAGTCTTTTAAAAGGCTTTCTTTATCAGTTAACCTAGGTGGTTGTTTATTTAGTTTTTTAGCAACAAAGTCTGCAAAATCAGGATACTTCTCAAAACTCGTTGGGCCACCATGAACAGAAATGACTTTTTCTTTATCAAAAGAAAAACTTAAGTCATCTGTTATAATATCTTTATCATTCTTAAGGACAGGGCCTGAAAAGTTTAAAAAATCCAGTCTTTCATCAGAAAAACCATAATCAAGTAACGGGCCACTAAAAGTACTTCCATTTTCTAAAACAACTGTGCAAATTGTTTTAGCTCTTTTAGCTTTACTTAAGCCCTCTTCACCACCTACTTTAAAGGCCATTTCTTCCGTCATTTCAAGAAGAACTTCTTTTAAATGAGGAAAGTCTTTTGCAACAAAAAGTTGAGGCTGTTGCTCTGTAATATCATAGTTATACTCCAAACATCCAAGTGAAAGCTCAATATGTTTTGGCTCACTTAAACAGTTTCTAGACTCGCCAATAGATGAAAGGAGTCCTGCACCAAAAATCTTAGGGTTTTTGGTATCACCTATTAAACCATACTCTGCTGTCCACCAGTTCATTCTTCCAAGTAGCTGAGCTTCAGAAGTATAGCTCATTGAGTTAATCGTATCTGAAAGTCTTTTCTCACAGTCTTTAATTTCTGATGGCGTACTAGTTTGATCTTCTTTTAAGTCACTTAAGTCTCTAATAGCCTCATAAAGTGCAAGGTCCTCTGAACTGATAATCGCTTTTGAAGCTACCTCAGCATATGACTTTAAGTAATCAGAATAGTTTTTATCAATAATAAGTGGAGCATGTCCTGCAGCTTCATGAACAATATCAGGTGCTGGTGTGTAGAGAAGATGCTCCATAGTTCTCATTTCACAAGCAATTGGCAGAATACCATGCGCTTGAAATGACATAAACGCAGCAGGAGGTATAAAACCACTCACAGGAACAGCACCCCAACCAAACTCTTGTAGTTTTTCATGCATAGTTGAAATCTTTGGTATCTCTTCAATTGAAATCCCTGTTTTACCAAGGCCATCGACATAAGAAGAGTGAGCATTATCTTTTAAATACCTATAAAGCTGCTTCATAGCGTAGCGCCAAACAGACTGATCTTCATAACTATAAAGAGAGTAGTTTTGTTCAGCTGAATAGCGCTTTAAATGATTTGGAATTTCAACACCCATAATTTACTGTTTTACTTTGAGTTTTAAAACTTAGCAATGATCTTAAAGAAGTAGTGCTGAATATATTTGAGGCAGAAAAAAGGCTCTCTTTTCTTAGAGATCATCACGATAAAGTTTTTGAACTTCTGTTATCCATTTAGGCTCTTTAATAAAGCCAAACTCAATACAATCCGTTAGAGCCTTTTGGTATTTAGAAAGAGGCATCTGTTCTACCTGACCAATAAGATCAAGTACTGCTGAAGTAGTTAATCTCACATTAAAGTCACCTTTATAGCCAAATTCTTGTTCAAGTTCTTCTTGAAATGAGCTTAGCATGTCGACAAAAATAGACATTTCCTCAACATCACCACTTCTATCAACTTCTAGAGTTGAATACTCAGCAAAGTCTGCGAAGTATTTTTTTAAACTTATGTTGTTTGATTTTTGTAATATCTTCTTAATATCACTTAAGAAATAATTCATATTCAAAGCTGGCCACTGATTTATTCCATCTACAGTTTTTTGCTCTTTAGTCAGTTTCTTAAGTTTTAAGTTTTGAAAAAGCTCATACACTTCCTCAACTTTTTGACCTCTCCACCTTATTGCTTTTTTAATTGAAACTGTAGACATACCAAGGTCATGTAAAAAGTATTCTCTTAGCTTGAGTTGAAACCTCTCATCAAATTTTTTAACAGACTCTGTCGAAGAAAAACTGTCAAATTTTCCTTTACTACCAGTTTTAACAAAATCAACAAGTTGAGCAAAAACCTGTACAGTAAGTTTTCCTTTTTTAACCTGGTCATCTAAATTTGTTGAAAATCTTGATACATCGTCATACTTATATTTATTATGATGCGTTCCAAAACGTCTCACACTACCATAATCGATAATACCACCATCAATTAATATATTATCACCATCCCAGTCTAGCCAAAGAAAAATTTCTTTATGATAAGTAAGAGCACAAAGATCTAAAAACATGTTCGTAAAATGCTCTAAGTATTTATCAAAAGCATTTTTATGATTTAAATTAAAATCAATCTTCTTATTTTTAAAATCTCTTTTAATACAGTAAGAAAGAAGCTTCTTTGCTCCATAATAGTCATTAAGTTTTAAATATCTAAAAATATGAGCCGGTCTAATAAGATTTTGATGAGCTCTTACACAAATCCCAAGGCCTTTGCCATTATCAATTGCTGCTAAAATCCTCTCTGTTGAGATTCCATGCTTGTGAAACCTTTCACTCATAATACTTGAAGCATAAATTTCTGGTAACTCGGATAAGCCGCAAGAGTAACCATAATCCTCATTTCCAGTTTCTAATGGTGTTTTTGCCTCAACAAGCCCTGGAGCCATACAGGTGACACCCGTTCCTCTAGAATTTAAATCCCATGTTTTACCTTTATAAGAAACTTCTCCATTCCAAATCGCTCGTCCATCACCAGAGGTTCTTCCCTGTTTATTCTTATGCTGAAGTTGCAAATACCTTGTAGCAAAGCATTTAAAAGGTTTTATATCCTCAGATTTAAAGTGAGTGTGATGAATACGATCATACTCATTGATAATTCGCACATTAAACTGATTTAAAATAGCTTCTTCTAGTTCTTTAGTAATTTTCTCATCATGGTTTTGAGGAATAAGCCCCATCTCTTTTGCTAATTTAAAATTAAAGTATGTAAGCTTTCCTCCGTGCACTTGCCTCACAGAGTAAGGAACACACATTTCAGGAACTTCTGTTAGAAGGCTGTGATCGGCAATAGCAGACTGAAGCCTTTCAGCTATTGAAAGCCTCACCTCGTTTTCTTTATGATTCCTTTTACTTAAAGTTCTCATTACGAGATTCTTTTCGGCTTAAAAGTGATCTTGTATTAATAACTACAAGACCTTAGGCCTTAAACTCAGACTTTTATATAGGAAAAGCAGCTTATTTTTTCTTCTTTGCTTCTTTTTCAGCCTCTTTTTTTGCAAGTGCTTCAGCTTCAGCAGCTCTTATTTTTGATGCTATCTGATTCTCGTAAAACTTAGGAAGATCAATAGAGTAGTAAAACCCACCGTCTGAAACTTCTGTTGGGTGGTCCATATAAATATAACTATTAGATCCATATTCATTTTTAATTGTAAAAGGAGGAAGGGGGTTTAGTTTTCTCTTAGACTTATTCGCATATATTTTTTGAAGTTTTAAAATTTTTGCAGGCTTAAATTCTTTATTCCAAATATAATTTCTAAATTCATTCTGTTCTTTTTCACTTAATTCTTTATCTACTGTTATAAGCCAAACGTCTCGATAAGTGATCCCATCAATTTTTACATCAAAAAAGTTTTTATCTTCTTTATTTGTTGAAAGATTTATTTTAAATTTCTTATCTTCTACGTTAGACGGACTTACTGAAATAAAGCTACTAAAAACTGCAAAGCTAGGAACACCTATCACTGATAAAAAAAGTATATAAACTAAAATTTTCATTTAAAAATCTTATCAAAATACTTACCCTTGTTTAATACCATTAATAAAAACAAGACTTGCGGTTTAATCTATGTAAATCACTTAGGTGACAATTTTGGTCACCTCCTACTTTGTTAAGCAATTTTAAACAACTAGTGATTAAGAGAGTGTATCTAATAACATATCTTTTTGGTTCATTTCTTGAATACTTTAGCTTATATGTTCTTTAACTTTGTCTCTATAATTGCCTTTTTAACTTATTGCTTCTTAGCAGATGCTCATAACTGCTCTCAAGGAGCTGATTCCAATGTAAATACTGAAGACTCTATTAAGCTATTTGGTGGCAGTCTTAGTACCTACTGGGCTCAAGAATACATTGGAGCTGACCTAGCCAAATCTGAGATGAACATTATGTCTAGCTCACACAAAAGCCTTATTAAATATGGTGATTTTGAAAATATTCATTTAGACTCAATCCCTTCAAGCTTTCTTAATCCTTTACTCGAAGCTAGAATAGACACTAACCAAAATAGTTACTGGCAGGAGTATATTAAAAGCTACACAGGGGACCCTGACAAACTAGATCCTTATGCACAGGTAAGTTCTCATGGAACTCGAGCTGCAAACTTAATGGTTGGCAGTGAAAGTGGTGTTACGGATCAGATTAGGTTTGATGTGCTTAATGCTAGTAAAAGCCCTAATTACTCAGATGGTGTTTCTTTAGCTGAAGAAATGATTGAAAAAGAAATCGATCTCTTCTCAACTTCAATAATCATCACACAAGACAGACACTACCTAGCCCTTGAAAAATTAGCCGCTCACCAAATCCCTATTGTTATTCCTTCAGGAAATAGTTTTCCTGATCACCATGTACTAAGAGGAGCTGACAACTATATCGTTGTTGGAAGTGCTTCACCTGTTGGTTTAGTAAGCTCCTTTTCAAACTCTCCATCTAATTTAGATATTTTAGCACCAGCAGACTCTATGATTGTAAGTTCTTTTTTTAATAAGCCCTCTAAGTTTAGTGGAACAAGTGCAGCAAGACCTCTAGTTTCTGGCGCGATTGCCAATGTCATGAGCTTACTGCCTGGCATTACACAAGCAGAAATTGAAATTCTCATTAATACCACTTCAATAAAAACACTCGGAGCTAGACTTTATGGTGAAAAAGGCATTGTAAACGCTTATAAAATCTTTAGGCTCGCTAAAAAACTTCGTCAAAACTGGCCAAGCAACAAGAGTTTAATACAAAACCCCACAAGATTAGAGAGTTTCAATGATTTTTCAGGTGAAGCATCAAAAATAGTATCTGATTTAAATGATGATCTACTTAAAAGCACAAAATGCATCAGTTTAAAAGAGCAGGCGCTAGTTTACCGAAAAGCCTTCTTATTAAATTCTAAAGATTATACTCTTTCACAAAAACTTAGCCAAATTTATGAAGAAATGGGTTTAAATATAAATGCTCTTTTTTATAAGTCTTTTTTTACACCAGAATTAGATTTTCTTCAAAAAGTTATAGGCCATTCTGAAACTGAGATTAGACTCTCTGGCATAAGACACTTAAGACGTTTTCCTAAAGAAGTCTCTATACCTATTTTAGAAAAACTAATTGATAGCTTAAATTCTGAAGAGATAATAAACGTAGCCAACACTTTTAGTTTCTTTGATGAAAAAACTAGAGCGATCGATACTTTAATTAATTTTAGTATTAAACAATCAGGTAACTTAGGTGCTAGATGCACTTTTGATGAATCTATATCTGAGAGTTTTGATGAATGTGTTAATAGAAGATACCCTCTAGAATCAGGCATTATGCAGGTCGCTGAAAAGGCCTATATACTTAATGAGGAAAATCCCATAGGAGAGCTTAAACCTGTTTGTATAGAAGTTGACCTTCTTGATTACCCATCAATATGTCAGGTTTACTCTGGGATCGAGTGAACCTAAGAATATTCAGTCAAACTATAATAATATCTAATAATTTTTAACTAACCTATCTACCTTTGCAACAGCTTCTATAAACTCATCTATATCATTAAAGTTTAAAGCGCTTGGGCCATCACACTTTGCTTTATCTGGGTCTGAATGAGCTTCTACAAAAATTCCTGTTAACCCTAAAGCAGCACCTGATCTAGCAAAAGGAATCGAGAACTCTCTTCTTCCTCCAGCTGCAGTTCCCTTACCACCAGGAAGCTGAAGCGAGTGAGTGACATCAAAGGTTACAAGATGTCCCTCTTTTTTCATCTCAAGCATTCCAAGCATATCAACAATTAAGTTATTATATCCAAAAGACGATCCTCTTTCACAAAAAAGAACTTTATCATTCCCTACTTCTACACACTTCTTTTTAATATTTGTCATCTCCCATGGAGATAAAAACTGAGCTTTTTTTACATGTAGAATTTTTTTTGTTTCAGCTCCAGCCACAACAAGATCTGTTTGTCTTGAAAGAAAAGCTGGAATTTGCAGGATATCAACAACTTCACTTAAAGGCGCTGCTTGTGAAGGTTCATGATAATCTGTAATAATTGGAACATTAAATTCTTTTTTAACTTCCTCAAAAATCCTTAACCCTTCTTCTAACCCAGGACCTCGGTATGAGCTTACTGAGGATCTGTTGGCTTTATCAAAGGAAGCCTTAAAGACATAAGGAAGATTATGTTTTTCACAAGCCGCTTTAAACTTTTCAGCTCCCTTAAAAGCTAAATCTCTTGATTCAAGAACATTAATACCACCAAGAATAACGACAGGCTTATCATAGCTAAATTCAACTCCATACTCTTTAATTCTCATACAAACGTTCCTTTGTGTTTTTATCTCTTTTTCTAATCGATCCAGTCTATTAAAGCAAACCCGCCACCAGGCTCTTTAAAATTTGTCACCTGCCCCTTATAAACTCTACATACTATCTTATGCACTCTAGTTTTTGAGAAAAATGCTCTAATGTCATACTTCCATTCAATGCCTTCTTCTTTAACTTTACCTGGTAAATGAATTTCTTGAGCCATATAGTTTCCAATTTCAAGAATATCTTGAAATTTTTTCTTACTTACTGATTTTCCAGCGTAAACTCCTTTAGAACCATATGACTCTAAGGGTTTAAAAAAGAATGATTTCTTATTGGCCCAGAGCTCTTCCTGGTTTTCTTTAGTAAGTAAATAGTTTTTTAAGAAAAGATCTGAATCTATTTTTAAATCTAGAAGTACTTTTTTTGATGCAAGCATTTCATAGGCTTCTGGGTGCGCAGAGAGTATCAGCTTTCCTTCTTGCCAGTATTTCTTTAAGTTTTTATTATCATCTAAATAAAAATCACAATCCCTATTATAACAAAAAACTTTGCCTTTACTCTCTTCAATGATTGTTGAAAGCTCTTTTGTTTTTATAATCTCTGCTTCAATACCATTTCTTTTAAAAAAGTCTTGATACATAAAAAACTCAACCTTCATTTTTTCTAAATCAGGGTCTTCATCATTTATATAAACTTTCTTAGGTTTTTCCCCAAAGCTTTCCACAAAAGCATTTAAAATATCTTCCTCATATTTTAAAGCTAGTGCTTCTTCTTCTAAAATGTTTGTAATTAAAAAGCCTGAGGCATTCGTATTGACCTCTATTAGTTTTAATTTTGAGTCTGAGTAATGAAAATCATAACAATTTAATACTGAATCATTTCTTGATTTATTTGATAAAAATTTAGGCGTAACATCTTTGGTAAAATCTAGAATTTGATCTCTGACCTGAATAGGCAAAGACACCTTAAAATCACAAAGCGCATTCTCATAATCAGTAAAAGTAAATTGCTTCATTTGAGGATAAATGCTTGATTCTTGAACTTTTTTTAAAATCCTTTGTGACATATCTGATTTCTACATGTTATTTAGGTTTTATGAAACTAATATCTTGGAATGTAAATGGAATAAGAGCTTGCTATAAACACGGCCTAAAAGACTTCGTAAAGAAGCAAAAACCAGATATTTTGTGTATTCAAGAAACTAAGGCCCACCCAGAACAACTTTCTGCTGAAAAATTAGAAGATGTCTTTAACCACAGGTACTGGTCTTCAGCTGAAACCAAGAAAGGGTATTCTGGCACATGTACGTTCTTAAAAGAAGAAGAACCTCTTTTTGTTGAACACGGGATTCATATTAAGGAGTTTGACCAAGAGGGAAGATTTGTCGTTACAAGACACCCAGAATTTCTCCTTTATAATGTGTATTTCCCAAATGGCGCCATGAATGAAACTCGTCATGACTTTAAACAGGATTTTTTAAAGCGCTTCACCGCTCATCTAAAAGAGCAAATTGATGCTGGAGAAGAAGTTATTGTAGTTGGAGATTACAATGTAGCTCACCTAGAATATGATGTTCATGACCCAAAAAGGCTAAAGAATACGAGTGGGTTTTTACCTGAAGAAAGAGAGTGGTTCTCTTCTTTTCTTGAGATCGGGTTTGTAGATCTTTTTAGACATTTTTATCCAGAGGAGAAAGATAAATACACCTGGTGGTCGTACCGTCAAAACGCTCGTCCTGGAAACAGAGGCTGGAGAATTGACTATATTTGTGTAACAGAAGGCCTTCTGCCTTTGGTAAAAAAGATGGGACACCTTGATCAACAAAAAGGATCTGATCACTGCCCTACGTATGTTGAATTAGATCTTTAAAGAATAGACTTCAGGCCTAAACTATAAAACTGGTAAATAATGCGATAAAATAATTAAGCCAGTTATTAAAAATAAAAAAACTGAGAGTATAAAAGTCCAAGTTTGAAGTAAGTCTGGACTTTTAAGTGTTTTTTTATTCAACGAATTATAAAAATACCAAGTCAAAAGAGCTATTGCTATAAAGGCAAATAGATTCACACTTAAAAAATGATCACTTAACTCGTGCGACATTTTGATTACAAAAATCGTTAGTAGAGGAATTTCTTGGCCTGTCGCCACAAAAAGTTTTTCAAAATACGGAGTAATCTTTGTAAGAATGAAGATTGGAATATAAACCGCTGCTATTAATAAAGCCGTAAGTATCAGTAATTTTTGGCGAGCCGACTGTATCATGATTTCAATTCTCTCAAAATCACCCCTTCTTGTAAACTCTCACGCCTATAAAAAAAAGAGTACATGTTTTATATATTTAATTACCAGTAGTAATGAGACTTAAGGGATGATTTCATCATCTTATCTTGAAATTTATTATAAGAAAGTTAAGTCTATAACTATGTCTCTACATTCATTAATTAGTAAGTTAAATGAGGAAATAGCAAGTGCTGATCTTTATCAAAAATTTTGGAAAAACGATTTAACAAATTTTAAAATTCCTAAGGTCAGTGAAAGTGAAAGAAAGTGGATCTTAAACTTTATAAATAAAGATTCAGTTTTTCAAATATATAGTGATGAAGAAAAAAAGAAGTGCCTTGATCTTACCTTTAAAATAGAAGCCTCTATCCCTATCATCTCTGATATAGGAAAAGCCATGCCTGCTTATCATAGGCTTTATACTTCTTTTGAGATAGCAAAAACACTGTTAAGGAGGTCTCAAACCGTTTTAGATATCATAAGCTCCATTGTTATTTATTCTGGAGGCAGTAAGCTTAGAAAGGATTATGAAGAAGGTGGTTTAATGATAGCTCAAGGTTATAACTATCACCATGCAAGGTTTTCAGCTCTAGTTCAAAGCTTAACAGCTATTGATAGTTTTGCTTTTGCAAGAGAAGAAATCGTTGGCAAAAGTTTTCATAAACTTTTAAAAGATTTTAAGCACTGGCAAAGATATTTTAAATTAGTATCAGAAGATGAAGGCAAAAAGAGTCAGTTCCTTAGTTTTTTAAAAAAATCTAAGGATACTTTTAAAACTGACTTTGAACCAAATTTTACACGCTTTGCAAATAAAAGCGAGAACCCAGAAACTAAGGCTCTTTTATTAAGCTTTAATTCTAGCCTCCAAGACAATCTATCTAGCTTTATTAAGCAAGAGGATCTGCTCTCCATGGAAAATGAAGTAAGTTTGCACTTAGCTTGGTTTTCTCATCTTACATACCTGACAACACCACAAAGCAATCTCATAGTGCACGAACTTGCTCACGCCATTGACTTTGAATATGCTGGAATGGATGGAGTCCCTTCAACTGATATTGTTGAAAACTCAAGTATTACTAAAGACTGGACTCAGTTTTTTGAAGAAGCTTTAAGTGGAGCTTATCCTTTTTTAAACCCTTACGCACTTACAAACTCTTATGAGTTTTTTGCATGTATTTCAGAACATTTTTTTAGAGATCCCAAGACTATTCAATCTAAAGCCCCAAAACTCTTTAAAGCTTTAGAAGATGTTTATGGTGAAAGTCATATGTGTGTTGTTAAAAAGTGGTCTGGCTGGAAGCTCTTTAAAACGATTAGCTTCTCAAAGTTAAATGCGTCTTTTTAAAGGAGTCTTTAAATGAACAAGAAAATATTTTTGGCATTATTTTTATTAGGCGCAGGTTTTATGTTTAGTAAGTTTTTTAAGAAAAAAATTGAAATACGTATTATCGAAGGAAACCTCGTAGTGCCAGTTATTGACCTTAATAACGAAGACGGTGGCCATAACTCCACTTATAACATGATTTTCTGGATAACCGATGAAAATGGCAAAATAACTTATCGTGGTCGCATGAAAAAGGATTTACTAGCTCCACTTCTAAGAGAGAATAAACAACCTGTTGATCCAGACAAATTATTTAAAATAAAAATCAAAGCCAGTGTAAGAGGCCGTGAAATAGAAAATGTACACGAAATACTTAGCTCAAAAGCTGGGTGGATTCGTACACCGAAGTAACTTTCCTTGATAGCCTCATGCTCTATTTATTAAAGTTGCAGGTAAAAGAAAGTGCAATAAGCCATAAGAAGAGCTCCTCCCCAGGCTAACTGTAAAGACCTTTTTGAAAGAACCAAAACCGGTAAAAGCATTAAAGCCACTCCAAAAAGATAAAAAGAGTCTCTAGTAGCCATTTCTTGAGAGACTTTAAATGGAAAAAGGGATGAGGAGAGACCAAGTACTAAAAAGATATTTAAGGCATTTGAACCCATGATATTAGCAAAAGCTAAATCAGTTTCTTTCTTTAAGCCTGCAACAACAGTAGTTACAAGCTCTGGAAGGCCTGTTCCAGCTGCTATAATAATCGCTCCAGCAAACGCCTTAGGTATTCCAAAATAGTCTACAAGGCCTAATGAACCTTGGATCCCAAGGTTTGCTCCCACTGCTAGAAACAAAGCTCCAAAAACAATAAAAGCAACAGCTTTTAAAACAATTTTAATAGACTCTTTACTTTCTTCTAAAATCTCTGCATCAGGTTCTTCAACCACTCCACTTGTAATCATAGAGTATAAGA
The DNA here is from genome assembly GCA_938002015.1 of uncultured Bdellovibrionales bacterium. Classification (GTDB taxonomy): domain Bacteria; phylum Bdellovibrionota; class Bdellovibrionia; order Bdellovibrionales; family UBA1609; genus JALZUR01. The sequence continues at coordinate 49,977 of CALLAU010000033.1, forward strand.
AAAAAGGAAGTGGAGTTAAGAACAAGACTCCTTCAACAATTGAGAAAGCCCCGTCTCTAATAAAAACCCACAGCATTGCTGCAGGGAGTAAAACCCAGATTAAATTTGTGACTGATTTTTCAGCTTTTGAAAGATGGAAAGGAAAAAACAAGCAAGCACCCATCACTAAGGTCGAGTTAAAAATATTTGAACCCATCACATTTCCCGCTGCAAGCACTCCTTCTCCAAGATATGCAGACATAAGGCTAGCAAAAAGCTCTGGAGCTGAAGTTCCAAGGCCTACAAAGACCGCTCCAACAAAGGCTTTTGGGAGGTTAAATTTTTCTGAAAGTATGACAGCCCCTTTAATCAGAATATCAGCGGCTACAATCATTGACACAAAACTTGCTATTAATTTTAAAAAATCGATCAAAAATACACTCATAATTTAGTGATAATCTTACCTTAAAGACCAGTATTTGAGTCACTCTTTTAGGCTTAAATTGGACCTAAATGCTTAGAATTACGCCTTTATTAGAAGGTTTTATATTAGAGATCAAAAGGTTTTGAAGGCTTTACACGGTTTTAGGTTGCTTTTAAACAACAATCTGTGAGAAATTGATCGAGTCCCAATTTGGCACCAAGGACGGGTCAAAGAGGGAAGCCGGAAAGGCAGATCAGACAAGGATTTGAGAGCTTTTAGAAAAACCGGATGCTAAGAAAATAAGCTCAAGGGGGATAAGCATGAGTGAACTAGATAAGAACTTACTTACCGAATGTAGAACACTTTTAATAGACGCTAAACAAGACATCCTAAATAGAGTGCAGAGCACAAAAGAGAACCTAAACGTTGCTGTTGAAAAAGGCGGCGATGAAGGTGATCAAACTGTACGCGCTTTAGCTGAATCAGAAATTTTAAGCATGCACGATAGGTTAAGAAAGCAACTTCTTGAAATTGAGTATGCTCTAGCAAGAATTGAAAACGGTGGATTCGGAATTTGCGAAGAAACTGAAGAAGAAATAGAAGCGGAAAGACTTAAAGCCATTCCGTGGACAAGATTGAGCATCGAAGGTGCTGAAATCAGAGAAAGCCTTAGGAAGAGGTTTGCACGAGGATAATATCCTTTATCTAGGGATTCTCCCCTGGATATAAAAGAAAAGAAAGAGACTAAGCCAGGTGAGGTCTTAAGGATGAGACCTCACTGGCAGAAAAGTCGAAA
>CALLAU010000034.1 GCA_938002015.1 uncultured Bdellovibrionales bacterium
CCATAACCTTCAATCATCACATCATAAATATTCTTGTATGTAGCAACAGGGTATGAATAGCTAAAACCTTTAGGAAACTCTGGAACATCATTCCACTTCGCTAAAACAAGTTGCCCTGATGTTGGCTGGCCGACTATGTACCCTCTTTCAAGATCCATAAAGGCTTGCGCAACAAGCTCAGCAGTTGAACTTGTCCCAGAGTCTACAACAACTTTTACTTTCTTACTTGTGCAGTAGTCTTTCTTAAAAGTTTTTAGCTTTAACTTTTTATACTGCTCTAACTTCTCCATCTGCGAGAAATCATCTAGTGTATTAGGAAAAAACGCCTCTTCTAGCTTGCTTCTAGGTCTTTCAATATATCCAATCTCAACGGGCTCACAAAAAAAGTAGGATAAAAACGTTAATCCGGCTCCCATGTTCCCACCATAATTTGATCTTAGATCAATAACAATTTCATCACTTTTAATACTCTTAATTTTTTCACTAAACTCACCCTCATCACTAAAGAATTCTTTTCTAAAGGAAGGAACTATTAATACGTTAGGTTTTCTTAATCTTAAACTATCATCCCACTTATACTCTCTTAACTTAATATTAAGTTCTAAAGTTTTGTTTTTTCTTTCAACTTTAAACAAACCAGCTGTTTTATGTATTAAACTGTAATTTAATTTCTCTCTTTTATTTACACTTAATATTCTATCTCCTTTTTTAAAAAGAGAGTCTGGATGAGGTCTAACTACAACCCACTCCTCATCAATATACTTAACTTTTGCTCCTGTTTCTTCAGATGTTGAATCCCAAAGCTCTCTTGTTTTTTGTGGCTTATACACTGAAAAATGAGACCATCCATAACCTCCAAGCCATGAGTTCATTTTAAGCTCCCAGCCAGAGTAGGTCATAAGACTTGAGTACTGCTTCTCACACTCACTAATAAAGCCTTCTCCAGGGTCTTCAAAAAGTTCTTCATACATATCAATACACATCTGACTATGGCCAGAGAATAGGAACTTTCCTCTCATAATAAGAGCAAAGAAAGAGATAAGAAGAATAAAAAAAATCCCCTGTGTTATACAGAGGACTTTGTTCATTTGATTTTTCATCAAATACTATGTCTTTTTAAAGGGGGAGGCTTAAGCCGCTCTCTTCTTTCTAGCAAGAGATGGATCAATATTGTATTGCTTAACTTTTCTATAAAGCGTCGCTCTTCCAATACCTAAAGCTTTAGCCGCTTCTGTTAAATTACCTTTATACTCATGAATTGCACTTTCAATAGCTACACTTTCTAGCTCATTAATTGTTTTAACTCTTTGTGCATTTGATCCACCAGCAGGGAAAGGAATAACATTGGTGTTGCCACCGCTTGTTAGCTCTTGTGCAGAACTATCAAATGCTCTTTTTCTTTCTCTTTCTTCCCATTGATGAATAGAAAAAATCTCTAAATTAACACCCATACTGTAAGCAAAATTTCTTGCTTTTTGTATGACCTCTTGATCATCAGATACTACCAATACTCTTGACCTTGCCATGTGCTGTTCTCCCTTACTTCATTTCTCGAACATAATAACTATCGGTCAGGATTTGAAACTGTATGAGTCTGAGATATAAATAAATGATGTAGACAATAAAAAAGCTTCCTAAAACATGCTGTTGGTCTTGCTTTGAGCTCAAAATCGCAACAATTGTTGCAAACTGAGACTTAAATAAGCTTGTTTTTCAGGCTCTTTGTAGAGCTAACTTAAGCACAAGAGTGCTCAGATCTAAATTTTAAAGGTTAGACGTATTTAACTAGCCCTAAAAAGCAATTGTTGATAAGGCTAAAAGCTCTAATAACAGGGGGATTAAAAGAAAATGAATAAATTATTACTTATATTATTAGTAGTGGCATCACCACTTCTTTCTCAAGCAGAGGATTGTTTTAATATTAAAGAAGTTTTAGGCGCTAACTATATTGATGAAGGCTATGGAGCTTATATGGTACTTGAAAGAACTCTTGATGGAGAAATCTTTGAAGTTCGTCAACAAAGCATTGAAGACTTTAATGCTCTAGTTGTTATGTTTAATGAGATTGTTAACCTAACAGGATCTCATTTAAAGTATGAAGAGATTCCTAGTGATACAGAGTTTAGTCTAGAGCATGCAAATAACCTTAATGGTGAGCTCGTGGTGGATGGAGAAGAAGATCTTCTTATCTGCACTTATAATTATACTATTAGGTTTAAGAACAATACTAAGAGCTTGCGCTTTCAAGAGTACAGAATTCTTAATAAGTAAGAGCATATAAAAAATTATATTTGTTTACATTATTAAGTATAGCTCACACAAAAAAAGCCCTTTTTAAAAAGGGCTTTTTTTATTAAATTTAGAGGTAGAGGTTTTTTAAACTTCAATTAGCTTATCTTCTACCTGATTTAATTTTTATCTGCATTTTAGTAATAAGCTGAACAGCCATTTTCTCTTGAACACGGCACATTTTAAGCTCATCTTTTTTATAAGATCTTTGACTAGGAGTTAGAGTTCCTGTTTCAAGCTCCATTTCATAATCAAGCTTATTGGCACGAATTCCTTCTAGCTCTTTAGTCTGACTTTTAAAAAGCTTAGTTAAACCGCTCATTGGAGCAACATCTAACCATTCTCTTTTAGATCTGTACCAAGAAAGCATTCTTAAAAACCTTGCTTTGTTCTTAGCTAAAGTAAATTGCGGATACTGAACTTCTTCAAGATCAAGAATATTATCAACTTCTAGAAGGTTAACTTCTTGTGAAGGCATTTCTACAGTCTCAGGAGCTGGTATAGCGTCTGCTGGTGAAGCCATTACTGTTTCTTCAACAGCAGGTGTAGTTTCAACTAATGGCGTGTCAGCGCTTTGCATTGGAGCTTGTACAGCTTCAGCCTGCATACTTTCAGTCTTGATTTCTGTATCTGGTGTAGTATTTATTGGTGTTTCCATTGTGTTCATATCTATGAACCTCCTTGAGATGTAATCTAACCTAGTACAAAACCCCTTTTTTTTCAATTTTTGTCACCCTGCAAGTAAAAATTACATGATGTGCCTAAGCTAAGTTCATATAATTTGTTCTAAGATTGGCACGCCACCAAAGCTACTAGATACCTACTCTTATGAATATTAGACATGCTAAAAGCAGTGACGCTCAAACCATATTAGACTTTATCCACCTTCTTGCTGACTTTGAGAAAGAACCAGATGCAGTGAAAACCACAGTTAAAGACATCTTAAGAGATGGCTTTGGTGATAAGCCTTATTTTAAGTGTCTGATTGCAGAGAATGAAAAAAATGAAGCTTTTGGCATAGCACTTTACTTCTTTACTTGGTCTACATGGAAGGGAAGGCCAACACTTTATCTAGAGGATCTATTTGTAAAACCTGAAGCTAGAGGCCTTAAAGTAGGTTTAAAACTTTTTAAAGAGCTTTCAAAAATTGCTTTAGAGAATAAATGTCTTAGACTTGATTTCTCTGTTCTTGATTGGAACACACCAGCTATTGATTTTTATGAAAAGCTTGGAGCTTCTAATATGAAAGAATGGTTTAGTTACCGCATGGAAGCTGATGCTTTAATTACAACTGCGAATATTAATTTCTAGTTATTTATTTTATAACAACGCCTTCTTTTAAAAGTATTGCTTCACCATCTTTAGCAATACAGAAATCTTCAATTTAATGACAGTATATGACACCTCAAAATGTAAGCTCAATCATCTTTAGTATGCCTTAACGTTATACGTTTGATTTGAGACATTGGATATTTAGGAACGAGTTTTGCACTTTATTTATTGTGAATTACCTATCAATATTTTTTTTACTAATTGTCGGCACTAAGGCTTATGCAAACTACAGATGCGCAGATTTTCTGAATAAAGAAATATTAACCTTCATTCAAGCTGGGACTACAAATATAGCTTTTCATTCAGGTACAAAAGTCTACAAAATTCCATATCGTGAAAGATATGGAGAAACTCTTAATAGGCATGTTTCTAGAGCTGAAATACATATGCTTCGAGAGTTTCACCGTATTATATTAATGGCAGAAATAGAGGAGTTTCGGCCACTTTCTTTTCTGAGACTACAAAAAACTGAGGAGCTCTCAAGCTCCCTTACCTCAACTATAGAAAAAGAGCGAAAACGACTCGGGCTTGAATCTTTAATGATAGCACGAGATCTCATGGTTACTGAGAGAGTACAAGGTTTGAGTTTGTTGCAAATTGTGATGAGTACAACAATTAGTAGCCAAGCCAAAAGGGAAATCGTTGAAAGATATAATTTAGCAATGCTGAAAATATATAATTATATACAGAAAAATTATACTTATTCCGCTGTTTGGTCAGTTAGAAGTTCTAATTCTAGAGGCCTGCAACACGAATTAGGGTACCCCTCTGCCTATTTGCACCTGAATATGAACCCTAATGGAATACCCATAGAGTTATATTTCGATTTGAATGACAACATTATTGTCGACAGCAACGGAAAGTTCGTATTAGTTGATCCAAATTAAGCAAATTAACATTCTCGTAAAACACTATTGATTAATGTAAAGTTTTTTAAACCTAAGCCTTTCTTTTATTTAATCAAAAAGTCTATGACTTTATATATAATATTACTAAAATAAAGCCACATCTTCTGCTAAGCTTAAGTTCTAAATGAGTAATTTAAATAAAATTCTTGTATTCACAGATGGAGCCTGCTCTGGAAACCCTGGTAAAGGCGGTTACGGTACTGTTATTGTCTATCCTGAGGGAAGAGTAAAAGAGCTAGGTGGTAAGAGAGAAAGTACTACCAATAACCGTATGGAGATGATGGCTGTTATAAAGGGCTTAGAAGAGTCCATGCACAGTAAAGCTGATGTATTAGTGCTCACCGATTCAACCTACGTCATTCAAGGCATGACTCAGTGGATTCATGGTTGGAAGAAAAAGAACTGGAAAAACTCTAAGAATGAAGAAGTTGCTAATAAAGAGCTTTGGATGGAGTTAGACCGCGCAGTAACTAAGAGACAAAGCATTTCAAAGCTTTCTTGGGGTTATGTTAGAGGGCATCAAGGAACTCCAGGCAATGAAAGGTGTGATGAAATAGGAGTGGCTTTTTCAAAAGGAAAGTATGTTGAGCTTTTTGACGGAAAACTCCTAGATTATGAAATTGCTATACACGACTTTCCAGAAGACCTCTCTTTGCCTTCAAAAAAAGATAAATCCAGTAGCTTAAGTGATAGCCGCAAAGGCAAGAAAGCTTATTCTTATTTAAGCTTAGTAAATGGAAAACTTCATATTGATAAGACCTGGCCCGAATGTGAAGCACGAGTTAAAGGTCGCAGTGGTGTTAAATTCAAAAAATCTCTTTCAAAAGAAGATGAAGAAAAAATTATTTTTGAATGGACTGGCAAGTAAATATCTAAAGATTTTTTTGGTTAAAACTAAGAGTTTTATCTCCAAAAGCAAAGTCCACACAATGCAGATAAGATAGGTTAAACATTGTCTGAATTTTGAGAAAATAAATACTCTTTAACAAGCCTACTGTAAGCTTTTGCAATATTCTCCTCTTACCCCCACAGGCATCAATATCAACAGTTCTAAAAAAAGCCTTCATATGAAGGCTTTTTTTAATAATTATATACGACTCAAGAAAATCTCACTTACTCTATGGAGCAAATGTTTTAGCAATATCAAGAGACCTTGAACAAAACTCTTCAGAGATAAGCTCTTGATAAAATTCTTGAGCCACAGGGCTTGGTCCTGAATATGGAAAATTAGTTTTAGCTTTAATTGCAGTAAAGCCCTCTTTAATAAATTCAGACTGATCAGCAGGCAAACCTTTTACCTCAACATTTAATCTAAAAAATTGACCATAAAGAGCTAAATTGTAGTGAAGCGATATTATCGCAAGCTTAGCCATAACGATGGCCTCAAGCCTTCCAGCTTTAGTGGACTTATCATATTCTGTTACATCAATAATAAATTCAGGCTCATTTACCCAAATATTATTATCAACACCCTCTTTTACATACTTATCAAACATCTCCCAGCTTGTTATTACCTTAACTTTAGCAAGAGCGAGTTTATTAATCTGATATGTTTGAAAATCAGGGTTGTTTCCAGGCACAACTGGTATCTCATACGGCATAACCATTCTTTGAAAGGTTGGAAGGTTTGATGAAGAATACTCATCCCAGTACATTGATTCAGCAAAGCAAAACATTTTTGCACTTGCAAACTGGCGATCCCATCTATTAGCAAGTCTTTCAAAACTGTCCCCAGCATGTAGCGGCGAATATGGTATATGTACCCTTCCTATACTATCAATCGTAGCCGAAGCTCCAGACATGATTGCAAACGTTGTGTAAAAAACTATAAATAATTTCATTTTCATAAGATTCTCCTTGATATGATTAAAGTTAATGTTTACTTATCACTGAAAATGACTAGTCAAAAGAGTCTTTGTAAATAAGTGTAAAGTACTAATAAAAGTTAAAAAATACTTCATTCTTAGATTTTATAAATATTTATAAATACTTAAGTAGGATTTATAAATTCTCAACACCTCCTTACTTAATGCTTTACTAAACTAAACTAATAAGAAAGCATTTAAAATGAAGAACAAATAAATTATCAGACGTTAATTAGAGTGCTCCTAAGTAACACAAACGCAGATAAGCTGCCTAACTAATAGATAGTTTATAAGAGTACCGAAGTTTTATAACCTAAGTAGAACAGGACAAAGCCTAACGTATTGTGAACCGAAAAGAAGATGAGGCTTTGAATATTAAACCCTTGCTGGCTCATAAAAAGAATATAACTTGAAAACGTGGTAAAACCACCAAGAAAACCTACAATAAATAAAAGCTTAATTTGCTCATTAGAACCAAACGCATGAGCTACATAACCAATTAAAGCACAGCCAATAAGATTAGGAATAAGTACTGATAAAAACTGAGTACCACTTAACTCTCCTATTAAAAATCTAAGCGAAGCCCCAAGTCCTCCACCTATAAAAACTAAAAGAAAAGAAATTGGCGTCATACTTTTCTTTTTGAGGAAAAAGTCTCAACTAAAGCAGCTCCAATACTATCAGACCAAACATTAGTAGCAGTTCTAGCCATATCAACTACCCTATCTACTGCTAAGATTAGGCCTGCTGAATCATCTGGAAGACCTAGTGTGTTTAAGATAAGTACCATTGTAACAAGTCCTGCATGGGGAATTCCTGCTGCACCAACTGAGGCTAGAAGTGCTGTAAGTAGTACTAAAAACTGTTGAAAAAGAGTGATGTCCATCCCCATAAACTGGGCTATAAAAAGAACCGCTACACCTTCATAAAGTGCAGTTCCATCCATATTAATCGTTGCACCAAGTGGAAGAACAATACTTGAAATTTTTGGAGACACTTTCTTATTTTTTTGCGAACACTCCATCGTTAAAGACAGTGTTGCAGCACTTGAGGCTGATGAAAAAGCGGTAAGAAGTGCTGGAGACATTTGCCTCATAAATTCAAACGGGTTTTCTTTTCTAAAGTAGTAATAAATTGCAGGTAAAATAACAAAAAAGTGAAAAGCTAGAGCTAAACCAACTGTTAAAAGGTACCAGCTTAAAGAAATAAAAACTTGCACCCCTGCTTCAGCAACTAACTCTGTTACTAAACAAAAAACTCCAATTGGAGCGAGCATTAAAATACCATGAACCATTTTAATCATGATCGCATTTAAAGAGCTTGCTAAATCCACTAAAGGCTTTCTTTGCTCCTCAGTTACTTTAAGTGCAAAAACTCCAAGTATGATCACAAAGAAAATCACTGCAAGCATATCAAAAGGCACTGCTGAAAGAGAGCCAAACGGATTAACAGGGATCATTCTAACAAGAATATCTATAAATGAACTTGGAGCTTCAACAGCTTTTCCTGTTAAACCATCAAGTTGAATATCAACCTTTGTCCCCGGAGATATTATATTTACAAAAACTAAGCCTACAGTAATGGAGATAAGGCTTGTAAATAAATAATAAATAAAAGTTCTTGTTCCAAGTAACGAGAGATCTTTTGAAGAACCAACTCCGGTTACTCCAAGAAAAAGAGATGCCGCAACAAGTGGAATAACAATCATCTTTAAAAGCCTTAAGAACATGTCTCCGCCAAGCTCTACAATACTAATGACTCCAGCAGGCTGCCCAATAGACTGAAGAAATATACCTGCAGCAACACCTAAAAGCATTCCTATAGCAATCTGCCAATGAAGTTCCTTAAACCAAGGTTTCTTTGTTTCACTCATTCTTAAATCTTCCTTATACTAGTAAAAAATAGAGACTGCTTTATTTGCAGGCTTTAAAGTAGTTTTTTAATAAGTTATTGAACTTCTGATACTACTTCTTGAGGCTTTTGAATAGAGAGTTTTCCATAAAGACTGTCCATTGGAAGGTCTCCAATTCCAACAAAATAATAGTCTCCTTCTTCATTAGGTGCTGTAAAATCGAGCGTTATTTCTGATTTTGGAGCAACTTTATCCCCTTTGAAATAAAAATACTCCTCAGGAAGGTCACCTTGTTGAACTTTAAGGTGTTGTACAAGTGTCGGATCTTCCCCTTCTTTTAAGATATAAAAAACCACATCTTGATCACTTAAGCCATTAAAGAGCTTTAAGCTTACCTTCTCTCCAGGAAGAAATGAAAATCTGTTTTTTGAAAAACTCTTACTCGATCTTTTAATACTTAAAACACTTGAATCTACTGATCCACCAAAGTTAGAAATACTATTTTTGCCAAAATATAAAGCAGCAGAGAGGGCAACTGCCACGCATAATGCAACTGCTATTGTTAAGAATTTATTCATTTGCCCCCCTCAATAAATTAGGTTTAGGTAGGTTATCAGAATTTAAATTTAAATCAAAACATAATAATACCAATTTAGGAGGGATTATCCGTGAATATTAAAAAGATTTTTGCATACACTTTATGCGCAACATTTATCAGTGCAAACGCTTTTGCTGCAGGCTTTCAGTTTAGATACCAAAGTGCTGAAGCTATGGGAACAGCTTTTTCATCTGCAGGAACTACAGGGCAAGCTTTATCTCAAACTTACTTTAACCCAGCATCTTACATGCTCATGAATAAAGATGATAAAAAAAGTTCTTTTGGTTTTGAAGGCACTCTCACCCTTCCTTTAGGAGCAAAAGCTACAACTGATGGAACAGGTGCAAAAACTGATGATTTTGCAGACCCTTCTTTTACTCCATCTTTTTATTATGGAAGAATGTTAAATGAAAAAACTGCCTTAACAGTTTCTTTAACAACTCCTTGGGCTACTCATACAGATTATGATAACGACTGGGATGGAAGGTATAAGGCTTTAGAAACATTCTTAGGTTCTTTTAACTTAACTCCTGCAATCTCAAGAAAGATAAATGATAAACTTATCCTAACTGGTGGAGTACAAGTTCAATATTTATTTGGAACCTTGTCTACAATGTTTAATGCGGCTCAAGCTTTTGGTAATGCAACTGGTGACAATGATATTAAAACAGAGTTTGATGGAAACAGTATAGCTGGCGGTATTGCTCTTGGTGCAACTTACTTACTTAATGAAAAAACAACTCTTGCTTTTAACTACACTTCAGCAATTAAAAATGAATTAGAAGGTGATTTTAGAGCAACTACTGTTACAGGTGGCGCACAAACAGATGCTTTTAGAGGAGGAAACCTTCCAGACTCTAATAACGCTGAACTTACCTTCAAAACTCCAGATATCATAGCTTTAGGTGTGAGTCATATTTTCTCAGAAAAACTTACTGGTCACTTTTCAGCTAACTATGTAACTTGGGGATCTATTAAAGATCTTACAACTGTTATTGATGGTACAGCTTCTTCAACTCCACAGGACTGGGATGACTCTATCTTTGTAAGTGGTGGCGCTACTATGAAAATGGGCAGTGGTACCATTCTAAGAACAGGTCTTTTTTATGAAACAAGTGCACCTGATGAGCTAAGAAGCCCAAGAGCTTTAGATGCTGAGAAAGTTGGCTTAGCTATTGGCTCTACTTTTTTAGTTGCTGGAATGAAGCTTGATTTAGCACTTAACCAGATTTTTTATGTAGGAGATATAGAAGTTGATCTACCGACTACGACAACTGGCCCACTTCCAACTAGCCCTGCTTATGCTGGTGAAATTGATGCTAATGTTACTCTTATAAGAGCAGGCTTAACTTACAACTGGTAAGTAAATATGTAATTAATACTTAAATTTAAAAAAGATAAACGAAAAAGGAGCTTTTAAAGCTCCTTTTTTTATTTAAAAAAACACTTTAACCTTATAATTAATTCATAGACCATAGACATAATCTCTTTATCTAAGCATTCTTCTTTTAAGCTTATAACATTATTAGGAGGCGCTACTATTTCTATGTTTAAAAAGTTTCTCTTAAGCCTCGCTCTTTTTACACAGTCTCACACATCTGTAGCTAAAACTTGTCAGCAGGTTCTTTCTTCATATGATAAACTTTCAACACTTGATCTACTAAAGGTTGCAAATAGTGGTGACTATAAAGTCTCCATTTTAGAAACTGAAATAGAAGGAAGATTTAGAACAGTTGTGATACTTGGAGAGAGTCACCTAAAAACTAAAGCTTCAAGTGTAATTGGACAACATATTCTTAAAAAATTTAATAAAAGAGGCTTAGAAGGAGCTGATTTAAGTCTTTTATGGGGCGAGGTTTTCTTCACTTTTTTTGATAAATTTAACACTTTTCTTCTTTCATTAAACGATAGAAATGAGAGCTCGACAATTAGTGATGCTTTTAAAATGAGTGATGATCTTTTTATAGAAAACTTTGATCTTGAAGAAGGACATATTCCTAACTTAAGTGAACAGCTTGCTTCAATTAAAACCCCCTTAAGTATTGCAGCATGTGTTGGTGCTGTATGTGGAATTAGTCTCGATTACTTTTTTACAGGAAACTCTTTTAGTTCAGCTTTAAGCACTGCTAGCTTTAGTGTTCTTGGATTTAATTTGTTTCAATCACTGGGCTCAAGACTCTTAAGTAATTTAAGTCACTTAAGTATATACAGAGCTCTTTTCTCAATTCAAAGAGGCTTCTTAGATGGAAGAGATCTCACTATGGCTAAAAATACAATGCTTCTTATTACTGAAGAAAACTTAGAAGAGCCCTTACTCCTTATAGTTGGAATGGACCATGTTAAAGGAATTGAAGAGCACCTTATTAGTAGCTATGAATTTAAAAAACTTGATTTAGACAGCAGCCTTAAAAGTAGTAAAAACTTATAGGCCCCATTTATCTATTAAGTCACCAATAACATCATCAGCTGATTCTTTATCACTGTCTTGCCCTGAAGAAACTGCCAGTTCAATATCATCAGTAGAAAGCTGACTAAAGCCTTCTTTCCACTTAAAACCTGCAACAGGCAACCAGTTCTCCATTATAATATGAATGGCAACGCCTTTTTTCATTTCAGTAGCGTAGAGAACATCACCACCACGCTGGATAAAAAACTGATAAGAAATTTCTTTTCTATGCTCAACCCAAATAAAACCAATAAAAGTGGTGTCATCTTTTCTAGTAAGCTCTAAACAGTTCATCACTCCATCAATAACAACTTTAAGACAAAGCGCTTCACCTTCTCTTAACGTAACATTCTTAATCTCAAACTGAGTTTGTATATTAGCACCTTGAGTTACTGTTGAATCTGTAAAGAGAGGGTTTTGCTTCATACAAGAAGCTCCTGTGCTAAAGCATCATAAGACTTAGCTGCTTTTGACCTTGGAGCATATTTTGCCACTGGAAGATGGTTATGATGAGCCTCTTCAACAACAATATTATCAGGTATAAACTCACTAAAAACCCTTAAACCATAGGTCTGAGTTACTTTTTCAATCACAGATTTGATTACTTTTCTATTTTTAAATCTTGTTATTACTATTCCCTTAATATGCACAGAGTGGCCAAGGCCAGATCTTATGTTATTAAGTGTATCAGTGATAAGCTCTATTCCTTTAAGGGAGAAATACTCAGGGCAAATAGGAATAATGATTTCTTGAGAAGCCATTAAAGCATTCACCGTTAAAAGACCAAGTGTTGGAGAGCAGTCAATAATAATAGCATCATACTGTGACTTAACAGGGACTAAGCTTTTTCTTAAAAACTTTTCTCTACCAAATTGAGCTGCAAGTTGAATATCAACACCACTTAAAAGAATTTCTCCAGGTATAACATCAACTCCAAAACCTTCAGAGTGTTGGATAATTTCTTTTACAGGCTTTTGATTAAGCACAAGATCAAAAGAAGTATAATCAAACTCTCGATCTCCAAAAATAGACCTTGTTGCAGATGCCTGTGGATCTAGGTCCACTAAAAGCACTTTCTTACCAAGTTTTGCCCATGCATGGGCCACATTTACAGCAGTAGTTGTTTTAGCAACTCCGCCTTTTTGATTAATGATTGATAAAACAGACAATTTTATCCCCTCTTCCCTTGTACCCCTTAATTCTGTGAAAAAGTCGAGCATTTCGTCAACCCTTTTTAAGGTGTTTCTTTGTGAGACAGGATTAAAAAACAGCCAGTCTAAAATATAGACAATCCCTTAAAAACTAAATGTCTTAATGCTTTTAGACGATACAATCTTTAGAGAAACATCAAAAATAGGTGGAAAACGTGATTGATATTATTCCTTTAAAAGAAGCTGTAGAGCATCATTGGTATTTAAGAGTTAATGGAAGCCGTGAAAGTGGCCCCTATAGCTTCATGGAAGTTCTTTCCATGCTTGAAACTGGTGATTTAAAGTTTGAAGATGAGGCAACATATAGAGGTCTAGGTGGGTGGCACCCTATCACTAGTTTTGCAAACTTTAATAAAGATGAGATCAAACGTGTATTAGATGAGCAAGGTATTGATCCAACTGATAATGACGAAATCCCTTTTAGAAGGTCTGTTCGTATTCCTATAAGTAGTGAAGTTATGGTTGTGATTGAAGATAGATTCTTTAAAGGAGAGGTTCTTGACTTAAGTACAGGGGGCTGTCTTTTAAGAATTTCAAAAGGAAAAGTGAAAACTGATGACGTAATTAAAATACACTTTTATGAAAACACGAACGCTAACCTCTTAGCATTTAATGCCGGAGGCGGTGTTGTAAGAGCTGTCTCTGAAGAAAAAGTCGAGCACCACCGCTCAAGTACTGATTTAGTTGGGATAAAGTTTAACCCTATGAAAAAAGAAGCTAAAGATGATTTAAGACTCCGTATTAGAGATCTTGTTCTTAGTTCTCAATCAAATCAAAATATTAATCAAATTATTAAACGAAATAGCATTGTTGGAATGTAGTTTTTTAAAACTTGTTTCACATACATTTTATTTTTTTATACTAAGCTCAGTTTTTAAAACTGAGCTTATTTTTTATTTCTTTAATAACAATAGGGCTTGCTATAAGAACTACGATCATGTTTGGGTAGGCCATCAAACCAAAGCCAAGATCAATTAAATTCACAACTAAATCAACCGATGCAATAGCACCTAAAAAAAGCATCAAACAAAAAGTAAAAATAAAAAGTGGCCTTTTAAAAATTCCTCTATCTCTAAATAAAAAAGTCCAACATTTTTCATTGTAATTTGCCATTCCTATCATAGTTGAAAAACCAAAGAAGAGAATCGAGACCCCAAGAAGAAACTTTCCAACAGAACCTAAATTTTGTTCAAAGGCTTGAGCAGTTAAAGAAATACCTTCAATACTCCCACTTAAAGTAGAAACATCTATACTCACTAAGATAACCAAGGCTGTTAGTGTACAAACGATTACAGTATCTATAAAAGGACCTATCATTGCCACTAAGCCCTCACTCACTGGCTCACTCGTTTTAGCATTTCCGTGAGCCATTGGAGCTGTACCCGTTCCTGCCTCATTAGAAAAAGCCCCTCTTTTTACTCCAACTTTAAATGCATGCATAATAGCGTAACCACTTGCACCACCAAAAGCTGCTCCAAAAGAAAATGCTTCTTTAAAAATAAGGCCAAAGATTTCAGGGACTTTTTCAAAGTTTAAAAAGATGATTGCTAAGCAGCTTAATACATAGATTACACACATTGTTGGCACAATTGCTGAAGTCACCGTTGCAATTCTTTGCAGGCCACCCATAAGAATAATTCCAGTAGCAATAGCAAAGAAGAGTCCAATCCATATAGGAGCTATTGAAAGCTCAGCGCTTAAAAAACTTGCCACTTGGTTTGTTTGAAACATCGCCTGCACACCAATAAGGCCTGCAGCAGAGAAAAAGAAACTTAAGAAAACTCCCAATTTATTGTTTAATACTTTTGGAATATAGTACATCGGGCCACCTTGAACATCCCCTCTCACGTCTCTTCCCCTAAACAACAAAGATAGCGTGCACTCAAAAAACTTCGTATTCATTCCAATAATACCTGAAACCCACATCCAAAAAATACTACCGGGCCCACCTTGAGTCACTGCAACAGCAACCCCTGCAATATTACCAAGCCCTACTGTTGCAGCTAAAGCATTTGATAAAGCTTTAAAGTGAGAAAGCTGACCTTCACTATCTTTGCTATGTCCAAAATCTGAGAAACCAAAAAGAAGTTTAAAGCCAAGGCCAAAATGCTTTAAAGTTCTGCCTCTTGAAAAAAGCATCAAAAAGACACCCCCACCAAAGAGCAAGAAAACTAGCACAGGCCCCCAAACAAAATCCACAGCCATTAAAATATATTTATCTAGTAGATCAATCAAAAAAGCCCCCTATGCAAGCAAAGCTGTATGCTAAGATGGCCCATATTCACCGTATTGAAGCTAATTGGCAAGGCCTGCCTTGTTTGCATCAAAGCCTAATCATTGGTAACAAGAATTATGAAGAAAATAGTATTTACAGGTGGTCCAAGCGCTGGGAAAACATCTATAATAAGAGCACTTAAAGAAAATTTTATGTCTCAAGAGAAGTTTTATTTTGCACCAGAAGTCGCTTCAATGCTTCTTGGAAATGGCTTCCCACGGTGCTCTACATCTGAGCGTCTCTCTTTTCAACAAAGAGCCATTTTTCATACACAAAGAGAAATGGAGAGTCTTTTAGAAGAAGAGGATAAATATGAAGTTTGCTTTTTTGATAGAGGCCTTATAGATGCCATGGCTTATGTTGAAAACCCAAGCTCAATACATTCAGACATAGCAAAGCTTCACGAAAGATATGATTATGTTTTTCACCTAGAAGTTGCTCCGATGAACTCTTATGATTTAAAAAATAACAACGCAAGAACTGAGTCCCACAACGAAGCTTTAAAACTTGAAAGCAGATTAAAAGAGCTTTGGGGAGATCATAAAAACTACATTTTTGTAAAATCAGAAAAATCTTTTGAAGAAAAACTAGATCAGATTCTTCTGACTCACTTAAAAAAAATTATTTAGCTTGTACAGGAACCGTGCCTCCGTAGTTGTCTCCAACAGAGCCCGATAAAATATCATTCGTATTTGGAATAACTTTTGGCTCTTGAGTAAAATGATCCGCACCTCTAAAGCTTCCATCAAAATTTTGAACAAACCTCATAGTAGCTGAATCAAAGTAAAGCATCTGCATGGCACCATTATCATAAACTAAAACAATAGCATGCCCCCAACCGGAGTAACCACCATTATTATAACCAAGCTTTAAGTTGGTAATAGTACCGGCATTGTATATTCCACCTAAAATAAGGGGCTGGTGAGAATCTCCCATTGATGCTCTCACTACAGAGTTTGCATGACTCATTGGAGAAGGCCTGGCTCCATTTATACCTTGGTGACCATGAAAGTTAAGGTATGTTTTTCTATGATCAGGCCCCACAGTAAAGAGTTCGCCTAGCTCTAAAATCTTTAACCTATCAGGGTCACTCATCGGAATGAAATCTCTTAACATAAGGTCTTTAACTTCAGGAGGAGATGCATCAATAAGACTTTGTCTTACTCCACCTTCATTTAATAAAAACTGATAAGGAGTTAAACCAAGGCTTGTTTGCGCATAAGCTAACTGATCAATTAACCTTTGGTTTTGAGGATCAACTAATCTTTGGTTTACATAATTTGGCAGCCAGTATAGGTGATTAGAGTCAATATGGAGTAAGTTTGTATTTGGAAAAGCTGCCTGCATACTGTTTAAAGTACTGATATAACCATTGTGCTCATCAAGAATACTAAGCTCTCCATTTTCTGCCGCTTTTGATCTAGCTCCTGTATTTCTTCTTTCATGATGACCAAGTTTATTAACGGCATCATTATCAACTCCATCATGCACAGAGATCCACTCAGGCTCTCCAAAGGTCGGCACAATCTGCTCTTTAAAGGCTCTTAAGATATGAAGGTTCGTGTTTTTATCATGAAGATCCCCCATAACAGCACCAACAACTCTTGGCTTATCCTCAGAAAGACCTTTTGAAGTATAAAACCTTCCATAATCTGTAAACCCATGCACTTCATCTTCTGCAGCTGAAATATACTCAGATGGTCTTATATGCCATCTACCACGCATTCCCATTCCTAAAAGACCTGAGTCAGCACTCGCTTTTTCTACAATTAAGAATGAGTTTACATGTCTTCCTTCAGCAAGTTTAGCAGTACGGCCTTGAATAGGAGTACTGTATGGATAAAGAGGCTCTGATAAACTACCTGTTGACCAGTAAAGAACTGGAAGCAAATGAGATTCAGGGCTTGGGTGTGTTTTCATCTGAAGCTGTGGGTGAAAAACTAACGTAGTTTTATCAAAACCTGACCTAGAACTCATAGAAGCAAAAACATTCATGTTTTTAGGAGCTACTGGGATTGAAGAAACTTGAAGCTCTGGTCCAAGATCTAATGTTTGAGTTACAATTCTAACTCTCGAATCATTTTCAATATACTCCATTAAATCTTTATCAATAAATGAGGTTTCTAGATTAACCACTCCAATTAGAATGACCATGTCTCTTTCATTTGCATAATGTAGCATTGACTCTAACTGGTCTAACTTAACAGGAACACCGTTATTAATTGAAGTTAATAAAAACCCTCGTTTTTCTTTTACAAGATCTAGAGTTGCAAGGTGGTAATCGGTACCAAACTCTTCACTGATATAGCCAATGAATGAGTTAGGGTGCTTTTCTTGTGCAACTGCAAGCATTGCTTTTTGACTGTCAAATAAAAGAGGAACATCAAAAGAAACAGTCTCTTCGTCAATATCTGCATCACCGTCTAACCCACCAATTAAAACTTGCAGATCAGAAACTGCAAACAAGCCTTCACTGTGAGATCTTTTAAGAGCTTTATACCGCACCATTAAAGATTCAAAGAGCTCTTCAAGAGTTGGAGCTCTTGGTGTAACCCTTGCTTGGGTCGGTTGACCAGGCTGCTTCATAAATCTTACAAGAGCTGAAACAATCATATTTTGAACGTCTTCAACAAGATCCTCATTTAAAAGAACTGCTGTTTTCCAAATATCAACAAGTTCTCTTGTATCAAAGAATGCTTCAAATACAGGTTTTGAAACAGAGATCAGTTTTGCAAACTCATTTAAGTTCTCATCTCTTCTAGGAACACGAAAATTCTGTTTAAAAAATGTTGGCAATGCCTTAGTTAGTTTTTCAGCTAATTTATTTTTATACTTTGCTAGAGCATCACTTCTTAGGTTCCTTCTAAGACTAAGATCCTTATCAAGAATAAATACTAAAGCTTCTCTTATACTGCTGTAATCTGAACTCGTATTAGAGAAGAATGAGGCTAGCTGGCTAAAGTTACGCGTTGCTGACTGGAAGTCATCTAAAAACTCAAAACGACTGTTTCGAGTAAAATCTAAAAGTTCTTTTCTCTTTGGCAATCTATTATTTTTAGTTACAAATAACACTAAAGATTCTTCAAAAACTTGTCGAGCGCTCTCTACACTTTGATCACGCAACACTACAGAACAATCTTTAGAAAAAGCATGTGAGCTTAAGAACTGTAAACTAAAGAATACAACAAATACTCTAATTATAACAATACGCTTTTGCATGCCAAACCTCCCACTAAACTTTTACTAATAAATTTGTTGTTTTTCTTTAGAACAATATCTAAGAATTTAGGCGAAAGCTCATACACTTTTCCCTGTCTAAAAAACATGGCTTGATGACTAAATGTGGCGCCATCTCTTTGCTCTTTAGTTCCTGTATTAATTAAAACAAAATCTAAATTTCTATAAGTAGCTACTTGAGACATTTGCATCAGCTCTGTCCCCATCGCAGTAACATACTCTGGTTTATCATCTGCAACTATCACCATTTTTCTTGAACCCGATGAGGCGGCTAAAGCATCATACTCAGCAATAGAATGTTTTAGAACTGACAGCTTCCTATTAGTAAGACTCTTTCTATCATGATCAACCATACTGTGATGACTTAAAGCAAAGACATGGGGGGCAAAAGTTGTATTTGCTGCCACATGCCCACTCTCTTTAAAATAACTAAATAGACCATTAAAATCTTCTTGCTGCCCTCTAGCTGTCACAACAACAACATTTTGACCCAACTGATTACTCAAAAGAAATTGAAACAAAGGCCAAGTTGCTCCCTCTAATTTAAGGCCTGATTCTGCTGCCCTTTTTTCACCAGCGACAAAATCTTCAAGAAGTTGATTTTTTTCACCTGGCATAGAGTCCCTAAAGGCTCCATAAGATAGACTTTCATCAATATAATACCTTCCAAGCTCAACATGTGTAGGGCGTAAAAGTAAACCAACAGGGTCTTGCATAAGGTCAACTACACCACTTGGCTTATCTTTATTAGAGGTACCTATTAAGTGCTTAAAACTGTTTAACTCTCTTTCTGTTAAAGCTATATCCCGAGGTAAGTCATTATTCGTGAGTAATGGGCTATGAGGCAGACTTTGTAAGTAAAGATAGATTGGAGTCCATACGGCATCACCAACTAACGTGTAATCATAATCTGTAATCAACACGACATCTCTAGGGTTTTCAGGGATAACCAAGTTCTGTTTACTCTCTGCATTTGCTAATGCTGAATTCAGCATAAAAGCAACAACAAGTGTTTGTAAGCTTAATACCAACATCTTCATGCATACTCCTTTGACGTATTTATTGCTTATTTTTAATGCATTAATCTATTGATATATAGGCCTATCTCAAACTTTATATAAGTTTCACACTTGTTAAAAGATTATCAAAAACACGAGAAGGCTCGATTTAAATGATTTGAGGGGTTTTATTTGGGTCTATGGCCATTTAAAGCATACTTTGCTAACTTGTCTAAATGGAAAATTCTTCACAACTTATGCCTATTATATTAAACGTCATTGCCGCTTTTGTTAGTGCCTTTGGGCAATACCTCTACCAAATAGGTTCAAAGAGAATTGGCATAGACCCTGTATATAAACTTTGGCCCATTTTTGGAGGTATAGCTCTCTTTACTGTAGTTATGGTTCTTTTTCTCTGGTCTTTTAAACTAGGTGGCAGACTTTCTGTAACCTACCCTGTGTATGCAAGTACGTTCTTATGGGGTACTTTTCTAGGAGTTTATTTATCTAATGAACCATGGTCCTGGGGACAGGTCATTGGAACTCTCATTGTAATCCTGGGTATTGCTACAATTGCAATCACTTCACCGAATTAGGCATCACCACTACAGGCTTATTTTAAACACGCAATGAATATTTAGACTGCTCTTTTAAAGGACAATGTCAGAATTTTTTACATACATTATCTCTCTTTAATACACATTTAAACCTATATCATGCTAAGAAAAGCAAAAGGTTCCTTTAAGGGGGGAAAACTTTTTTATTCTGCTTAAAAGCAATCCTCCTTTTTTTTGAATTTTTTAAGGGGGAAACATCATGAAAAAAAATATTCTTTTAACTATCGCACTGAGCACCTTTGCAATCACAGCATTTGCACAGAACCCAGCATATATATCAAGGGCTTATACGCCTGAGTTTCAATGTCCAGAAACTCACCCTGAATACACTCGCCTACTTAAAAACTTAAGAGAGTTTCAAGCAAAGCTAAAGGCTGATTCAGAATGCCAGTCTTTAAGTTTAGATATGGATAAGTTTACAAACTTACTTGGAGAGAAACGAGAAAGCTTTCTTGATACTATTAGTAAAAATGAAGATGGTGTCTTATCTGCTGATTCCGCTCAAGAAATTCAAAGCTACACATCAGAAGTGACTGAGCAAGTATCTACTTTAATCAGCTTAATCAGTAATGCTGATGGAGGCTTCTTATTTAATCGAGACCGGTGCTCTTTAAGTGAAGAAGATCGCTTTTCTGCAGTTCAAAGAGTGACTTCAGCAGCTTATGAAGCCTCAAAGCTTATTTCAAAAGTTGCAGGTCCTTACGGAGTACCTATTAGTATTGCTGCAAATACAGCTTTTGGAGTCATCCAAGGCTTACAAAATTTTATTAAAAAAAGTGAACCTATTGATTTTGACCAGCCTGAAAAAAGAGAGTTTTTTGCAGAATCTCTTTGCCTATTTTCAAGCTTTGAAGCTGAAATTAGAAAACTAAATAACCCTCAAGGGCATATTAATTCTTTAAGGACTGTAAAAGAAAATGCTGAAAAAGCTATAAATCAAATCAGATATCTTTGCCCTGATTGTAATGACATTTTTGACTTTGAGTTTATTGATACTGACGATGAAGAAGAGCTTGATGAGCAAAACGCTGAGTTAAAAGACTTAGTTGTTAAAGTTAATGAGGCTACTGGGTTAAGAACTAAACTTGGCTCAAGATCAATAGAAGCAAAGGAAAACCTAGCATGGGTTAATGAAGAGCTTATAAAATTTAGTAGTATTCTTGATTTTCCAACAAAAGGAATTGGCCCAAGAGAG
This sequence comes from uncultured Bdellovibrionales bacterium, assembly GCA_938002015.1. Classification (GTDB taxonomy): domain Bacteria; phylum Bdellovibrionota; class Bdellovibrionia; order Bdellovibrionales; family UBA1609; genus JALZUR01. Next base: position 20,824 of record CALLAU010000034.1, read on the forward strand.
CTTCAATCGATTAAACTTATTTTATCTGACTTCTTACTTAAAACAGCCTCTCCAGGTTTTTTAAACTGGTACTTAAGAAAATCTCACGACTCAATCAGTACGACTAATAACTATATCGCTGGGACTTTTAACGAAATGATAAGGCAGCTCGAACCAACTGGTATCTCAATAGACCTTCTTCTCCCAGAAAACCCTTTAAGTCCTTATGGACCAACAGGTTATCACTTTTATGATTTAGATATTGTTTATTTATATTTTATTAACACCTCTGTTGAAAAGTATGATTACAGCCCATCTTTTTATTCAGTATTAATCGAAACTTTTGAACAGTGGAAGCTTGCCGAGCAAAACGCAGGGATTGTTGCTGAGTACTGCTCCTTCTTTGCTAAAAATTTATTTTACCCCAGACAAGTTCAAAAAGTATGCGAATCTAACTCAAGAAAAGACAGTGACTCAAACGTTGCTTATAAAGCATTTTTCTTAGCTGATATTTTTGAAGCTTCAAAAGAGCTTTCAGTAAAAGGGCCTTTTGATTTTTCTCTATCTTATCATATCGAAAGCTTTCCTGTAGACCTTGTAGGTGTTTTCTTAAATACAGATAGACTAATTGAAGAGAGCTTAAGTGGAAACTCCATGAATCTTATTTCTGAAAAAGAAAATGAAAGCAGTGATGTTTATACAAACTGGCAAGATGCTAGTGAAGCCCATGTAGATGACTTAGTAAGTATTTTTAGAGCTGCGCGAAACACCTCTAATACACCAAAAGCTCCAGTTGAGATCCCGTTTCCTTATTAACAAAGAATAACGAAAAGAAAAAAAATAGTAGCTGGTATTAAATTATCACCAGCTACCACCTCCACCGCCGCCAAAGCCGCCGCCACTAAAGCCACCACCACCGCTACTAAAACCGCCACCACCACCAGCACCACCCTGTGCTTGTGGAGATGAAGCAAACGTATTGGCCATAGTGTTAATACCCTGGCCCATGGAGTTTACGAATTCTCTTGATGAGAACAAATGTATGTTTGAACCAAGATCAGCACCTTCATACCATGATAACGGCTCTGTAATTAAACCTTCAAACTTTTCAGCCCATTCATCAGCACAACCTAAAACAATTGCATAAGGAAGAAGTCTGCCAAAAACTTCTGGATCTTCATCTATTAAAGTTTTAATCTTTGATTTTTCAACTCGAATAATAAACTCTTTAAAACCTAGAATTTCATAATAGCTCTTCACACCTTTTCTCGTTTTCTTTGGCATTTTCTTTGAGTAATAAGATGCAATTACTATACTCATTATAACTGAAAATAAAACTGAGAGCATTACAAATGGTTGAGGAGTTTGGTTAAAAACAAGAAAAAATACCATTAATAAATGAAGTACTCCAATTAAAAAAGCTGAACCAAATAAATATTTAAATCTCACAGTTTGTGGATTTTCATTAAATATTTTTTTATCAATAAGTGCTTTATATAGCTTTGAGGTCAGTCCCCCAAGATGCACATAAAAACTATTCTTTAAATCAGAGAGTAAGATAGAATCTTTACTAGAAAATAATGCCTCTAAAAAAGAAACTTCAAACTCTGATAAATTGTTATCATTTATAAATGGTTTTCTTTTAATAAACTTATAATTCTTATCTGATAGAAAAAGCCATGATGAACTCGGCATTTCTTTAATCTTAAGATAGCCCCTAGAGGCTAAATCTAGAACAGTCGCTACAATATCAGAAGTGTCTACTGTCTCATCTTCAAGTGTGCCTACTTCAGCTGGATTTAAATCTTGAGGTGGAGAGTACCTTACTTGAATAGTATCTGGGTGGTATGGATCTTTACCCTTTTTTCTATGTATGTATGAAAATAACAAGCCTATTAAAAGAGGAATTGGAAAAAATAAAACGTAGCCTACATTATCGCTAATAAACCAAATCAACTTCTGTAGTTTTGAAGGCTCTTTTAATTTACCTTTTGGAAAGCTAAGGCCAACTGTAAGCCCCTCACCAGGACTTAGGCTTTTTAGACTTAGATCATAACCAGAGCCACTTAAGAAATTAGCGTTATTTACTGATTTTGAGCTTCTTAAATAGCCCACATAATTTTTAGCCTCTCTTACTAAAACACCTTTTGGCCAAGTTAAAGAAGCCTCTACATTATAAATAGGAACTGACCAGTTATGTCCTATTACGTTCCAATAAAACTCATCTCTTTCTTTAAAACGATTGATCGCTCTTTTTACTCTATAAGTTATAATATAGTTTTTTACACCACTTACAAAAACTGAAGGATGTCCAATTCTTATTCTCTTACCTTGTGAAAAGTTCATTAACTTATAGTTATAGGCTTTTCCGTAAGAATTTTTCACAGACTCTACATTTACTCTAATTCCAAAGTTTGTATCAACCTCTCCCCACTTAGTACTTAACTGCCTCTTATAATTAAGAGGAATATCTCGAAATATTCCTCTCTTTCTAGCTGATCCAAAATCATAAGTAATTTTTTCTTTAACTAAAAAAGAGCTGTCTTCAAGAATCTCTATATTTACAACATAAGAACTTATTTTCTCTGTCGCTACAGACTTAAAGTTGAAACAAAAAGTGGCTAAAAAGAGTAAAAATAAAAACTTCAAAGTTTAAAACCTATAGTATTTAAAAAGAAACTTTTGGAGCTACTTTAGCGGCTTCTTCTACTTCAAAAAATTTCTTAGTATTAAAGTTAAAAAACTTAGCAACTATAGCGTCCGGAAAGACCTGCTGTTTTGTATTATAGTCCCTAACAACTGCATTAAAATACTTTCTAGCACTAGCAATCTCTGTTTCAATAGATTGAAGCTGTTGTTGAAGGTCCATAAACTGAGGACTAGCTTTAAGGTCTGGATATGCCTCTGATAATGCAAAAATTTTAGGAATAAGAGCACTTAAAGCATTTTCAGCTTCGATTTGAGTGTTTTGATCACCTGCACCAACAGCTTTGTTTCTAGCACTAATCACACTCTCTAAAGTGTCTTTTTCATGTGACATATAACCTTTAACAGTCTCTATAAGGTTAGGAATAAGGTCATGTCGCTTTTTTAAATGCACCTCTACATCACTAAAACTATTTTCAGTTAAAATCTTTAGTTGAATTAACTTATTATATACCCTGACTCCCCAAAGAAAAATTGCTCCAGCTACACCCATTAAAATTAAAATAAAGCTCACTACCCTTACTCCTTATGATAAATAAGTTCATATTAACTCATACCATTTAATCAAAGACTAGTATAAATTGGAAAGAAGCGTCTAAAAAAGAGCTTGAAACTGGCCGCCTCCACCTTCCCAGGAGCCATCATCGACATCTAAACTAAGTAAAAAGTTTAAAAAGGCTTTTTTAGAAAACATAAAGCCAAGCCTCATATTAAATCGTGAGTTTATATCATCGTCTTTATCTTCTTTTTTTCTTAGTGAAAGTGGTCCTGAGGCCTTATGAAAAGAACTTTCTAAGCCAAAATCTATGTAATCTACATATTTTTTAAAATTTTTCTTATACCAAAAATGTGGCATAAAGTTTCGGTGAAAAACTTTCTCCTGACCTAAACTCCACTTTCTTAAATTAGTTTCAACACCGAAAGTAAAGCTTGAAACTAGCAACTGACTTAATAACCTTAATCCTTCTCTACTCCACACCTGCCTAGATCCAGAGTTTAAATAAAGCCCCTCTTCTCCTGAAAAACCCTCTAAAGATAAATTAAGTTTTGAATTTTTAATCTTAGTCTGAAGTCTCACCCCCGCTCTAGTTTCAAAAAATTCATATGTACTGTTTAAGTTTACTAACTCTCTTTTAAGTTTTGAGTTATTCAGTATAAAGTACTCTACTTGTGTTTTATCTAAAATTTTATGACTTCCAAGAACTCCAATATTTAAAGATTGTTTTTCATTACTATCTAAACCCTCATTTCTTTCATTAAAAGAAAAATCTGGAAGGTTAAGAAAAAGTTTTAAAAGGTTTTCATCAGTATAGTTATAGCTAACAGCTGCACCAATATCATTATCACTTTTTTGCGAAAAAAGTGATGTGTTAAAACTAAAACTTAATTTGTCATTTACAGCATAGCTTAAACCAGCAGTAAGATGAGATCTTGCAATTTCATAATCTTCTTGCTCATAAAAACTTAACTTTAAAACAACTTTATCTGAAATAGCTTGGTTTAATTTCAGTCTTTGCTGAATCATAAACCTTTTTGAGCTTATACTTCCAACAGCTATTTCATATCCATTTTTTGAGCTTAAGAAATTAAAGCTATTCTCTACAGAAAGCCTAAAAGCCAAAAGATCAGAGTAATACTCCCCGTCAATCAAGTCTGGACTCTTAACTTCATCTATTTCTTCTTGATCAAAAAATAACAAAGACTCATCAAATGCATAAGTAGACACAACGGCCAGACAGAAGCTAAATGCCAGAAAACAAGCACGCAATACAACTTTCAGTATATAAAAACCAAAACGCATCTATAACAAGTTAAGCGGTTTTATAACCAATCTAAACATCCGTTTATTCAGAGTATCCAGTTGTAATCACAAGCATTTCATTTGTCACAGTAGATACAATTACTAATGAAAAGTGAGATGAGTAAAATTCTGCATTCCCTGAGTACACCGGATATATAGAATATCTTTTAAACTGTGAAATTATTTTAACAAGCGGCTTGGTAAAGTCCTCTATCCCGATCAAACTTTTATCATCAACATATGGGTCACTAGTATAGAGTCTATGCGCAAGATCAAAGGCGCTCTCTGCATAGGTTTTATCAACAACAAACAAGCCAACGTTAAGATATGAAATATAAGGGTCCTTAAACACATTCTCTACTTCTTCAAGTGCTGGGTAACTTTCATAAGAATAAGCATCAAGGTAATTATCAGTTGTCTTAATACCTGCTTTTTCCCAGGCAAGGTATAAATCCTTTAAGTGAACATCAACTAGGTGTTCTGTCGATACAACACTTGACCCAGCAACAGCAAACGCTGGTAACAATAGCATTAAAAATGAAATAAATACTTTTCCCATAAAATCCCCTAACTTAACAATCTACTTACCCTACTTATCAAGGTATTTACAGCCACTAAAAACCAAACTAAACCATATCTTAACAAAATAAAATAAGGATCGAAAAACCTCAAAAAGTGGTAGCGGAAGAGGGACTTGAACCCCCGACACCCGGATTATGATTCCGGTGCTCTAACCAGCTGAGCTACTCCGCCACATAAAAAGAAGACTCTTTGGTAGTTGAGTTTTAGCTTACTGTCAAAGAAAGACTTTTATATGTTTTTTTATACTCAAGTCGAACTCATTAGATTTAGCGCTACTAATTCAGCGCATTATCTAAGCATAATGTTTGTAATATTTTTCTGAATCTACTGAAATTAAGGCTACTTCATATAAGGGGGATCTTATGAAGGCTTTGGCTATTTTTAGTAGTATTTTATTTCTTGCTTTAAACTCTTTTGCAATGAGTGACTTAGTCACCACGCAAGAAGATGAAGCGCTTAACCCTGATATTGAAGGTGTTGTGAGTGGTTACAATGTCAGAAACCGCGATGACAAAGTTAACTTTGGTATTGTTATGCCAGTTCTAACAAAAACAGATGTGCTAGATTTTCAAATTTCAAAAATCTTAAGCCCTGAAGTGGATGTCTTAACAGCTCTAGGCCAAGAAATACCAGTTCCATCAAACGTTTCCATTCCAAGGCAAAGCGAGCGCTACTCTTTTTTTACAGTTACTCTTAATAAGCCTGAGTACACAATACCTCTAGCTAAAGGCAGCAAACAGTTAGGTGTTCTTGAAGGCATTTTTCCTTTTAGAAAAGTTGTTGATGCTTTTAGAGCTGGTCGTCCTCTTTTTAGCTTAGTAAACGATTTTAGTTTTAACACTTACACTCTATCAGAGGAGCTAGATCCACTCTCAAACGATGGAGTTGACCTTGAAGTTGGAGATGTAGTTATTGAAGACGAAGTCGAGTTCTTCTTAGATCAAGACATTCCTGAAGGTTATGTTGCCCTAGGCTTAACTCTTAACAACTTAAATACTGAAGAAGGTCAGGAGCAAACTTTCTTCCCGACAGATTTAAAAACTCTTAAGTCTTCTACAGAAATGAACTTAGGCTCAACTCAAAACTCAACTCCTTTAGTTGTTATGATTCCTCAAGAGTCTTTTGATTCACTTGAAAACTCAACTAAAAACCCTGTGCCTTTTACTCTTTCATGGGATAATGCTTTAGTTGATAACATGCTTCCACTTATGAAAGACCATGTTGAGCTAAGTAACATAGAGATGATTATCGATGCTCAAGTTATTAACTCTTCAGCAACTGTTCTAGGCTACAAGCTTTCTATCTTAAGAAATGACACTGAAAATGGCGAAGAGAAGTTTGAAAAAGACTTTGAAATCGTAGGTCTTGGAGACTTACCTGAAGCTCTAGACCTTGATGGCCAGTTAGAAATTGAAGCACGAGTGAGACTTGATGTTTTTGCTACTCAAAATACAAACGAAAGTGCTCAAATTTCAGCTTCAACTCTTGAAGAAGCCGCAAGACAAGCTACACTAGTTACAAGGTATGAAGTCGACTTTAAATAAACTTTTATTTTTTATTCTATGCTTTTCTTTAGCACACCCTCTTAAAGCACAAAGTATTGAGAGGGTTCAGATTCTACCCTTTAAGTATGATGATGTTTGGAGAGGTCTTTTAATAGCACTTTCTAAATACCCTTTAAAAAAGAATAACCAAGAAATTGGTCTTATAGAAACTGATATAATTAAAGGAGACTCCGTCTGGAGCCCTCCACATAAGAAGATAGATTCAAACTTAAGGTATAAACTTATCTTTAGAGTTTATGATGGTAAGGCTAAAAAGCGCCATGCTACAAAGGTTACCGTTTCTAAAACCGCCTACTTAAAGAATGATTTTGTTGGAGATAAAAAAGAGATTGAAAGCGATGGCTTTGAAGAGATTGCACTTATTTATAGAGCAAAAAGAGAGGTTATTGTAAATAAGTATGCTGATAGAAAATTTAATGCTCCTAAGAAAGTAAAAAAGCGCATTCGAAGTAGAAACCAAAGGCGCTAACGCAAAAAAAAAAGCAAGAAGATCTCTCCCTCCTTGCTTTTATAAATGATTTTTTTTCTGCCTATTCTGTTTTCTTAAAAGTTTGTTGCTTTTAAATGAAGTCTTGCCTGTGTTTTAATTTTTGGATCGCTATCAGCTAGTAAAGACTCCCACTTTGCTTTTTTTGGGTTTCGATCAAGCCTTCTTAGGGCTTTAACAATTTGTGGTCTAATCCAAAGACTTGAGCTGCCTTTAAAGTTTTTTCTAGCAAAAAGCTCTTCCCATAAAAGGTCTGCTGAATCTTCATCCCTAAGATCATTAATGATCGCAACAGCGTCTGACCTTACAACGAGTGCTTTATCTTCTTTTAAAAGTTTTCTAGCCCACTTTAAAGCCAAAACCTTATCTTCTTGTTTCATAATTTTTAAAGCTGGAGATTTGATGAACCACTCTTCTACATTCATACACTCAATTAAAAACTCTTTTCTTTGAAAAGGACTAAGAACTGAAGCAAACTTTGAAACACTTGCCCATCTTTTTTCAAAACTATACTTATTAGAAAACACAGCCCTTCTCATTGAGGCTAAATCAATTTTCTCTGTTGTATTAAAATCTCTTGCTGTATTAAAGTCCCAGCTCTTTGCCTTTACACCAGCCAAACTAGTTGCAGGAAGTAGAACACTTACACATAAAACCTTTAGTGCTTTCATTTTAAAAAACCCCTTTAGACATCTTAATTTCATTATCCATTTCTAAAGCCACTTTCATTGCATCTTTTTCCTGCTCAACTAACACCTTCTCTGAAAAAGCCTCAGCCTCAATATCTTCATATGCTTCTTCATAAACCTCATCTTCTTGCTCACTAATCTCTTCGTTTAAATGGCTTTGCTTGTTTAAAAGATCGAGTGGAGAGTCAAAATGATCAAAAAACTTTTTTGAAGAAGACATAGATGACTTAACTTGAACTTCATCAGTGTGACTTTCAGTGGTCTTTAACTTTGGCATAAGAGGTATTTTTTTTCTCTTTGCTGCTTGCTGCTTTTTTACTTTTGTAGCCGGCTTTTTAGTTCTTACCTTTAATGTGTCCACAACATTTCTGCTTAAAACAGAAGACGGTCTTCTTGATAAACTTAAATTATCAAAAAAACCCTTTTCTTGTGCCGACTCTTTAATAGCAATTAAAGCGGAAGTAAGCATAAAACCGACTCCACTGATACAAAAAATCTCAAACCTATATAAATAAAAGAATTCCACGCTTTTAAGTCTAAAGCGCTGATGAGTTTTTAGCTACGTAAACCCTAACTAAAGCATAGCTTATTCTTTAAAAACTATATGCCTCACCTGCAGGCTCACCAATAATTTCACCATTATTATAAGCAATACGTCCCTGGACCATCGTCATAACCGGAAAGCCTTTTATTTTTAAGCCTTCAAATGGGCTCCAACCTACACGGCTTGTAAGCCATGATTTTTTAATCACTTCTTCTTTTTCAAGATCAAGAATTGTAAGGTTAGCTTCTCTTCCGATTTTGATCTCACCTTGTCCCTGAATATTAAATAATTTTGAAGGGTTAAGGCACATAAGTTCAACTATTTTATTAAGTGAAATTCTACCCTCAGCCATATGATGAAGTAGCAGTGGAAGAGTTGTTTGCACACCAGGAATACCTGAAGGCGACTTTGGATATGGCCTCTTCTTTTCTTCTTCAGTATGAGGAGCATGATCTGAGCCGATGATATCAACAATTCCAGTATTTATAGCCTTCCATAAGCCCTCTCTGTGCTCTTTTGTTCTTATAGGAGGATTCATTTGAGCATAAGTGCCAAAAGCCTCATAACACTCTGGACTCGCTAGAGTAAGGTGTTGAGGAGTGACCTCAACAGACATTTCTGGAGTTTTATGTGATTTTAAATACTCCATTTCATCTTTTGTTGAAACATGAAGCAAATGAAGCTTTGCTTTGTGTTTTTTAGCTAGCGCCATGATCTGCCTTGTCGACTCCATTGCGACATCAACATTTCTCCACTTAGGATGAAGTTTTACATCATACTCAAGATCCATGCCCTTATTAAAAATAAGTTTTTGCCTCTTAAGTAGCAGAGCCTCACTCTCTGAATGCACAGAAAACCTTCTCTTTACCTTTGATAAAATCTTATCAAGTATTTCTTCTTGATGAACTAAAAGAGAGCCTGTTGAAGACCCCATAAAGATCTTAACACCAGAGCACCCGGCTTCTTGCTCAAGCTTATCAATACTATCTGCATTTTCAGCAGAAGCTCCCATAAAAAAAGCATAGTTTGTCCATGAAGAGTTTCTTGCTGTATCAAGTTTACTCTTAAGAGCCTCAGCTGAGGTTGTTGCAGGAACTGTGTTTGGCATTTCAAAGTAGCCTGTTATTCCTCCAGCAAGAGCTGAAAGGCTACCTGACTTGATATCTTCTTTATGTGTTAAACCAGGGTCTCTAAAGTGAACCTGCGTATCTATTAAGCCTGGAAGGACTGTTAGACCTTTTAAATCAACTACTTCAATATCATCACCATCACAGTCAACTTTAGAAACAATCTTATTACCCTTAATAAATAAATCCACTTCCTCTAATTCACTGCTAATAAAAACTTTTGCGTTTTTTAAAATAATACCCTTACTCATACATACCACCTACAAAAACAACTTATTCTAACTTTATTTGAAAGTAAAAAGTTAAAACCAAATTACCAAGAAAGATGCTAATTAGTTCTCAAGCTTATAGAAGTTAAGCGTTTCCCTGTGAAAGTCCTGCATTTTTTGATCATAATCACCCCACAGGTAAGGCGATACGAGCTCTTCTGGCGTGTAGGGTTTATGCAGTATAGAAAAATTATAGGTTTCAAACTCAACCTCTTGGTTTCTCATTTGAACGTAATCTCTAAATTTTTGCATCAAAGTCAGGTCAAACTTTATAACCTTACTAATTTGTCTTTTTGATTCTTCACCAAAATCAATAATAGAGCTCCAATCTATCTCATGCGCACTATGTACTACTCGACCGGCTGCTCCCCAAGGGTTTTCTCGAGTAAACATGCTTTCAGCATCAACAAACCCACCTTGACCAGGTCCAGAAGGAGCACTCGGCTCCGGGCTATCTCTTATAAAACCAGGAGTATAAGTCATATAATGATTTATATCTGCATCATAACCAAGGTCTCTTGAAACTAGTATCTGGAAGTAACTATCTAAAGGTCCCCAAGGAAAAAACGCTCTCCTCTCAGTCCTAACATCACCATAATAACCAATAGATGCTAAAAACCCATCTGGAGCTACCATGCCTTCGCTTGCCTCATTTGACCCGCAAGAGGGACACTCCACATCACTATATGTTATTAATTTCTTTTCCCATTCTTGGAGTGCATAATCTCGTATATAGGTTTGAGATCTTGTTAGCGACTCTTCAAAGCGCTCAAATGTTTTTTCATCACTTGCTTCAAAATCAACTTTTTGTATAGCACCTTTAATATAATTTAATCTCACCAACCCTCTAGCCATGCTTTCTCTAAATTCTAGTATTTTAAAATTTTCATTTAAATTTGTTAAAAAGAATTTCTCAGCCTCTTCTATACCATTATATTTTTTAAGCTTCGGGTTTATATTTAATGTTGTGTTCTCCACTTCTATCTTTTTAGCTACAGAAAAATATGAGTCATAGTTAAAATCATAGTACTGCCCAAACTCTGAAGACTTAATATAGTGAAAAATTCTAATCAACTGCAAAAGGGGGCTATCAGAAAAAGAGTACCTATCATTGTCTTCTTGAAAACCGTATTTAACATTTAAATCAATAAAGAAGTCATTCCATGAAGACAGGCCCCTTAGGTGTGATATCGCAGGATTCAAAATATCACTTTTAGTAATTTCACCTAAATTTAGTTTCTCAAGGTCAATTTTAACCTTTTCAGCAAACTCTATCTCTTTTTCAACAACAATAGCCGCAATTTTGGATTCAATATCTCTAGCTTCACCAAAGCAATTATCAAAAGCCTTAATATCACTCTCTACTTCAGTAATAAGTTCTTTGACTTTTGTTTCTATAGGGTGCTTATTCGCCTCTAAATCTCCAAGCATAACGTTTCTAATAATAGCTTTTGGATAAAATTCAGATCTGTATATTTCTAATAACTCGGGTATAAAAAAGTCGGCTTGGTTAAACATATAAGTCTTAAAAAAAGCTTCAAAGCCAGGCGACTGAGTCTCTGAGGAAACGAGCCCTGTAGCAAGCCTTAAGCTCTTGTTCTTCATTACATCGCTCATATCTAGACTAAAAGCATAGTTCTTTGTTTTCAACCCTCTACACATAGAATGAAACAGGGGCATTTTTTCACGGCTTCTTTTGTAAAGCTCATATCCCGAGCTAAACCTCTGGTAATCTTCCTCAACCGCATCTCGAAACATTTCTTTAAATTCAGTTTCAAATGACGATGAAAAAATCTCCTGAACTCCAAACTTTTTCATAAACTCAAAGGACCACAAAACTTTAAGTGGGTCTGACAACTGCCTCACATTAGCTTCGAAAAAACTAATAAGGCCATCCATTCTACCACCAAACAATTGTTTTGAAATCGTGTCTGCATTAACAAAAACTGATACTCTTCCAAAATTTAAAACTTCCGTATGGCCAACTTTGACAACTTTAGTAGCTACAATCAAGTTACTTGATAGCTCTAATGCGACAAAGAAAAAGTCATGGAACTGCCTAACAAGCTTTAAGGTTTTGATGTTGTCATCTTGAAGAAACATAATTCCACCAGCTTGCTCAACGTCTTTAAAAAAGATACTCCATTTCAATTTTAATGAAACATCGATTTTTTCTTGCAGTCTAAATAAAAAGTCTGTCGGCAAAAGACCTGCACTAAACTTCTCTTCAATATATTCATGTATCAGTAACAGGCTTTCCTCCATTAGAGACAGCCCTCGATAAAGCAAATACTTTCTGACTCTTTCATGATCCAAACTGTCGTTCTTAGTGACCGAAGAAAGAGGCACACCAATTGCCATCTCATTAGTTAAAAGGTTGCGCATACTGTACTTATCTTGAAAAGACGATAAATCACAATCTATTTTCATATGCTCTTCTAACTTTAGTTTATTTAAATCAAAGTCTTTACAAATTTTGTCATTGGTTTCATCTATAGCTCTCTTTATAAGTGCAGAAAAAACTTCGTCAGTAATAGCTTCCATTTCTTGCATTGACTTAATATAAAAGTACCAACTCTTGATCTTTTTAGGAAACAGCTTAAGAACCAGCTCATCTGTTCCAACTAACCCTTTAAATACCTCTGGCGAACTCGCCAACGCATTCAGATAAATAGGCTTATAACTTTCAAGATTTAAAGTTTCCTCATTTATAATAATTCTTGTAAGTAACTTCCATTTATCTTGTCCATGATAATTCGAGCTAAATAAATGATCTAAGAATACTTGTTTACTAGTAATATTGTCTATTTGTGCTATCAAGGCGCTATAAAGTCTGCTATCTAACTTAACTAGGTAAGAGATATTACAATCAGAAAATCGCTCTACACAGTTTTCATTCACAGATAAAAGTAGCTTATCTTGAATACCCGAATCCATTACTCCATTAACGTATATACTGTCTACTATCCTTTGAAAATTATCTATTACCATTTGTGATCTAATAAACTCATCATCATTAATATTTAGAGGATCTATAATGAATTTAAAAGCCCCAATCATATCGCTACGATCTAAGAACTCCTTAAATTCTAAACTTTTACCAGACAATGCCAATTCTAAATCAGTATGCACATTAGCTCTTAAGATGTGCTCTCTTTGCCCCGCCTCTTTTCGAGAACATCCTATAAAAGCAAGGCAAATTATTAAAAAAGAAACTAAAAACCTAGAGGTTTTTAATAAGATCATCAAAACCTCTTTCTTTATCTACAAGTCTTTCAATAAACTGATCTGCTTTAGTAAGACAGCTACTTTGAGATTTTACAATCTCAGGGAAATAATCAGCATCAAAATCACCTTCCTTAGGAATTAAAAAGCAGTCTGACTGTTTTGTATAAAAATCTTCATAATTGCTCCAGAAGATCCTATACGGCCCCGTACCTCTATATAAATACTCATTTTCACCGTTGGTATTTTCTGATCTTAAAATTCGCAACAAACCACTATAAGGGCTGCCAGGATAGAATGTTTCTATATTACTTAATACCTCTTTATTTTGAGGTGTTATTGCTATCTCAATAGCTAAGTCTGGCAAATCCTGTTCTTTCTCAATTTCAAAAACAGCATCCTCAATCTTAAAGATTTGCTCAACTCTTCTAAAATGATTAATGCGGACCTCATCTCTTAAATACTGAAGCACTTCTGGATGAAAAATAATATGATTTTTCTCTTTAAGACTAGCCTCAACTTCTACCATGAACTTATTAATCTCTGAACCATATGGGGTTGAATCTAGAACTACTGGAGTACCTGATGTAGTGTTATAAGAAACAGTAGCAAAGTTTTCAAAATAAAGGTTATCAAAATACCTCCATTGGTGCGATTTTAATCTATTGATGCCAACTTTATCAATGAGTTTGCTACCAAATATTGATTGAGACCCCAAAGCTGCTGTGATCTCAAGATCTTCTTTTCTAAGCTCAAAAAACTTTACCAGTTCTGCAAATTCATTAAGAATTTCTTTAGGAGTCGGCTTATCAATTTTGCAGTCACTATTCATGTCCTCCGTATCAATAAAAACAAGGTTCTTTAAAGCAGCGTTAGAATATTTCTCATTAAAACAACTTTCACTCCAGCCTTCTGTAAGAGGAACTCCACCAGCCTTATAACTAGACATAAGAGCTTTATAATTCTTCTGATAAAAGATAACCTGTTCAGAAGCCGCAGAACCTCCTGGTTTTAACCATGTAAAGTAACTACCCTGATCGATACCAAAGATTTCTCTTTTCATTTTTTTAATGAAAGAATCTAAATCTGAGTTATACCCAACATCAATTTTATAGTTATTTAACTCTGATGCTTTTCTCTCAATATCGGTTTGCCCACCAATATCAAATAAAAGCTGAGTAAATATAGGGCCATCCTCTGGCCATAGTTCACTATTTTCACCTTGATAGTAAGAGTTAAGCATAACGTGTCGCGCTCTTAAGTATAAGTCCCACCTAGAGATAACAAATCTATCTCCTATAAATTCAATATAATTTGGCAAATCAAAATTATTAGTTGTTTCATAGGTTGGAGCTCCATCTACCTGATATCCTATAAGACTGCCCAAATCATCTCTGTTATGTCCAGACAAAGAATAGGTAAGAAATTTTTTAAAATTAGATTGTGAAACATTACCTTCAGCATCTACTCCAAAAAAAACCTTAACTTTTTCTTCACTAAACAAACTACTAACTTGCTTGCTTATGATACTTACTTCAAACTCGACACCTGTAGTTGAAATATTTTTTAATGAATTCTCAATATCCTGTAACGTTAGAGTACTTTTATTTTTAAGAGACTTATACAGCGTTGATGTTAAATGAACTTTTTTAAAAAAAGAATCGAACTCTTTATACACAAATCTAGTTCTAAACTGCTCTATCATGACTGCTTTTTTTAAACAGCCAGTACCAAATATCTCATCTTTTAATTCTTTCTTAATTGCAGAAATTTCAATTAGAGGTTTTTCATATCTTTTCAGTTCATCTTTTGAAAATTTTATTATCTCCTGAGCTAGGTTAGGCTTAGATAAAGCCAGCATGTCTACAAAAGAACTTAACTGCTCTTTTTTCTTAACCCAATCACTCCAATAAGTTACAGAAGATGCATCACTTAAAGCGGTAAAAACTAAAGGTCTGCTATCAGATGTACTAGTTGAGGAGTAAAATGACACTCTTGAGTTTACAATACTAAAACTGCTCTCAAAAAAAGAATCAAAAGGGTTTGAGCAATATGCTTTAATACTTTTCATTCCATCGCGATCTCGCGCAAGATACTTTCTTTTAAGCTCAAGTAATTCAGTATTTTGCCTAGCAAGTATACTATCTTCTAGATTGTATTCAAAAAGATTATTTAAAAGTAATTTTGTATTCGCTAGATAGTCAGGTTCTTCATCTTTCTTCAGGCTTTCAACTTCAAACGGAATTTTTTCAAATAACCCCATCTTTGAAGCCTTGTAAAAAGATGATTTCACTTTAACAGGAGTTAATCTTAACCCAGGGACTCCTAAAAACTGAAAGAATGAATAGGAAGACTGAATCTGTCCAGCTGGGTTAGTGAAGTTTCTAAGTGAATCACTCGCATCAAAGGAGACATACTTATCAATATTACTCGACCAGGGTATGTAAAACTTAACATCTCCTTTAAGCAAACTTAGAAAATAGCTTAAAACCAGCTGCATTGGTTGTTCAACATTTTGTTTAACTGTTTCAATGAAACTGTTTTTCGATATTTTTCTTATAAGAGAAAAATATATATCTCTAGATTTATCTCCCATACCACTTTGTACTTTTGAACCAAAAAGCTGATTTAACAAATCACCAATAAAACCATAGCGATCAACTGTTTTAGCCCACTGTTCGTAGTTTACTCGAGATACGTTTTGCATCACATCTACTAATATTGAAGACGATAGGCCTTCGTTTTCAATTACTGAATCCTTAAAAGCTGAAAAGAAGGAGTTAAAGGTCTGCTCTGCTCTAAAAGCAAAATATGACTTTGTATACATATCTAATAGCTCCAAAACTCTTAAATCACTCAAGTTCCCAAAATGCTTAATGATATCAACAGCGACTGAAGTAGACAGTTTTTCATGAAAAAGCCTATCCACAACAAAAAGCTCTAGTGCTCCTTCTTTGGTAGCAAAACTCACTAAATTTTCTTCAACCTCAAAACGTTGATAGAATTCTGGCAACATTAAAGAATAACTTTTCAAAAAACTTTCAGATTCCGACTTTAAATCTTCATCTACTTTCGAAGCAAAGAGGTCTTTAATAGACCCCAGTGCACTTCTACAATATAACATTATTTCAAGTATTTTCTCTTTTTGAGAAAATGTTTTAAGCGGAGACTCAAGACTCGTTAGAGCATTAATTTCTAATGCAGAGTCACAGTACCTTGCTTTAAACTCAGGATTTGAATCTGACTTTGTTTTGACTTGTCTAATAGCTAGGTCAACTATACTCGACCCTGCGTTCTCTAACGAACCATGAGAACTTAGGTAGTCATTAAGAGAGTCTTGGTTTTCCATGATTAGTAGAAAAATCTCAGGATCTGGAGTACCTCTATTTTCTTGCAGTATGTGAAGTAGCCTAGCAGCATCTTGAGAGCCAAACTGCCCTACACGAATATCTTGTATCATAAGTTGCAATGAAGACTTCACCTTAGGATACAGGCTGTACTTCACACAACTTGACATATTTGACCCGCAACCTTTGTAAACAACTTCAAGTAAAGCGCTTTTATAATTCTCATACTTAGAGCTTAGCATTATAAGTTGATTCATAATGTCAGTTATTGTTGCTTTTACTTCAGAAGGAAGATTGTTCTCACTAAAAAACACAACATCAATGTAGTTTTGAAAAAACTTATCTAAGTTAGAAGTAGCACTTGCTTCATTTTTTGATTCAATTATCTTATAAAGGTCCACCCTGTTTTGGTATATAACATTACTAATTTCTTGTTGATCAGCTGCAGTCTCAACTTGATCTATTGAATTATCAATATGATCTCTAACATTAACTTCTTTTCTTGAACAAGATGTTACTAATGTTAACAAGATTAATAAGGAAATCAATTTTCTCATTATTGAGCTCCTTTTTCTAAAAAGTCATAAGCTTCAGGAAAGTAAATCCCATTTAACATTCCTGCAGCTGTTACAAGCAAGTTTTGCGCTCTTATTGCTTTATCACAAGTAGTTCGATCAGGCTTATTATCAGGAAAAGCCTCATTAAAGTAGTAATCATAAGCTTTATCGATTGAGTGGTAGAACTGATCTTCATTATCCATTATACTAAGTGAAAAATCAAAACCCTTAAAAGCATTGTCAGAACTATCCGTATCATTAAAGTAATGCATTAAACCATTCTTGCTATCACCACCATCAATGCAATTATTCATCAGGTAGTTTAGCCTTTCCACTAACTGGGACTTTAAACTATTCTCTGAAAGAAGCTTATTATTACTATAGTTATAAGATACCTTAATTGTTCTCATTACACCTGTAGTTGAGCTATACCAAAAAACTGATCCCATTGGATAAAGAAGTGTTCTAGCTGGTGGATCAAGCACAACTTGATTATCCTTATAGAAGTAAAAGTTTTTTAACGGAGTTGCTCCTGTACCCCATCTCTCTTTTAATGTTGCGTTAAACTTTCTTGCCAACTTATCATCATCGTCATTTTTCTGCTTCGTTACCTCAACAATTGCTGTAGATAAATCAAAAGCTGTTTGAGATTGTAATACATCGAGGTATTTTGCTCTAAGTAATTTAGTGTCATTAGATGATGACAGCATACCCTTAAGGTAACCCATAGCCAATACAGACGCGCCAATATAAGGAGCCTCACCATTGTCTCCAAAGTGTAAGCTAGCCAAAGCTCCATCAGTTAGAGACCTATTATATTCTTTGGGGTAAAGAATACTAAAGTGGTAACGAGCACTTTCTCTTGAGTAATGATAGATTGGGCTAGGGAAAACAACGCCTCTCCATGACTGCGCTCTAAAAGCGAATGGTAGCGTCAAAGCGTAAAGCGCCGAAAACTTTAAAGGCTTTCTTGCAAGCTCATGCCATGTACCGTAGGCCTGTGTCATATCATAGTCTTGCTCGCCTTCAATCTGCTGCCAAACGAAACTTCTATTGCTCTCATCAATAACAGTATAGTCTTTACCACTAAGTGAGATTAAGCTTCCTATATAATCTATCGATTTTTTGCTTGCATAACATAAATCAAGAAATTCTTGATTGTCCTTTTGATCAGTAAAAAGCTCTTTTAAAGATTGCTGTTCTATCTCTTCAAATTTATTATTGTATGCAAGCTCACAAGCTTTAGAAAATTCAGTATAATACTGGTCATCAATAGATTTTGCACCATATTCAAAGATTGGACCATCATATTTTTTCCTCATGTAATCATAGAAAACTCTCATTTTACTAAATGCAGATAATGACTTCCACCAAAGGTACTGTTCTTCAACGTAAAAAGGCCTAGTCGAAAGATCACTTTTAATATTATACAGCCCTGTTGAAACGTAATCGTTAAAATTTTCAATATAATTTTGCACAAGCTCCACTGCAGAAGACCCTCTATCATTAGTCTGGCAATAAGGATCATCACCAATAAACTGATCTCCGTTACTACAGAAAGGCAGAAAGCCCATTCCTAGCTCTTTACCGTCCTTCTCTAAAGATCTTAAGAACTGACCGTCATTTTCTAATTTTCCCCACTCAAAACAATCTCCATCTTCAGGGCTAAAACAATCTGACCCATCACCACTAGAAGTATACATTGGATACTTTTGATTATAAATAAGCTGCATAGTGTGTTCATCACCAATAAAAGGTTTTATTTCATCATAATCAAATAGCACTTCTGTCCTTGATGATGGATAACCCATTACAGATGTAATATTTTTAAGATTATCATCATGCTTTGCAAGAAGATCTTCATAGACTTCACTCGGCACACTACCGATTTTAGGCATAATGTTTTCTTTAAAATTATGGCCTAGGCCAAGAACATGCCCTAACTCATGACTCAATAAAAATTTAAGTACAACTCTAAAAATATCATCCTTGTTTAGAAAATCTTTATTATCAAACTCCTTAAGACTACCAAGTGCTGATAAGTAATCCCCAGCAGTTCTATCACAATGAAAGCCCTCTTCTGTCTTCATTTCATGAATAATTTTTTCAAGTACTGCTTGAGAACTATGGTCACTAATATTCTCATCAGAAAAGTGCCCGTTAAAAAATGCGAGTGTATCTTCTAACTCTGGGTGACCTATTAGCTTCTGCATATTTAAATTACTAAAATTATTAATTTGCTGATTAGACTTTGTTACAAAATCTTTGTATTCATCATGAAAGCGCCCTGGCATTTCTCGCCTTAAGATATCTAAAGTACGCTCATTAACACGAACATACTCGTTTCTTAAAAGTCCTAATCTTCGGTACTCACTCTCAATTAGTTTCTCTTGCTCTTCACCTAGATCATTTTGTCTTAACAACACAAGGTTCTCATTTGCTTTATCTATATCAACAGCATAGTTAGCAGCTATAGACTCTCTAATTTCATCAAGTGATGATGGAAGCTGTTCTGATAAATTTAGAACTTCAATTCCTCTATTGAAAGACTCATGTAAGAAGCCCGTTTGCACTGTATAGTTATATGAACCACTTTCAGACCCTGAGAAGGCCTCTGAAGGTAGACTTACATCTATCATACGTCTTAAAAAATCAACCCAGACTGAAACAGCACCCCAATGCATTTCACCGGTTGTAACATCTGCTGTGTTTTGTGCGATACCCAAAAGGCCACCATTACTAAGCCTTTTATCATTAATCCAAGTGATTGCAGATTTTCTTAAATCAAAACTTAAACCTTGCTCACCTATAACTGGCTCAAGAGGTCTGCCGTGACCAATTTTTTCAAAAACATCATTCCATTCATTTACAACATCAACAGCGACATCTTGATATTCTTCAGGGAAGTTATTTATGTAAAACTTATTTTTTTTCTTAGTATTCCATTTTCCCATCAATGTAAAAACACTTCCATCTGACCTTTTTCCACCCATAATATTTAAAACATTTGCATGTTGAGATATCTCTTTATGGTATGGAGTAACTTCAAAGCCTTCCGTTTTTGGCATTTCCAGAAAATTGACTCTTAAAGCACCATGAAATTTACTTCCTCTAAAAACACTTGAGTTCACATCCGCCGTAAATCCTAAAAAACCACCTTCTTTATCAAAATCAAATTCATCAACACCGTCGACATCAACAAGTTGTTTCTCAAAATTAATAATTTTCATAGAGGAAAAATCTATCTCTATATATTCTTGATTTTCCCAATGATCATACTGTGCAGTTTCAACAGTTTTATTAGTATCTCTTCCATAACCATCACGAGCTTTTTCAACATTGTAATGCTGAATTCGAAAACTCATAATAGGATTCCAATTACTGTACTGACCTGGTAAGCCAGGGTTTACATGCCTTGCTATAAGCTCATTGCTTGTTATTTCAAAAATGTTATTACAGTTTCTAAGGTTATTATTATTATTAATTCTTGATGTTTTATATCTGCCCCAAGTTGATAAAAAGCTGTTTCCACATAAAAATGTTTTCTTACCAGTTTCTACTTTATTTTTTTCATCCCACTGTACAAAGAATGACTTATGAAACCTGTTGTCTTTAGGCTTAGGAACTTCTGTTGGAGGGGTTTTTAAACTACACCCTAGCTGGCCTAAAAAAACCAGTATTATCAAATATATCGCTGTAAACTTCTTCTGCTTCAAACCGTTCCCCTTTATCGAAACTATTTCTATCTAGGGATGAAATTGCACATAAAGTACCAGCTTAAGGGCTGTAAAATTGATATGAGTGTCTAAGCTTTTGACAGTTTGATAAAAAAAGGCGTTTTTATAATGTTTCAAATACCCATCAATTTGAGATGAGATAAGTTATAAAGCTTCTAAGAAGGTTTTTTTTTCTCACCACATTTATGACAATAGTTAGAGTCAGAATAAAGAGATTCCTCACATCTTTTACATTTTCCACCTGGGTGATCTTGCCTGTAAGACTCTGAAATTTCAGCTGAGACAATACCCGTAGGAACTGCAATAATCGCATAGCCAATTAACATCATAATTGAAGCTACAAACTTTCCTAGAGTCGTTACAGGGACAATATCTCCATAACCAACTGTCGTCATTGTTACAATTGTCCAGTACATACTCTGAGGAATACTAGAGAAGTTTCCTGACTCTCCGCCTTCAACAATATACATGCAAGTTCCAAGTATTAGGACAATTGAAACGATAACACCAAGAAAAATATAAATTTTATGACGGCTTTGCTTTAAAGCCTCACCTAAAACACTTGCAGCTTTTATAAAGCGCACAAGTTTTAAAACTCTAAAAACTCTTAAGAGCCTTAAAACTCTTACTACCATTAAAAACTGAGTTCCTGGGAATAAAACACTAATGTAGGTAGGCAAAGTGGCGAGTAAATCAACTATACCAAAAAAACTAGTCATATATTTTAAAGGAAGCTTTGAAACGTAGAGCCTTAATAAATACTCTAGAGTAAATACGATAGTTAAAATCCACTCTAAATAAACAAGAGGCTTGCCATACGCTGCCCTTATATTAGAATCACTTTCTAAAATGACCGCTAAAATACTTATTGCTATTGCCCATAAAAGTGCAACATCAAATAATCTTCCAAGCTTTGTATCTGCTTCAAAAATAATTATATAAAGTTTTCTTCTAAGGCCTGAATTAGGTCGACCTTCAATATCTACAGTTGAGTGTTTTTGCGTATCATCAGACATACTTAATTTTAAAGCGAAGCTTACCTACAGAGCAAGCTTAAGATCAGATTAAGTTTAATCTAGAGTCCGCGTAACTATGTTTTTTTTACTAGTTTGGCCATAAAAAAGCCGTCAAAACCATCTTGGCCGACTTTATTTGTAACTGAGCTTTCAAGTTCAAAGCTTGAATTATCTTTTAAAAAGCCTTCAACAACTTTCATATTCTCAGATGGTAAAACACTACATGTAGCATATACCATTTTTCCACCTGGTTTTAGCATACGACTATGAGATCTAATGATTTCTTTTTGCAGGATATTAAGTCTTTTATGTTCTTCCATATTAAAGAAGAGCTTTGACTCTGGTTTTCTTCTATAAACCCCTGTTCCTGTACAGGGAACGTCTAAGAGAAGTCTATCTGCAGAGTTTTCCATTCTTTTAACAACCTTAGTGCTTGATATATGCTTAATCTCTATATTTTGAGCACCAGCTCTTTTACTTCTTTTTTTAAGCTCTTCTAATCTCTTTTCAAAGATGTCCATTGCGATTATTTTGCCTTTACCTTGCATTAAAGCTGCAATGTGAAGTGTCTTACCACCTGCGCCAGCGCAGCTATCAATAACTCTATGCCCTGGCTCTACTTCTAAAAAGGGAGCCACGTCTTGAGAGGCTCCATCTTGCATTTCAAAAAGACCTTTTTTAAAGGCTTCTGTTATAAAAACATTCTTTCTATCTTCTAGCTTAAGACAATTTTCTTTAATTCTTTCAACCTCAATCTCTTCAGAAAGTAGTTTTTTAACAAGTTCATCTTCAGTTGTTTTTAAAGTGTTCACCCTTAAAAAAACATCGGCCTTTTTATACGAGTTTCTTAAAAAATCAGTCACATCACTTAGAGAAAACTCTTCTTTTAATTTAGTAAATAAATCTTCAGAAGCTGAGTATTTTATTTTCTCAGGAATTCCATTTTTATTGATCACTCCATTTTTCCAGTCATCAATTATTGAGAGTAATTTTTCAGAGGAGAGTTTAAACTCATCTCCACCTTTAGCATAAGGATAAGCATAGGCTCTGTAGTTTCTTAAAATATCATAAAAGCACTCTGCAAAGGCACGTCTATCCCGAGCTCCCCATTTTTTATTCTGAGAAAAGGAGTACTTTATCACTCTTGAAGCAGAGCTTTTATTCTCAACAATATAGGTTAGGGCTTCAACTAACTTTCTTTCTACTGGAAGGTGGATTTTTCTCATATTTTTAGTCTTTTTTGATCTTCTTTATAATCATTATTTACAGGAGTTTTCTTTACTCACTTTAGTGCTTAAAATTTAAGATATAAACTGGCACCAAGGCTTTGAGACTGCAAGCTTTTCTTAAAATAAACCTCTTGTTTGAAAAAGAACCTCACATCTAAAAGCCCACCAAACCTGTCTACCAGGCTTAAACCAAGCTTAACAGCTATAAAGCTTAAATCATCAAGACTTCCAAACTCTCTGCCAGCACCAAAACCAAGCTCAGGACCCCAGTTATTATATCTATCATAGTAAAGAGATTGAAAAAGGGAGAACCTTTCTATTTCTTCACTTTCCTCGTATTCAAATGAAAGGCTTTGCCTTAAAAGTGGATGAGTTTTTTGGATATAGGTAAAGTGAGCACCAGAGTATGTTCTCTCACTCTTACTCACATCCCCGTAAGTAAGGCCAAAGCTTAGAGCATCTTTACTAAACTTGTTTTGTTTTCTTCTTTTTTTAAAAAGACCTTTGGTTTTACTTTTCTCACTAGCAACTTTGCGATGTTTAAAGTATTCCATAGCTTCTTTATACCCTGTTTCCTCAGCTAATGCCGAAGAAACAAACACCAAACTACAAATGAGTTTGGTCAAGAACTTTATGTTTTTTACTCTTTGCCTCATGAACTTTCATTATTTCAAGAAAAGAAGACTTTAGCTACGAGATGATGGTCTAAAGAGAAACTGTTAAATATATAGGCTTGAAAAAATACAAAACTAAGTCTAGTTTCCAGTCTTCAAAACAATACATTTGTCATAGTTAAAAAGAGAGTAAGGGAAAACACTTAAAGTGAAATGTCCAAAATGCAGTGCTAAATCTACAAGAGTTGTCGATTCAAGACCACTTGACCAGTCTAACGCTGTGAAAAGAAAAAGGATATGCCCTAAATGTGAGTTCAGGTTTTTCACTGAAGAATCTATTCTTTTAGAACTTCCTATGGTTGTTAAAAAAGATGGAAGAAGAGAGCCTTTTTCTAGAGAAAAAATTGATCACGGTATTCAGGCAGCTTGTCAAAAACGTCCAGTTGGAAGAGCTCAAATTGAAGATATTGTTGAAAGACTCATTGATAGGGTTTCTCGAAGAGGCGAGCAAGAGGTTAATAGTGACCTTATTGGTAAGTTTATTATGGCAGAGCTTAAGAAGCTTGATGAAGTAGCCTATGTACGATTTGCCAGTGTTTATATGACCTTTAGAGAAGTAAATGAGTTCTTTGAATCTCTTGAGGAATCTAGAATCTAATCCACTCTTTAAAGAAGAGCTTAAAGACCTTATTTTTGTTGAATTTCTACGCCTCCTAGTTATATTAGTATATTGAGTAATTTGTGTAGAGGAGCCTTTTGTGCCTGATGTGCTAGAAAAAAAAGAAGGTCGTGAGATTTGCCTTAAATTCTTATTTTGCCAAGAATTTAATGACAGTTCTAGCAACATAGACCAAAAAGTTGACCTGTTTAAAAGCTCTTTTAAAGCAAGTGATGGAGCATGGGAAGCTGCTACAGAAATCATTGATTGTGTATATGAAAAGAAGTCTGTGATTGACGAAACTTTTAAATCTCACCTTCAAAACTGGTCTATTGAACGAGTTTCTCTAACTGATAAAAATATTTTAAGAATTGCTACTGCTGAAATTATGTTTTTAAACACACCTCACCAAGTAGCAATACATGAGGCCATTACATTAGGTAAAAGGTTTTCAACACTTGAATCTATATCGTTTTTAAACGGAGTTTTAGATGCTCTAGCTAAAACTCAAGGGGTTAAGGAAGAAGAATGAGAACTTTAAAGCAGTGTGAATCACTTTTTTTAACAGAAAAAATAGAGAATCATGATGATCAAAACCCAACTGTTTTATGGATACCACCTCTTAAAACTCATCACATTGCAAATGAATTAGACTGGGCTCTTAGACTTCAGATTTCTCGCCTTTTTTTTGAAAAACCTAAAACTTGGAACTCTGAGCTGAGTAAAATAGTTGAAGAAAACAAGCTTCCATTAGATAAGCTTCCTGAGGTTGATTTAAACTATATGCTCTTTAAGCTACCTGAGGGTTTTGTAGCAAATTATGGACTTATTGTTAAAAACTGTAATTGGTCTAATAGCACAGAAGTCATTGATGCGTATTCAAAAACTTCATACCGCTTAGGAGACCCTAAAATCCAGTGCTTTGACATTTGGAATACAGAGTTTAACTCCATTGAAGGTGGCGAGGTTGAATGGATCAAACTCAACTAGACTCTCCTAAAGCAATTTATGTTTTATCAGATGGAACTGGTGAAACAGCTGCTCTTATGCTTAAAGCAGCACTCATTCAATTTAAAGACCCACACTTAAAGTTTTTTAGATATAAAAACGTTAGAAATAAAGAACAGCTTTTATCTATACTTGATCACCTCCCCATTCAAAATGGAATCTTAGTTCATACAGTTGTTTCTCCAAACTTAAGAGACCTTATAAAAAGTGAATCTAAAAAGAGAGACCTTCAGTCTATTGATTTACTAGGACCTCTTTTAGAAAACTTAGAGTCTTTTTTTGGAAGAGAAATTAATAGGCCTAGTGAAACAGCAGGTTCTTTAAGAACAGTTGATGAAAAATATTTTCAAAGAATTGCTGCTATTGAATTTACTGTTAAATATGATGATGGAAAGTGTCTAGAAGGACTTGATAAAGCTGATATTATACTAGTAGGCATTAGTAGAACGAGCAAAACCCCGCTTTCAATTTTTTTAAGCCATAAGGGCTTAAAGGTTGCAAATATACCCTTAGTCTTAGATCAACCTATTCCTGAAGAGCTTTTTAAAGTAGATCAAAAAAAAGTTATAGGGCTTATCATTGAAATTGACGCTTTAAGAAGAATTAGAAAGAAAAGGTTAGAGAAGTTTGGACAAGACCCCGGTGGTAGCTATGCCAGTCTTTCTCATATTAATAAAGAAATAGAGTATGCTGAAAGCTTGTTTTCAAAAAACAAACGCTGGCCTGTTATAAATGTCACTGATAGAGCTTTAGAAGAAACAGCTGCAGAAATAGCGCGAGTTGCCTCATCTCGCCTTGGCATTAAAAACCCCTTCTTCTTTTAATGTTTACAATATTTAAGCATTTTTAATTTATCTTTACACCTTTATATGCCGCTCTGATCTTGAACTCTAGGGCTTACTTTCATAAAATTTGTGAATACCTAACTAAACAAAAATAAAGGATTTTTTTTCGTGTCTGAAACTACCTTAATAAACCCTCTTGCCCTTAATCAAACCGTTAAAAAGTTGAGTCATCAACCAAATCAAATTAAAAGTGCTTTACAACTTCTCGTTGTTGAAAAAGGAACCATACCTTTTGTTTCAAGATATAGAAAAGAAGCAACTGGAGGCCTAGAAGATGTTGCTTTAATTGAAATCCTTGATTGTTATAATAATGTCATCGCTCAAGAAACAAGACGAGAGTTCATTCTTGATTCTATAAAAAAACAAGAAAAGCTCACTCCTGCTTTAGAAAAACTCATTTTACAGGCTGATTCTTTAAACAAACTTGAAGACCTCTATGCTCCATATAAAAACAAACAAAAAACTAAGGCTCAAAAAGCTATTGATCAAGGCTTAAAACCTCTAGCTGAAATTTTAAAAACAACTAAAAGTAACATTAAAGAAGTTGAAAACAAAAATGGGAAAAACTTTATTAATAAAGAGAAAAAAATTGAAACTTTTGCGCAAGCCCTTGATGGAGCATGTGACATTATTATTGAAGAAATTTCTCATAATGGAGAGTTAAAGGATCAGTTTAGAGATCTGTTCTGGAAAGATGCTGTTTTAAAATCTAGCACAAGAAAAGATTTTGAAAAAATTGAGACTCATCAAAAATATAAGGATTACTTTGAGTTTGAACAAAAGATTTCTGATATAAAACTACCAAAGAATAGCTATAGATACCTTGCCATTAGAAGAGGGGTTTTAGAGAAAGTTCTTTCTGCTGAAATTTCATTTGATAAAGACTACGCTAACGGAATTATTAGAAAAAAACTTTTCTCTGAAATTGATGGACTTGGTTGTAAAGAGGTCATTGAAAAATGTATTTCTAGAGCTTTTTCAGTATACATTAATACAAGCTTAAACCTTGAAATTAAAAATGAATTAAAAACACTTAGTGATGAGGCAGCAATTAAAGTCTTTGGAGAAAACTTAAAGAACCTTCTTCTTCAACCTTATATTGGCCAGCAAGCCATATTAGGTATAGACCCTGGAGTAAGAACAGGCTGTAAAGTTGTCGCTATTGATAAAAATGGAAACTATAACTTTGATTGTGTTATCTACCCTCACCCTCCTAAAAACGATCATTCAGGTTCGGCAACTATGGTGGATGCTATCTTAAAGAAGTTTAATATTACCTTTGTGGCTGTAGGAAACGGAACTTATGGTAGAGAAACTCTAGATTTCTTACAAAAAAATATCCCTGAAATTAAAAGTGGAAAAGTTAAAGCTGTTCTGGTTAACGAGGATGGTGCTAGTATTTACTCAGCAAGTGCTATTGCAAGAGAAGAGTTTCCAGATAAAGATGTCACTGTAAGAGGAGCCGTAAGTATCGCTAGACGCTTTCAAGACCCTCTTGGTGAGTTAGTAAAGATTGACCCAAAGTCTATTGGTGTAGGCCAGTATCAACACGATGTTAACCCTGTAAAACTAAAAAAATCTTTAGAACTAGTTGTTGAAGGTTGTGTAAACCATGTTGGTGTTGATTTAAATACGGCAAGTGCTCCTCTTCTTTCTTTTATATCTGGTGTAGGCCCAGGCTTAGCAAAGAATATTGTAAAACAAAGAGAAAAAACTGGTGGCTTTAAATCAAGAGAGGAGCTTTTAAAAGTTTCTAGATTTAGTGAAAAAACTTTTGAACAATCAGCAGGTTTTTTAAGAATTTATGGCGGAGAAAACCCTCTTGATGCTACTTTTATTCACCCTGAGGCTTATCCTATTTTACAAACTTGGTGTAAGGAACAAAAAATTGACCTAAAAGACCTTCCAAAAAACATGGAGTCTATTAAGACTTTAGAAAAAGATAAGGCCTTAAAAGAGAAAATTGGTAAGTTTACCTTTGATGATATCATTAAATGCTTAAAAGCCCCAAGCCAGGATCCAAGAACTGAGTTTAAACCTTTTGAGTACAGAAACGATGCTGACTCCATAACTGACTTAAAAGAAGGTCAGTACTATCCAGGTATTGTCACAAACATCACTCAATTTGGAGCTTTTGTTGATATTGGTCTAAAAGAAAATGGTCTTATTCATATCTCTCAAATGTCAGACACTTTTGTTGAAAACCCTTTAACAGTTTTAAAGGTGGGACAAGAAGTAAAAGCTAGAGTTATTGAAGTTGATGTTTCTAGAAAGAGGATTGCCTTATCATTAAAATCAGAAGATGGGAAAACAAAGGTTGCCGGCAAACAAGGCGGAAATCAAGGTCATCAAAATTCTAAATCTTCTCAAAATCGAAGCAATAAAAAATTTAATGATGATAAAAATAATCCCTTTGCAGCATTAAAAGGACTTAAGCTTTAAAAAATCTTTTTTTTAAACAGCAATCTTTAACTAAAAAGACTTTATGAAAATTTTTAATAAGGTTATTTACCTCATACAAAGGCGAATTAAATCTGTATAAGGTACAAGCCTAAGAGCCACAAAATGTCATTTCAAACTGACAAACTCTCGTGATTTATATCATTTTCTTTAGACGAAACCTGAACGCCTTTAGACCTGAAACCTAATTTAAACAAAGCTGAGCTTACATCAAAGCTTGCATTAAGCCTCATGTGTGAATAAGGAGCTTTGAAAAATGCGAAACGAGTTTGAGTATGCTAAAATATTAGAAAGTACAGGATTAAGCCGTAAAGATGCAGAGAGGCATTTAAGGGTTATTTATGGAGCTATAATGGATAACGTTGCAAGAAAAGAGGATATTATCCTTGTAAAGGGTGAAATAAAAATTGCCGCCACTGAACTTAAGCAAGAAACTGCAGAGTTGAGAACTGAACTTAAGCAAGAAATTACAGAGGTGAGAACTGAATTAAAGCAAGACATAGCCGATCTAAGGGTTGAATTAAAGCAGGACATGGCCAATCTGAAAACTGAATTAAAGCAGGACATAGCCGATCTGAAAACTGAATTAAAGCAGGACATGGCCGATCTAAGGGTTGAGTTAAAAACAGAGATCATCGATCTAAGATCAGAAATTAAGACTTTGCATGATTCCACAATAAGAACTCTAGGGGGTTTAATGATCGTTTTGTTTGGGCTGCTTGCAACTGCTGATCAGTGGAGTAAATTTATTTTTTAACTATTACCACTAAAGCATTATCTCTATTGGTCCAGCCATGTAACCCGTGAGTTTTATTCTTTTAAGTTTTGCGGTTTCCTCTCCTTTAGTAACTTCAAGTAAGTAATCACCATTTGGAAGAAATCCCGTAAAATTAAACTCCCCTTTTCTATCAAGAACATACTCATCAATCACTTGGTTTGCTCTATTTTTTAAAACAACTTTATAAGCACTGCTATAATTAAAATTAATGCTGTCAGCTAGTTTGTAAAACACAATTCCTGTGATTTTACTCTTTCTTCTTTTTGTTACAGCTACAGGTAACCCTGTGTTTTTATAATTCTTACCGTTTAGATAAGCTGTTTTATTTTTTAACTTAGGCCCATAAACACAAGCCGTTAAAGATAAGAAGGTTGAAAAAAGAACAACATATGATTTTATCATTTATTTAAACCCCTTTTAAAAAAATAGCATGCTAAAATACTACATTTTATTGAGCTTAAATTTAAGTAGTTCTAGGCTAAAGCCTGCTGCCTAAGGGCTCTAAAGAGAACTTCAACGATCTCATTAAGAGAAGGGTCATTTTTATAATACATATTAATAGAGGTAGAGAACTTAATATCATTGACCATAACTCTTGTTAGTCTTCCAGCTCGTACTTGTTTTTGAATAGAGTGAGATGGTAAGAACCCCCAGCCAAGACCTGACTCAATAACTCTTTTTAGCGTACCAACATTATCGCTTTGAAATACTGGGTGAACCTGCATTTCTAACTGCTCAAGCTTTTGATCAATTTGCTTTTGAAAACCTAAGTATTTATCTGTAAAGAAAACTACCGGGCGAGTTGAGAATTCTTTTAAATCTATGTTCTGAGGAAGAGAGGCATCTCTTCCAGAACCCACTAACCACATCTCATCATTAAGTAAAAATTTTGACCCATAACTTTCAAAAAACTGCTTATATTCAGCTTGATGGGGCTCAGGTAAAATCGCCATATCAATTTCATCATTTTTTAACTCATCTATAAGCTGAGGTGTTGAACCATAGTTAAGTTTAAAGTTTAGTTTTGAGTTGTGCTTTAGAAAAAGACCAATGATTGGACTCAAGAGATAAAGGCCAACAGAGTTTAAAGTTCCAAGTCTTATATCTCCAACAAGCTCTGTAGACATAGCTTGAAGTGCAACTTGAGCCTGTTGAGTAAGGTGGAGGATTCTTCTTGCGTAATCAAAAAGAAGTTGGCCTTGAAGAGTTGGTTTAACGTTTCTCACTCCTCTAACAAGGAGCTCACAACCTATCTCATCTTCTAAATTTCTAATTTGTTGACTTACAGCTGGCTGAGTTAGAAAAAGCTTTTCTGCAGCTGCTGTCATACTGCCTTCGCCTACTACCATACAAAATGTTGAAAGTTGTTGCAGATTCATAAAACCTCCTTAACAGGTCATAAGGACTTTTTATAGTGCATTACGGTATAAGAAACAATTATTCATCCTGCTTTCAGTGCATATTTTTTCATTATTAACATAAGTGCTTAATATTACATTGTTTTATGAATATAAGACCTAGTTATATGCCATGTAAAAGTTTCTTTCGATGACATAAATTATAAAAATTACTAGATCTAAGTCTGGGATATTTAAAGGGGGTAAAAAGCATGAAGCTTTTGTTGTTGTCAATATCTGTAATTTTTCTAACAACTGCATGTAGTGAGCAAAACGGAAGAACGGCTCCACTTAAAGAATCTGACCTTGGGGTCATCATAAACCTCCACCAAGATGAAGTAAGCACTAAGTTTACAAATACAAAACCCATAACAAAATCAAAAATTCTCCCCTTTACTGAAGTAATGGATGTAAGTGTGGAAGAAGTTAAAGCTGCTTTTCCAGATGCACTCGTTTCAAAAAATACTTTTGTTAAAAGCAATCATAAAAAAAACACTGTTAGTGATAGTAACTTAATTAAAAGTTTTTCAAATGAAGAGACAGAAGAAAGCTTTTCCTTACAAGGCTGTGTTCATAACCCTTTAGCTCTTCAACCAAAAATTAATATAGTTGATGAAGTTAACACTCCAAGATTTTTAACTAAAAACGATAAACTTTTATTAACAAGTAGAAACTCTAAAGCTGCAAATGGAGAAAGTTTTCAAACTGCCTGGGCAGTTGTAGCACCAAAAGGCTCACTTATTAAAACAAAGCTTATCTTAAGCCAAGAGATTGAAGTTGGTTTTGACATGGCAGGGGTTTATGAAATTAACTTATTCTCTAGACAAGGCATAAACTGCAATATCCAAAGAATACCACTACCTGTTACCGCAAACCCTGAATTTAATAACCAAGACAACACTGAAGAAAGTCTAAATCCTTTTAACTCTTTATCTATGGCTATGTTAAAAAACACACCTCTTGCACAAAGAGAGCTTATGGGAGTTCCTGCTGCTAGAGAAAGATCAAGAAAAGGCAAAGGTGTAGTCGTTGCCGTTTTAGATTCAGGTGTAAACTACAACAGTCCTTTACTTGCTGGAAAAATTTGGCAAAACCCTAATGAAACAAAAGATGGAACTGATACAGATGGGAATCAAAGAGTTGATGATATTATTGGATATGACTTTGTAAATGATGATCCCTATCCAATGGATGATGGCGGACATGGCTCACATGTAGCCGGTCTAATAGCTGGTGATATTGTTGGAATTGCAACAAACGCTAAGATTATGCCTGTAAAGGTTATGCATGGCCTTGGCTTCTCTGATACTGGAACTATATTATCAGGTCTTGTTTATGCCATACTTAATGGAGCTGATGTGGTAAATATGTCTTTAGGTGGGCCGGGCATATCTCCAAACCTAGTTAATATTTTATTAAGTGTTTATGCAGAAGCTGAAAAAAGAGATGTGATCATTGTTGCAGCCTCTGGTAATGGAGATCCTGAAACTGGTCTTTCTGCAAACATTGACTCAAATCCAATTTATCCCGCATCGTTAGCTTTTAATAATATACTCACAGTGGGCTCATCTGATTTACGTGGGGATATGACTTACTACTCTAATTATGGAGTAAAATCAGTTGATGTTCTTGCTTTTGGCGGAATGGACTTTGATATTAAAACAAGAAAGCCAGTAAATGAGCTTGTTACCTCTGCCTACATCTCTAACCCTAGTGGAATTCTCACACAAGACACTATGGGAACATCAATGGCCGCTCCAATAGTAGCTGGAATGGTGGCTCTTTTAAGAGGAGAAGATGGGAATCTTAGTGCTCCTGAAGTAAATCAGATGATGATAGATTCAGTGGATCTAAGGCCAGAACTTGAAGGAGTCATTAAATCATCAGGCGTAGTAAATGTAGAAAAAGCACTTGATCTCCTGGTAGCTAGACTAATTAACTAATAAATTTCAGTACTTAAGCTTTCCCTCAACCTTTGTTTTTGACATAATAAGAAAAACAACAAAGGTTGATTAAAATGAAATTTTTAGCTGCTACTTTAATTCTCTTTACTGCTTTTTCTGGCGTCTCAGCTCAAGCAAAACTATTTAAAAATTCATATGTAAGCTTTGAACTTCCTACTAACTGGAAGTGTAAGCAAGAAGGTTTTGAACACACTTGTATTAATGCTTTTAGTAAAAAAGCAAAAGAGGCTATTATCATTCTTACAGCTAAGAAAAAAGGCGCTCAAGACACTATAGAAAACTATGAAGCGCACTTAAAAGCCGAAAGAAGTATGACTAACTTTAAAGGAGCTAAATACAGCTCAAAAGTTAAAGCCGTTAGAAAAAGAAAAATAAATGGCACTGACTGGATTGACGGGATTCACTTAGGAAGTGAAGTTCAAAGTTATTACTCAAGATACTTAGCAACAGTTAAAGGCTCAATAGGTATACTAGTCACCTTCTCAGCTCATAAAGATCATTACACAAAATACAGTAATGATTTTATAAGAGCTATTAAGAGTTTAAAAATCATAGCATCTGATGATATCTTATCAGGGAAACTTTCAGGAAGTGGAAAGATCCGTTCTAAGAAGCACGATATTTTTGATATGGGAGATAACATGCCTGAGGGTATGTTTGGTGAATTCTCTGATGAAAATAAGAAAAGTAGAGGGCTAATTGGAATGCTTGGTAAGCGTGGAGCTGTAGGCCTTCTCTTACTTCTTCTTGCAGGAGTTGGGCTTTATATCTTTCAAAAAAGCAGATAATAAAACCAACCCGACAATTTTTTTATAACTCTAATTTAAAAGTTAAAAAGTGATAATAGACTCAAATATCTATGCGTATGGATATTTGGTGTCGCTCAAAAACTAAGTTTTTTTACGCTTTTAAGGTGACAATTTTTGCACCCCTTTAGACAGTTCTAATATGCCCTTCTGTGCATAGATTCGTTCTTAGCATTATTTTTTTGAGCATGGTACTTGCCTTTAAATAACTGATGTTTGAGCTAAGGAGTGGCCGGTGAAATTAATATTACTAATTTTAATAAGTTTTTTGGTGAGATCACCCGCTATGGCAGGGTTAAAATGTCATAGTTTTTTGACTGTTTCAGCCGAGACTGATTACAAAAATACAATGGAGCGTATTGAAAAAAAGCGGCTAAATGCTGAGGAGCTCAGCTATGACGAACTACTATTTATTTATATGCTAGACAAAGATTTCAATCAAATCGTAGATACTCGCCTTAAGATTTATAAAAATAAATTGGAATTTATTATTACACAACGAGATATAATTGCAGACCTGAGTAGATTGACAGGCTTTTCACAAAATGAAATCGGAGTAACAGGATGGAATGAGTTTGGACCTCGCGTAAAGTATTTTTATGGAGACTTAAATAACCTGAATGCTAAAAGCTCTGATAAGATTACTGATCAAGTTATTTTTCCCGAACATGTTAGCGGAAACGTTTCTCTAGGCATGATTGAATCTTCAGATAATATTGTACTACCAAAAAAAATTGGAGGAAGTCTTGGTCTTGAGTCACTTACTGATACTCGAGGCTTGATGCTGCCTGAGGACATTGCTCGAGACCTTTTCCTTTCTAACCTTAGGCATATAGCAGCTGATGGTTTGCGGATTTTTAATGTTCGCGGCACATTGTACTTAGATAGACTGAAAGACTCCACAAATCTAGTGATTCCAGACAGCCATGATAGAGATAGAATCTACAATGCTGAAGGTTTGAATTTTTAACACTTGTTTGAAATCTAACTTTAATCAGATTCAATATGTATTCTTGACGAATAGGGTACTTTATATTTTAGTTAGAAAAGCTCGCTTTTGTGACTGAAGATCCTGTGAAAAGCACTCTTTTCAAAGCATCAAAGTTTTTTATAGATATTTGCTGCTCTTTTTTTAAGTAGCCCTCAGCTGATTAATGGCTCATAAATTTAAAAGCTCAATAATTTAAAAAAATTATGAGCTTTTTTTGTTATTTATATCTTTAAAGAAGAAACATACTTTTTCTTATACTTTGTTTTTTTCATGTGTGATCTAGCTTTATTCGTGTCTCCATAAATCACAATATTTAGGTGATCAAAAGAAAAATGCTCTTTTAAAGCCTTATTCACTTGGTCTAGCGTTAAAGCATCGATTTCATCAATAAATTCAAAAACCTTTTCGCCACTTAAACCACGAGCTTCAAGAGAGAGAAACTGGCCTACAAGCTTTTCTTTTGTTTCTATACTTGCTGGAAATTGGCTCTTAAAATAAACTTTTGCTTTTTTTAGTTCTTCTTCAGTGATTCCTTCATTAGCAGTTTTCTTAAGTATTTTCTTAGCCTCTACAATAAACTCATCAATTTTCTCATGCCTTGTTGCACCACTTATAGTTATAAGCCCACCTTTTTTATTAGCACTAAGATAAGCACTCACCCCGTAAGTAAGCCCTCTACTCACCCTTAGCTCTTCATTTAGCCTACTCTTAAAAGAACCCCCAAGAATAAAAAGTCCCGCTCTTAAAGCGTAGTAATCCTTATGAGACCTTGCAATCGAGTTAATCCCCATATTTATGTTTGCTTGCTTGATGCCAGACTTATGGAAAAATAAAGTTTGAGCTCTTATGTTTGCAGGTGCAAGTACAGCAGGCTCTTCAGCAAAAGACTTATCAAGTTCAGAAAAAGTCTGCATTAAGTGTGCTTCAGCATCAGGTGTCCAGTTTCCTACTAAAATCACTTTTAATCTTGAAGGCGTTAAAAGATCTTTTAAGGTGTCTTGAAGCTCAGCTCTTCTTAGTAAGCCTATTCTTTTCTCTAATCCAAGACTTGAGTAGCTATAAGGGTGATTTTTATACATTGTCTGCTTAAAAGCCTTAGCTGCCATTGTTTGTGGATCATCCTGAATTTTTTTGATTTTAGAGATCGTTTTCTTTTTAATATTTAAAATCGATTTATTGGACATATCAGGATTTAAAACAACTTCAGCAAAGAGCTTAGCAAGTTTAAAAGAATCTGCTGTTAAACTCTCTGCAGTAAAAAGGGTTTGCTCTGCGCCTGGAGTGATCGATAAGTTTGCCCCTATAGCTGCAAATTCTTTTGCAATTTCTTCTTTAGACTTTTTCTTAGAGCCTTCAGAAAAAAGCTGAGTGACAAGGTTTAAGGCCCCCTGTTTTTTTTCTGACTCATGAGCTACCCCATAAGAAGACCACAGATAAACTCTTGTATAAGGCAGGGAGTTATCTCTTAAGGGAATAAATTCAACCCCGCTTCCATAAACCTGTTTTGGTATTGCAATTTTTTTCATCAGCCTTTTTTCAGATGACTGACAGCTTACTAAGCAAAAAAGAGCTGATAATAAAATTATTGAATTCTTCATGGACCTACCTCTACAAAGTTAAGTTTTGGATTAAGTAAATATTTTCGTGCAACTGAGTTAACATATTCAAGCTCTAAGTTTTGATACTTACTAACGTCAGTAAAAAGTCTTTTATAATCACCAAATAAAATCTCATTAACAGCTAAGCCTCTAGCCTTACCACTAATTGTTTTAAGTTGATTGATATTGCTAAGATTAACTGCTTTTTTTGCTCTATTAAGCTCATCAATACTCACACCTTTTTTACCTGTTTGAGCCAGCTGATACTCTATAGCTGTTTTTACTCTACTTACAGAAGCTCCTGGAGCCATTGAAGCAAAGAGCATTAATAAGCCTTCTCCTTTAGGAGTAAAGTTCCAAGAATCAATACTTAAAGCCAATTTCTTTTTATCAACTAAATCAATATAAAGCCTACTCGCTGTCCCCGAAGTTAAAATGTGAGAAATAAGGTCTAGAGCAAAAGCTTCATTTGAGTTTATGGAAGCTCCTTTTGTAGAGACGGCAAGAGTAGAGCTTCCAAAAGGCTTCTTAATTTTTACATCACTTCCTCTAGACCAAGTTTCTTTTATATATTCTTTTCTATTGATCTCTTGAGGCTTTATTTTTGAGAAGTACTTTTTAATCCATCTCTTTGCTTTTTTAGGGTTAAAGTTTCCTGCAATCACAATAACAGAGTTATTTGGAGAGTAGTACTTTTTATAAAAATCTCTAAAGTCTTTTAAAGAAGCATTTTCTAAGTGCCTCATATACCCAATCACTGGCCATCTGTAAGAACTTCTAGAATAAGAGTTAGAAAAAAGAGCCTCTAAAGCCAAACCAAATGGACTATTTTCAACTCTCATCCTTCTTTCTTCTTTAACAACTTCTCTTTCACTCTTAACATTTTTTTCTGTGATATTAAGATTAATCATTCGATCAGCTTCAAGTCTTATAAGTTCTTCAAGAGACCCTGTTGGCATATTAGCATAATACCCCGTGTATTCCCTAGTTGTAAAAGCATTGTTTCTACCACCATTTTCCTCAATAACCTTATCAAACTCACCTTCAGAAAAGTTAGTAGTTCCTTTAAACATAAGGTGTTCAAAAAAATGTGCTAAACCTGTTTGAAGAGGAAGCTCATCTCTTGATCCAACAAGGTACCACTGGTGATAGGAATAAAGGGGAATTGATTTATCAACATGTAAGACAACTCTTAAACCGTTTTTTAATGTGTATTTTTCAACATCTAATTCAATATTTTGAGCTTTTGATACAAAACTAAAACTTAAGAACAATAAAAAATATATAAAAACTCTCATCTACTTCGCACCTCTACCTTTTTTTCTTTCTTTAAAAGCCTCTTAAATCTTCTGGTTCAATAAGTCTTTTTTCTTTATCAAAATCATATCCCATGATTTTAAAAAGCTCTCTTGTTGGAACAGGCTTGCCTGTTTTTCTTTTTATAAAACAACCTCGAACAAGAGCCTCACACCTGACACTCCCCTTTCTTTCAAACTGTTGCTCCATAAAAAACCACTTCTCATCCCAACTTACTGTTCGTGTTTTTAAACAAAACTTTTTAAAGAGAAAAAACTGTTTTCTGTACTTGATCTTAATACCTGCTACCACAGGAATCCAGCCATTT
The DNA here is from genome assembly GCA_938002015.1 of uncultured Bdellovibrionales bacterium. Lineage (GTDB taxonomy): Bacteria > Bdellovibrionota > Bdellovibrionia > Bdellovibrionales > UBA1609 > JALZUR01. The sequence goes on from CALLAU010000034.1 coordinate 58,427, forward strand.
GTTTTACAGGCCTTAAAAAGGCCCGATCTAACTAAAAGCTCTGTTCTTCCAATGTCCATGATGGAAAGGTAGCGACCATTATTCATATGCATTTGAAGGTCTAGGTCTGTTGGATAAACAAGCGTATTATATTCATAAGTATGTGTCGGCTCAGTAATTCTTTTCTTCTTAAAAGTTAAAAGAGCGATTACTAAGCCTATAAATCTAAAAATTAAGTTCATACCTAGCCACTATACCCCAAGACTTTTGCCTGTGAACAGCACTTGCATAGAAATAATAAGAGTCACTGCATAAGGCCGACCAAGGACTAACACTAGGAGTTAACTATGAAGATTTACCACCAGCTAGACCAGAACAACTTCGTTCTAGATTCTAACGATCCTGAACATCACAGATTCTACACACACCAGAACCACTGTTGTCTTTGCGGCCATGAGCTTGAAATAAAAGCCTTAAAAGAAGAAGATAACTCTCTTACTGAAGAAGCTTTTTGCCCTTCATGTGATCAAAAAACTCGTCAAAAAAACTACAACATACAGTAGGTTTTTGACGCAGCAGACATAATTTTGACGATTACTAAGCTTTTTTCTTAGGTAAGTAGAGACTTAAAAAAGAAAGAAGTAAAAATAACGGGACAACATAAAGACTTGTTCTAACTCCGAACAAGTCTGTTCCCTTACCAACTAACAAATGGTTAGCGACAACAAAAAGAGATGAGATTGTAATAACTCTTGCAACGAGAACATCAAACCTCATAGGCCATCTTTTTGATAAAACCTCCATTACTGTTGGAAAGACAGGCCCCATACAAAAACCTATTAAAAAAAGTGCTGGCGGCCACACAAGATAACCAAAAGCAAATAAAATAGCTGCTAAGAGCGTGCAAAACTTTAAAATAGAGATCTCTTTAAAAGGAATGTTCACTAAAAAGAATAAGAGCCTAATAGCAAGCATTGAAGAGAAAAAGAGAGTAAGCATGCCTGAGGCAAAAGAATATTCATATCCAAAATCCTGCATCAAAACAACTAGCCTTGTTGCAAGCATAAGTTCTGATGAGATGTAAAAAGATAAAAAGAGAAGCCATATAAAAACATCAGGGTGAAGTATACTTGGTATTTTTAAAGACTCTTCTAAACTTATTCTCTCTTCCTTTGTTTTATCTTTTTCTTTTTCTGGCTCTTTTTCTTTTAAGAAAAAACTCAATAAGAAAAGAGGCAGTGTAAAAATAATAAGACCAGCTAGGATAAAATTCCAAGAAACCTGAGACTTTAAGAAAAGTACACTAAGTGGCGCGCTTAAAGCTGCAAGAGCATAAAAACAATGAAGAAGTGCAAAAAGTTTTCTCTTTAAATGCTCTGGAGCAAAAGTTCCTACTAAGACATTCTGGCCCACTGTTATAAAACCAAAGCTGCAACCAAAAATAAAAGCCGTTAGCAAAGCTCCATTAAGACTCGGATACAGAGCTAAACCGATAGGACAAATAGTCATCAAAAAAGCTCCAACTGTCATAAGCGTTCTAATTCCGTAGCGAGATAGAACTACTCCTGAAACAGCTGAAGAGATAATTGCGATAAAAGATGTTAAAGCAAAAAAGAAGGAGCCTTGAGAAGCACTTGAGTTTGTAGCTTCTAAGAGCAAAGGAAAGAACGGTCCTCTTGCATTATCCATCCAGCCTAAAGCAAAAAGAGATAAGCAGGCTAAAAAAATCGGGAAATAAATTTGAGCGTTAGAATGAGAATTTAAACTTACTTTCTTTTTTGACACTTTCTACACCATGTTAATGTTCGAGGTTGTTTTTGATGTACAAGCTTAGCACCGCATTTTAGACATGGCTCCCCTTTTTTCTTACCATAAACCATTAATTTATGCTGAAAACCACCACTTGAACCATCTATGAGCTTATGATCTTTTAAAGTACAACCTCCAAGTTTTACAGACTCCTTTAAAATAAGCGTGCACTCTAAGAGTAAGTCATCAGCTCTTTTTAGACTAACCCTCTTGCCAGCAAGATTAGGGTCAAGGCCTGATCGAAATAAAGCTTCTTGAACATAAATGTTTCCAAGGCCCGTGATATAGGTTTGATCCATTAAAAATGCATAAAGTGAGCGCTCTGTTTTCCTTAAAGCTTTTATAGCTAGTTCTCTTTGCTTGCCTGAGCCGAGAAGTGGATCCCAGCTTTGCTGCTGAGGTGTTTCTTTAAAAAACTTAACCCAACCAAACCTTCTTGGGTCATTATAAATAAGTTGATTGCCGCCCTTTAACTTAAAAACAAGGTGGTCATGCTTTTCTTTTTTTACTTCATTTGGTCCATGAAACCTAAAAGCTCCTGACATACCTAAAGAGACTTCTAAAGAACTTAGGTCTTTTTTCTCTCCTTCTAAGACTATATAAAGCTTCTTCCCCCACCTTTTAAAAGAGTGAAGCTTTTTACCTTTAAAGTAAGAAACAGACTTAGAAAGGGGCTTTCTAAGGCTTTCTTTAGACTTTTTTAAAGACTCTATTTCTTCTCCACTTAAAGCCCCTTCTAAAAGGGCTCTAATAGATTCAACTTCTGGCAGTTCTGGCATTTGTAACCAACCTTTTGGTTTTATCAATTTAAAGCTATTTTTAAAAGCGAGATTAGTTTAGATTTTTCCTAAAAGGTAGCCCTTTCTAAGGCTTTCAGGGTGTTTTTCAATAGCATACCTAAGCATAACTCTTGGCATTTTCTTATAATACTTCTTTAAGAAAGCATCTGCTGCTTTTGAGTCTTTTTTATATGCCTCTCTAAGCATCCACCCTACAGACTTATGTATGAGATCGTGCTCATCATTTAGCAAAATTTTTGCCATCTTAAAGACTTCTTTTAAGTCTCCTTGTCTTATAAACCACCAGTTTACCATCATAGCTATTCTTTTTATCCAGAGATCTTTACTCCTGACCCATTTATAGAGAACATCTCTTTTTCTATTCATAAGGTGCACACCGATAATATGAGGACAGGTAACATCAATAAGGTCCCAGTTATTTATGTATTTAAAGTGCTCTACATAAAGCTTATAAAGCTCTTCTTTTTCTTCCTCACACGCTTTCTTGTATTTATTAACAATAATTATAAGACCCAAAAGCCTCTCCTCATGAAACCTAGATTTTATAAGGGTTTTTACTTTTGGTAAGGATAAAGTGACATTTTCCTTTGCAAACTTTCTCACTACTGGACTACGTATACCTAAAAAAACATCCCCTTCAGCATATTCTCCCTTGCCCATTTTAAAAAACCTTGATGCATCAGCAGCCACCTCTTTAGAAGCGTATTGACGAAAACTCTTCATAAAATTCAACTCCATTCTTAAAAAACAGGCAAAAACTTTTTGTTTAAACCATTTAATGCAAATAATAAAGATTTAGTTTGGACTCAGGCTCATCTCTATGACAACCTATTCTGGAAATGGAAGAAAGCCTAAAAAAAGTCGAAATTAAAGAACAAAAAAGAGAAAATCCTCTTATTAATATTGCCGCAAATATTATAATACCTGTGACCATATTAAATAAAACCGAGCACTTCCCAGGAGGTGAGAACAAAGCCGTTCTAGCTCTTGTTGTCGCTCTTGCATTTCCACTTTGCTATGGACTATGGGATTACTTTAAAAACTCAAGAACAAACTATTTCTCAATTTTAGGTTTAGTAAACACACTTATTACAGGTTTTTTTGCTATAGCTCAGCTTGAAGGAATGTGGTTTGCAATTAAAGAAGCTGCTTTTCCGCTTATCTTAGGGATTGCTTGCTACGCTTCATCTATAATGAACAAACCTTTTATTAAAACATTCTTAGGAGATAGTGGGCTTTTAAAGATGAATCTAATAAAGTCTAAAGTTGAAGAAAGAGGAACTCAAAAAGAGCTCTTTAATGTTTTTAAAAAAGCCAACAATCTTTTTAGCTTATCTTTTTTTATTAGTGCTATCTTAAACTTTGTATTAGCTCTTTATATTTTTAAACCACTCTCAAATGATCTTTCAAAAGAACAAAAAGCCATTGAGCTTAATAGCCAAATCTCAGCAATGACTTGGCAAGGAATGATCGTGATCACTGTGCCTCTTATGCTTTTTATGGGACTTATGCTTTACACTTTATTTAAAGGGCTTCAGAGCACAACAGGTCTTACTCAAGAAGAACTTGTAAACGTTTAAAAGACAATTTCAGAATCTAGTCTAGATTTTTTTTGCCCTGGTGGATTTTTAACAGGCATGATTTTTATACCGTACTCTCTATCTGGTGGGATTGGAGATTTGCTTTCTTTTCTTCTTCTCTTCTCGGCTTGCTTTAGTGCTTTACTAATCTTAGCAGCCTCTCGCTTCTTTCTTGCTATTTCT
>CALLAU010000035.1 GCA_938002015.1 uncultured Bdellovibrionales bacterium
TTAACAGCTTTCTTTCTTCTGCCTTTAAGTTTTTTAAGCCTTTTCTCAAACAGCCTTGAACTAATCGTTATAAATATCTGGTGGAGCAGTTTAGACTTTCTCTCAAATATCACCATTTTTTTAAACTTAACCAATAACCTAGAAAACAAATCTCCTAAAAGCCTTATTCATTTTTGCTACCTCTATTTCTTTCTACTCTTATTTATTGAAACCTTTGGAAAACCATTTTGGATAAGAAAATCCTACTCTTTTTCCTAATTTTATTAACATCAAGGGTCTTTAACGATCCTGACAAGCTCTTCTTTAAAATAGAAAAGCGCAGAAGCAGACTTATTATAAAAAAAGGAGATAAGCAGTTTGATAAATGCTTTATCAACAAAGAAAAAATCGTAATATATAAAAGCAAAAACTGCTTTAAAGTATCAAAGCACATGCAAAATAAAAGCGCTCTTATCTTCACCTACTCAAAAAAACAAAAATCAAACTTAAAAATAACTAATAGTAATCAACTTATCTCAACAATTAACATGAAGTCTTGGCATAAATTTTATTTCTTTTAAGAGAACTAAAGTTAAATTTAAAACAAATGCTTAAATCTCAACCCCAGGTGCGATAATCTTTAAAACTATCGGATCTACTATATTACGTATATCTTGATCATTTTTTGTTCTTGAATTTTTACTAAAAAACAAAAGCCTTTCAAGCACATGCTCATCAATTTTTAGTACATAACTTTCTCTTAATCCTTGACTGATTTTATCTTCAGCCCTGATTTTTGCATCTAAGATTTTTGCATAAAAATCTCCAGCATTGTTTGGGAGTAACTCAAGGGACTTAAGTAAGGTTTCTGGAACTCGCCCTTCAAGCCTTAAGAAGATATTATAGACTGGAGTTATACTATAAAGATCATTTAGTAATACAAACGGCAAACCAGCATGAGGATATCTAGCTAGTATAATAAGTGCCGCGGCGTTTTGAGCACTTCCAACATCAAAAGAATGCCCCCTACTAGTTACCAGATTCACGTTATTTGAAAAATCTCTAAGAACTTTCTCTACAATCTCAGCCCCAAACTCAACATACCCTAAAGCCCCACGCTGAACATTTTCTTGTTTTAAGGCTTCGACAAGCATAATTGTTAAAGCAACGTCTACTTCACTTAATTTCTCAATCAAAGAAACCGCCTGAGTGATTTGGCTTTCTGTAGCGAGTGCGGATTCTAAAAAGCTTTCTATAAAGACATGCCTGGATTCATATGCAGAGCTTTTAAACAATAAGTTAGAGCAACTCAATACTTCAGCAAAACTAGAACTTGTATAAAAAGATAGTATTAAAAAACAAACTATAAATCTCATACTATGCTTAAGCAAAACCCATGCTCACTATTTCAAGGTTGAGAATGAACCTATGAGCACAAGAGCGTATTTCAGCCTGTCAAAGGGGGACAAAAACTGTCACTTTAAAAATGCATGCCTTTTAAATCAAAAAAAGCAGCCAACAAGCTAGCTGCTAAAAATAAACAGGATTCCTCTTTCATAAATCACCTCAAATCAAATACGATTTAGAGGTTAACTTTTTTCTCAACGCTCTCTACATCATTTGATTTAAAGGCTTATAATCAAGACCTAAATCTTGAGCTACAGGCTCATAGCAAACACTTCCATTATAAACGTTTACACCTTTTTCAAGAAGTGGGTCAGCTTTTACAGCTTGCTCAATACCCATTTTAGCAATCATTGAAGCATACTTAAAAGTAGCGTTTGTAAGAGCATACGTTGAAGTTCTTGATACCACTCCTGGCATATTGGGAACGCAGTAGTGAATCACTCCACCAACGTTAAAGGTTGGCTCCACATGTGAAGTTGGCTTACAAGTTTCAATACAACCACCTTGATCTACAGCTACATCAACAACAACAGAACCATCAGACATTTTCTCAATCATATCTTTTGTAACAAGTTTTGGTGCTTTTCTTCCTGCAACTAAAACCCCACCAACAACAAGGTCAGAGTTAACGACAGATTCTTCAATGTTTGAAATATTTGAATAAAGAGTTCTTAATCTTCCTTGAAAAATATCATCTAAGTATTCAAGACGAGCTTGGCTCACATCTAAAATAGTCACGTCGGCTCCAAGCCCTACTGCCATTTTAGCAGCGTTAATACCAACAACTCCACCACCTATAATAGTGACCTTACCTGGGTGCACCCCAGAAACTCCACCAAGTAAAATTCCTTTTCCACCTTTATCACGCTGTAGATAAAAAGCTCCAACTTGTGTTGCCATTCTTCCAGCAACAGCACTCATAGGAGTAAGTAGAGGAAGCCCACCGTTTTTATCTTCAATCGTTTCATAAGCAACAGCCTTTACCCCTCTATCACAAAGAGCTTTAGTAAGCTCAGGCTCAGCAGCTAAATGAAGGTATGTATAAATTGTTTGACCTTCTTTCATAAGACCATACTCATCTGGAAGAGGCTCTTTTACCTTTACGATCATTTCAGCTTTATCATAAACTTCAGCTTTTGTTTTTAAGATGGTAGCACCAGAGGCGATATACTCTTCATTGGTGATCTGTGAGCCAAGACCAGCATTATCTTCTACAAAGACCTCATGCCCTTCTTTTACAAGTTGTCTTACACCAGCTTCAGTTAAACCCACTCTGTTTTCACTGATTTTAATTTCTTTAGGAACTCCAATGATCATTTTCTTTACACCCTTTCTTAAAAAATAAAATAAATAAACTAATTAATTAATAAACTAAATTCTGTTCTGTCCAAGAACTTGATTTCTCATCAAGCGTTTTTACAAGCTTGTTCATAAGATCATGCCCAGCTTTCTTTAAAATCAAATGCCCTCTAATTGGCCGACCTAAAGTCGCTAAGTCTCCCACAGCATCAAGTATCTTATGCCTTACAAATTCTTGCTCCATTCTAAGTCCACCAGGGTTCATGATCCCTGAATCATCTAGTATAATCGCATTATCTAGGCTTCCACCAAGAGCTAACCCTCTTGCCTTTAAAGCTTCAGCGTCTTTAAAAAAACCAAAAGTTCTCGCTAAAGAAATTTCTCTTTTAAATGTTGAAGGACTCATCTCAAGACTCATTGTCTGATGCCCAATTGAACTGTGCTCAAAATCAATCTCAGCTGTCACCTTAAAACCCATATAAGGCTCAATGGCAGCAGACTTATCTCCTTCTTCAAAAAATATCTTATCTTTTACAACTATATAGTTTTTTGGAGCCGACTGCTGAAGTATTCCAGAAGAGTCAAAACCTTCAAAAAACACTGAGGCACTTCCATCCATAATCGGAAATTCAGGCCCATCAACTTCAAAAATTAAATTATCTAATTCAAGAGCACAAGCAGCTGATAAGCAGTGCTCAACAGTTGAAACTGTAAAACCCTCCCCTCCAACTGTTGTTGCCATTGAAGTTGCCATCACTTTATTAGCAAGCATGGGAACCATAACAGAATCCACAACGTCTTTTCTTTTTAAGAGATATCCTGAGTTTGTAGGAGCTGGGTAAACGCTTAAATTTACCTCTTTTCCTGTGTGCAAACCTATGCCCTTAAATGTAGCAACTTTAGCAAGTGTCTTTTGAAATCCCATAGCTTTAAAGGCCTTAAATTTGATATCAAGTCAAGAAAAGAGGTTAAATATGCCTCCAGCGTCCCCAGAAACCTCAACACTATATTGAATACTTAATTCTTAAATACTGGCATAAAGTTTTAGTTTAACTCTTTTGCCTCAGACTTTTTTCACATCTTTTTTATGACTTACTTACATAAAAATAGATTCACGTTTACGTATCTATTTCTTCTAAAAATTAGCTCATAAGAACTCTTTAGTAAAGTACTATTCAATTATTTCAACAGATGAAGGTATTTCCTCACTGTAATCAGGCGGCAAGGACATTGGCCCTTGTATTCTAAGTGTTCTTTCATTTAAAAAATCATCTGCTCTTTCCAAAATTGAGACGCCTGAGGCTCTCGGCCGAACTCTAATTGGCAACAACCTACTCCATGGAGCTGCACCCCATCGTCGTCCTGCTATTCCAGATCTCTTTTGCTGTATTTCACGAACTACCGCAGGGGGAACTATATTTTCACAATTTTCTTTAGTCACTCCTGAGGCAACTAGCTCTGGTGACCTTTTTAAAATCTCGTTAAAACCATTACCATTTCTAAAGCTTGAGTTTACCCATTCACGAGAAACTCCATCTTGCACTAATTTATTTATATACTCTTCAGTTGCTTCCTTAGATGGCTTACCCTCTGTTCTACATGAATGAAAACCAAAGACTGACTGAGCTGATGAACACCTACTTTCATCAGCAGTATAAATTGGAATACATGCTGAAGTGCAAACTGATGCATTAGGCAATACCGTTCTAATTTTTTCCTGATTTCGCTTAATCAAATCTCTAATCAGGTAAGCTGTTTCTACATCTCCCCCATCCATGTTTAGAACAAGTACAATATTGGATCCTGAAGCAACAGCATCTCTAAGTTTTCTTAACATCGCTATACCTTGAGTCGAAGTCACCTCAGGAAGGACTCCCTCCATATAAATATACTTAGCGCTTCTTCTTTGCGACTCAATCAGATCAAATTTTTGTTCCTGAGCTTGAAGCACCTTAAATTGAAGGATGAAAAAGAGAGTTAGAATAAATAACTTCATTCTTTAAAATCGGCACACTTAATCCAAGTCATAAGTAACTATATTCTATAAAAAAATAAAACCTTTTACAAAGTCTCGACCAATGTCTACTTAAGAGAAACCTCTATCACTAAAACCCTAGTTTCATCAGTTGCTTTAAGGCTTAAAACCTCATCAACATCCTCTAAAGCTATAGCGTCTCTCTTTTTTAAAGAAAGCTCATTAAGCTTAATTTCACTATCTACATTAAGTACATAAACTCCGTTTTCAGGGTTTTTTAAAGAGTATTTAGCTACAGTATTAGAACCCATTTTTATCATGCTCATATAAGTTTCTTGATAGATGCCTATACCACTTTCATCACTTATTGAAATAGGCCTAATAAGCTGAGTCCACTCATTTAATTTAAGCTCATACTTTTGTTGATCATATCTAGGCTTCACACCAAGCTTATTTGGCTCCACCCAAATTTGAAATAAACTTAAGTCCTCATCATGAGAAGCATTAAACTCAGAGTGCCTGATACCACTTCCAGCAGACATTACTTGTACCTCACCTGCTGTTATAACACCTTCATTTCCTTCACTGTCTTTATGCTTAACAGCTCCAGATAGAGGTACTGTGATGATCTCCATATCTTGGTGAGGGTGGGTTGCAAAACCCATCCCTGGAGCTATTAAATCATCGTTAATAACTCTAAGTTTTCCAAAAGAGAGTTTTAAAGGGTCATAATAACCACCAAAGCTAAAGTAATGATTTGCCTTTAACCAACCGTGATCAGCACTTCCTCTTTCATTTGCTCTAGTGATTTCATACTTCATTTTAAACCTCCAAGGAGTTAGTCTAATTTTCTTAATTACTAAACTTTCAATACTCCATCTTTAAATAATTCTTTAATTTAACTATTTAAGACTTACTTTAAAATCTACCTTCACTTCATTACTAATCATCTTATCGCCTAAGTTTTTAAAGAAGTTTCCTGAACCATAGATCATGCCATATTTAGTTCTATCAAACTCTAAAGTTCCAGAATAAGTTTTTCCTTTTTGAGTATACGGAATCACAACATCATGAGTTTTATCTTTAATCGTAAGTTTTCCGTAAGCTTTCTTACCATCAAGTTTATTAATTTTTATCTTTGCTGTAGGCCATTTACTCACTTCAAAAAAATCAGCACTCTTCATATGAGTTAAGAATTTTTTAGCCCACTTTCCACTTAAATCCTCTACAGTAAAAGCTGTTAAATCTAGAACAAACTCCCCGCCTTCAATTGTTGCTTTTCCTTTTTTAGCTTTTTTCTCATCAAGACTATAACTTTTTAAAGGCACTTTCCCGTAATGCTTTCCCTTTACTTTAGAGCCTGTCCACTTAAATTCTGTTGCGCTCTTATCAACTTCAGCTGCAAAACTTGAAAAACTAAAAAGCGCTAATGTTAAAACTGTAATAAACCTCATAATCATACCTCTCTTGTTAAATTTGTTCCTTAAACATTTATTGTTAAACTTATACTAAATAATATAGCTCATTAAATTGACACAAAAAAGAACATTATACTAGAATTAATGTTCTAATTTAAGAACATTTAATACGAGGCAAAATAAACCTTATGCAGATCACTCTAGAACAAATTCAAAGCCTAAAAGCCGTTAAAGACAGTGGCAGTTTAAACTCAGCTTCAGAATCTCTTGGCAAAGCAAAATCTGCATTAAGCTATAGTCTTAATAAACTAGAAGATCAGCTTGGCTTTATTCTACTTGATCGAAGCTCTTATCGAATTAAGCTTACACAAAAAGCAGATGCTTTTTTAATTAAAGCTCTTCCTCTTTTAAAAAAATCAGAAGAGCTAAAAAGTGATATTTTAAAAATAGCCTCAGGCACTGAAGTAAGGCTTTCATTAAGTGCTTCAGCAATCTATCCAACAAAAAAAATAAACTCTGTTATGAAAAATCTCATTAAAAAGTTTCCTTCAACTGAATTTATATTTCATAGAGAAATCTTAAGCGGAGAGAAGATGCTTTTAAGAGGAGATGTAGATATTGCTATATTTGAAAATGTTCAAAACGATCTTGATCTAGACACTAAAGAAATTGGAACATGTGACTTAAAACTCTCCATTAGTTCTGATCACCCCTTTACAAGGCTTTCAAAAAAACACCAAACTCTAGAAGAACTTATAAAATACCCTCAAATCATTCAAAGAAGCACAATAAAAGATGATAATGACATTGGTATTCCTGATAATGCTAAAAGATGGACAGTCTCAGATATTGATTCAAAAAAAGATCTTATCTTAGAGGGACTTGGCTGGGGAAGACTTCCTGGGCATTTTATAAATACTGAGCTTAAAAGCAACAAACTCACCCACTTAAAAAACCTCAACTATGACCATAAAACCACTATGTATATATGCAAAAGAAAAAACAAAAGCTTTGGACCTGTTTTAAAATTTATATGGGATTCTTTTTAAAACCCCTGCCTTTTGACAAACTCATCTTCAGGGTACCACTCACCATCTCTTAAACCTAAACCATCATCTTCAAATTCAAAGTTCTCTAATGCTCTTTCGCTAAGTCTTGGAATGCTAGAAGCAGCATCAACACTAGGGTCCTCATAGCCAGCAATTGAGCTAATAGCTGCACCTTGAGAATATCCAAGAGCCATAGCTATTTCATTCTCAAACTCATCTGACTTAGATACAATACGGTGTAAATTCAAAATTTTCGACAAGCTCTTAACATTCCTTTGAGAGAAATCAGAAACTCTTAAATAACCACTTTCATTCCTAAGAGATAAGACGTCCACTAAACTCTGTACAAAAATCTCACCAATGTAATTGCCTGTAAAAAAAGATCTCGCATTAGCAGCTCTTAAGCTTGCAGCTGGACTGAATAAAAAAGGCTGCTCCACATTACTTATGCCGTGCACTTCGTCAATCCACCTTTGTGTCACTTCATCATCCCAAGCCTCAGCAAAATCAACTGGTAAGTCATACCTTCCCTTTAATCTATGTGAAGATGATCTAAAAATGGATATTAAAGCACTTAGTTGAGCAGCTGTTAAATGCTCAATAAACTGAATCGAATGAAAGGCGATCATATCAAGCTCTTCAGCACTAAAAAATACAACATTCCCTGATTTATTAAAATTATATGCATCATTTGCTTTTCTAATTTTTTTTCCAAAAGCTCCAATCCCCGTCTCTGAAACTAATCTATAGAAATAATCAGAATGAGCAGACTGCTCTAAAAGCGCAGTTTTACAAGATATAGTTTGCCCATAAGATGTAGACGTGAAAGTAAGTACAAAACACAACCAAATGAAAAGTCTTTGAGGAAAAAAAATCATATCACTAAACTGCAGGTTTGATGCCATCATGTGCGCACAATACAGAAAGAAAATACATTAAATCAAGACAAACTAAAGCCTCAAAGTGCCTTTTTTTGTCACCAAAAACAGCACTCTCCAATAAAAAAATTTTTGACTTTATTTTTGCTGTTATGAAATTGGCACAAGAAGTGCTTTAAACTTAATAAACGTCATCTAAAAAGGAAGCTAATATATGGCAAAACTAATAGTATTAATGCTTATCGCATCAATGAATTTTAAAAGTTTTGCAACTTCCATGCAGCCCTATCCTGTAAGACAACTCATCCAAGAGCTAAAAACCATACCTTTAGAATCCCTAACTAAAGATGAAATTTACACCTCAGTAAGAGAGACTCTCTTAAGTTATCGACAAGATATTGATGAGACAACTCTGTGGAGAATATCTCAAGATGATGAAAGAATTCTTATAACTTTTCCTGGAGCAGGTCTTCATGCAGGCTTCTTTGCAGGTCCTGTCGGTGATATGTTTAATACAAAGCATGGCTACTCACTACTTACATTGAATTTTAGCTGTAATCTTTCAGCCTCAACTAGCACTTCTTGTTCTAAAGAAAATTGGTTATATGACATCGAATTTGCCATAACAATCGCAAGGCTTTTGAATAAAAAAATAAGTTTCCTTGGCTTTTCCGCAGGAGGATCCATCGCCGCTTACGCTGCATCTTTGTACTCTGATGAAGTTGAAAATCTTTTCTTAATAGCTCCGGCAATTAAACCCGAATTTATGGAATTTGGTGTCAATCTTGCTTCAATGGCTTGTTTGAATCAAATAATTAACAGGACAAGCACCACGAACAATCTTTTAAAAAGAGGGTTTTCTGATAGCGTCCTTAACTCGACTTGCGAACTTAACAAACTTTATAATGAGCTCATTGATGAAAATTTTTATAAATCCATCACTGCCAATACATATGTTATTAAAATAGAGAATGATGATTATGTCTCGAATGAAGAGATCGATACCTTAAAAGAGCAAATACCAAACTTACAAAACTCTTTTACTTATTCAGATGACAATTCACATCTATACTTTGCCTTTTTAATGAGTGATGTTTTAAGCCCTGAAAGAAGCACTTATGATAGTTTTGTAAAAAAATTTATAGACTACAATCTTAAAGACCCTATAGTCCCTACTCTTCTTGACTCATGGCTCAGCCCGTAATTTTAGAAACTAAGCTGATCTGATTTCTTTTTCTTTAAAGTTAAGTCTCCAGGCCCAATATGCTCTAAAGCTACTTTTGTTAAAGCTCTTCCTCTAGGAGTTTTTTGAATAAGGCCTTCTTGCAGTAAGAAAGGCTCTATCGTTTCTTCTAAAGTATCTCTTTCTTCACTTAAAGTCGCTGAGAGTGTATCTACCCCTGTAGGCCCTCCACTAAAAAAGTCTCTTAATGATGTTAAATACTTTCTATCAAGAGGTTCTAAACCAAGCCTATCAATACCTAGTTTTTCTAAAGCTTCAAAAGCTGTCACTTTATTTACAACACCCTTATTTAAAACATCTGCAAAATCTCTAACACGTCTTAAAAGCCTGTTTGCAACTCTTGGAGTTCCTCTACTGCGTCTAGAAATCTCTAAAGAGCCTTCTTCATCAATATCTACCTTCAAGATCTTTGCTGACCTTTTAACAATCGTATTTAGGCTTTTAGCATCATAAAAAGAAAGCCTTTCTTGAATGCCAAACCTGTCTCTAAAAGGAGCCTTAAGAAGCCCCACTCTTGTCGTTGCTCCTATTAAAGTAAATGGAGCCACTTTAAATCTCATGGTCTGAGCTCCAAGCCCCTCACCAGCGATAAGATCAATGTAGTAATCCTCCATTGCGCTATATAAGTACTCTTCTAAATCTTTTGAAAGCCTATGAATCTCATCAATAAAAAGAATATCCCCTTTTTTAAGCCCTGTTAAAACTGCAGCAAGGTCTCCTTTTTTTTGAAGTGCTGGACCTGAAGTGACTTGAATTTTAGCTCCCATTTCATTTGCTAAAATAAAAGCTAAAGTTGTTTTACCAAGACCTGGAGGGCCAAAGAAAAGAGAGTGATCAAGAGGTTCTTTTCTAAGTTTTGCAGCTTGAACAAAGATCTTTAACTTCTCTTTTACAGAAGTCTGCCCTGGAAAATCAGAGAAAAACTGAGGTCTTAAAGTTTTTTCTAACTTTGTCTCTTTTGTTGATTGAGATTTTAAGCTCGTATTTCTTTGTAAACTCATTTTTTCTTGCCTAACTTTTCTTTTTTCTTAAGTGTTTATCTTAACATTGCAAGAGACTCTCTCACCTGCTCTTCAATAGGTTTTGTTTGATCAACTTTTGTAGAAACTTCGGATATTTCATCGGATTGAAACCCAAGATTTCTTAAAACGGAAAATAAAGGGCTTGAGTTATCTAAATCAGCTACCATTTGAGCCTCTTGATTTGTCTCAAACTTCTCAAATTTATCTTTTAAATTAATCACAAGCATTTCCGCAGTTTTCTTTCCAACTTTAGGAAGCGTTGTTAAAGATTTTGAATCCCCTTTTTTAATCCAAGAAACAATAAGCTCCCAGTCAAAAGTTGATAAAATATTTGCAGCTGATTTTGGCCCAATTCCATTTACTGAAATTAAAATTCTAAAAAAATCTCTTTCATCCTTTGATTCAAATCCATATAAAGATAAAGAATCTTCTTTAACATGCGTGTGGATCCATAAACTCACCTGGCTTCCAGTAATTTGATCTTCTACAAACCTTTTAGAAACAAAAACCTCATAGCCCACACCACCTTCAGACATTAAAACTATAGACTCTGAACAAGAAGCAGCTTCAAATTTACCTTTTAAAAGACTTATCAAACTTCAACCCCCTGCATTTGATACAGGTTAGTATTAAAGCTCATCGCAGCATAAGTGGCTAGCGCTAAGGAGTCTGACGCATCTAATGAGATAAAATTCTCTATTTCAAAGTAGTTTGCTAAAAAAGCCTGCACTTCCTCTTTAGAGGAATTTCCATTTCCTGTTATATTCTTTTTTACTGATTTTGGTGCACACTCAATGAGATTTATCTTATAATCACCAATAACAGAAAGAATAGTTCCTCTTGAGTGTCCTAAAACAAAAGCAGTCTTAGGATTCACTCCTTGAAAAACTTTTTCCACACAAGAAAAGCCTGGCTGAAATTCTAAAATAATTTTTTCAAACTCTTGCCTAATATAGGAAAGCCTTTGAGTTAAAGAAGCCTTTGGAGCTTTAATATGCCCGCAGTATATGCACTCATATTCACCCCTTACTTTTTCAACAACAGAAACCCCCATCTGATATGAGCCTGGATCAATTCCAATATATCTATTTTCATTTGGTTTAAACGTATCTCTTTTCACACTTAAAATTATTGCAAAAAATTCTTAAGATTCATATTCTTTAATGACCCTAATCGTCAGAATTTCAGAAGATTTAATGCACAACAGTATAAAATGGGGTTAAGATCTTATAAATATGGAGGCTTTAGTTAATTCAGACATGGCAGATACAAAAAAAATTGATTTAAGTCATTTTGAAAAGCTTCTTAAAGAAGATCCAAATTCTAAGGCATTTGCACCCCTTGCCGAAGGTTATCGTAAAAACGGTCAACTTGATAAAGCCTTAAAGATTGCCCTTGATGGTGTTTCAAAAAACCCTGAATTTAACAGTGGAAAAGTTGCCCTTGCCAAGGTCCTTATTGATTTAAAGAAATTTGAAATTGCCGAAAAAGCACTACTTGAAATAACTGAAAATGACTTTGGAAACCTCTTAGCCCACAGACTTCTAGGAGAAACATACATTCACCTAAAAGAACCGCTAAAAGCACTTACTTCTTATAAGTCAGCATTACTTGCAAACCCTCTTGATGAAATGTCTCAAAAAATGGTGACTAAATTAGAGTCTATTTCTGCCACTACTTTTGATAGTAAGACTTTTAAAAACACTAAAATCACTCCTGACAGCTCCACGAAAATAAGAGATGCAAATTTAGACGCTGCTCTTTCTTTTCTTGATGCTTTAATTGCTAGACATAACTACCAAGAAGCAAGTGATTATATAAACGAGAAACTAAAGCTTTATCCTGGAAATAGCGAACTCTTAAAAAGAGCACATTATTTAAAAGACCTTCAATCAATAAAACCTAGAATATCAAAAGCCGAAGCCTTAGCTAAGCCAGAGGTTGTAGAAAATAAAGTAAAAGTATTAGAAGCAATTTTAGATAACATAGAGGCTGAGATAAAAAGCAGAAATGCATAAGTCAAAAGAGAGCTTGCTTAAGGTTTAAGAGAATTTAAAAAACTAAGAACAAGAAAGTAAAAAAGAAGAAGAGAGATAATTTATGTATAACACATCAGATTTTAAAAAAAGTTTAAAACTACTTATAGATGATGAGCCCTACACCATCATTGATTTTCAACACGTTAAACCCGGAAAAGGAAATCAGTTCACAAGAACTAAACTTAAAAACCTTATTACTGGCACTAACCTTGAAAGAACATTTAAGTCTGGTGAAAAATTCGGTGTCCCTGATGTTGAATACAGAACGATGGGTTTTTTATATAGCGATGAAAATAATGACTATCACTTTATGGATCAAGGGGATTACACACAGGTGCAACTAAGTGAAGAAGACATTGCACCAAAACACCTCTACTTAAAAGAAAATGCAGAGGTAACTATGCTTTTCTTTAATGAAAGAGCTATTGATATTGAGCTTCCAAACACAGTTGCTCTTAAAGTTGAACAAACAGACCCTGGCTTTAAAGGCAACACCGTTACAAACACCTTCAAACCTGCAACAATGGAGACTGGATGTGTTGTTCAAGTTCCTTTGCACACGAATGTTGGTGATGTTTTAAAGGTCGATACCTCTGAAGGAAAGTATTTAGAGCGTATTAGTATTGGTAACTCATAAAGGTTTTATCAATAAGGGTTTTTGCAATACGAAAGATGGGCTAGCCCTTCATCTTGTTTTTAGCTTATAAATATAGCTTAAATTGAGGTTTTTCTTAAAAGATTCCGATAACTTAAGACCATGTCTAAGCTCATTCAACTTATTAAAAAAAGAGCTCATAAAGCATTTGATACAAATGGGCTTT
>CALLAU010000036.1 GCA_938002015.1 uncultured Bdellovibrionales bacterium
TAAAAAATAATGAATATGTAAAGCACAAATTAGAGGAATTTGGGAAAAAAGTTTTACTTAATGCACCAGATTCAGAGTATGCGTGGAATTTGTTAGAGGAGACGGGTTTAAGAAAGCGCTTGATTGAAATGGATGGCAATCAAATTAGAACTGAAGATTCACTCTCTTGGTGGATGAATAAGGAGCCTTTAAGAACAAAACCACTTGGTGAAGGAAATGGTAAGATAGCAGCGAAGGTTTTTAAAGGCCACATAAATGAAGATGGAGAAATAGTTGTAGCTCATGAAACGAACTCCTTTGAAGCTTATGAGAATATCACGCGCTCCTCTCACGGCGCTGCCAATGCTTTTATTTCAAGAGATAGTGTTAGTGGCGAGGCTGCTGCTTATGGTGATGGTTTTTATACAAGACTTGGTGAAAAAGGAGCGCGAGGAACAAATTTAACAATTAGATTTGTTTTAAATCCTGAGGCAAGAGAAGGAACTGATTTTAGATATTTTTCAGATTATATAGTAATAATGAATAAGGCTGCAATACAGCTCATTCAAGAAGATTTAAATATTGATATACTTGAGTACCTCAAGTTAATTTATAACAGTGATATTTCAGAAAAAGATAAAGGTTTTTTGGAGAAGTTAAAACGCAAGTTTCGCCGTATAGATTTAACCGTGAAAGAAGTTGTTGTTGTAGAGCGGTTTGTATTAGAAATAATTAGGCAAACAGATACAAACGTCTTGTTAAGTGAACTTTTTCTAAGAAATAATGCTTTATTAAATGCTCTTTTTGGCTTAAAAATGAACCATACAGAAGGATTTCTTCTAAAAGTTGTAGATACTCAAAAAGATTATACATATATTATACAAAACATACTCGGGGACATTAGAGACGAAGAGTTAAAGATTCGCATAATAAATCGTATTATTGATACACCAAAATATGATGATGACTTGATTAACTATGTTTTAAAAGACAGCAGTTGGGCTAAGTATCCAGATTATATTGTAAAAATTTATAATAGAGTAACAGCAAAAACGGCTATAAGCTTATCAAATAAGATTTTAGGACAAGCGGCCTGGAAGAGTGTTCATGGTGATTTATTAAATATTTTAATCGATAAAAAACTAGCACTATTAACCTTTCAGTATAGTGTTTTAAGTCAAGATCACTTTAGTGATGATGTAAAAATGAGAGTTGCGCTACTAATGGCAGAGAGTAAACTCGCAAGTATAAAAATCAAGAGTTTACTTGAGCTTATTGAACACAAAGACTTCGAAAGTCTTATTGATAAGTCTATTGATAATAATAAAGGAAAAGGTTTACTCAATGACCTGATGATTGAGTCTGCTAAACTTAATGCGGATATTCAAATTGATATTACAATTCTTGAGAAATTCTTAAGAGTAAAGTCGTTACATGCTTTATTAGCAAAATACTTAATTACATTTTATAGGCCTGAGCATAGTAACATACTTAATAGAGCTATTTTAAATATGAAGAAATTAACTCTACCAGCTAATGCATTAATCGCAAAACTTCAGCTTGAATCCTCTGATAGGTTGGCTAATGGTACTACTAAATGTAATGGATCTGAAATATGTTCTTTTAAAGAGCTTCCATACTGGTTAAAAGAAATTGTAGCAGTAGAGAAAAATGCAAAGAAAGTTTTAAGCATCATTAATAACTCTATGTTTAAAGGTGGGGGCGATTATAGCTTGATTAGGACTTTTTTGATTGAAAGAACTGATATTGATAGAGCACTCATTAAAGACTTTCTAATCCCGTTTTTAGTAAATGGATATGAAGGGCACGTGGAATATAAAAATACGATTCAGGCTATTCTTAGAAGGCCTTCATCTCATGGATATATTGTTCAAATGCTTTTAAGCAGAAATGATTTTAATGATAAGAGTAATATTTTTAATTTATTACTTGATGCAGGTGAAGCTGATGCACAGCTTGTTAGATACATACTGTCTAAGCAGGAGTGGTCTGATCATGAAGAAGCAATGGACCTTATTGTCAAAAGAGGACAGGCTGATAGAGAGGTTGTTCAATACGTTCTTACTAAAAAACATTTTTCTTTAGAAAAACGGCAAGAATGGGCAACTGCAATTTTAAAAAGAGGTAAGGCTGACGACTTATTTACGAAATATGTAATAGGAAAGAAAAAAATGGACATTAAGAAAGAGTGGTTAGACTTAATGTTAGGAAGAGATGACGTCGAAAATTTTTCAAATCTAATTATAAATGAATGGGCTGATGATGAGAGGCTACTGAGATCTTTTATTCAAAAGTCAGATCAAGGTGCTGTAGACGTAGTAACATCCAAGTTAGGAGATGAGAAAGTCTTTAAAGAGCTTGCAAAACTATTAATTACTAAAAAGCCGTCTCAAGTTCCAAGTTTATTAAGACAGCTTAATGGTCAGGGTCACTCTTGGTTGGGTTACTTAGATTTAATTAATGAAATTATTAAAATTGATACTCCTGAGGTAAAAAATGCTTTAGTAAGGTTTGTATTTAACCATAGTTACTGGTCTTCAAGACCCCAGGTAATTATTGATGTTCTGAGTGGACATATTGATGAACCTACTGTCCGTTTGTATGTACAATTAGTAATAAAAAATGATCATTGGTTGTCAAATAGTGAAAGAATTTTATTAAAACTTCTAAATTTAAGAACTCCAGTTAAAGAAAGCTTCTTCTTGTCAGGTGAATTCTCAGTTTCTAAAGATAATGATGTTCCTCATTTTGGAATGGTGGCAGCAAGTACTTATTTAAATATTTTGAAAGCTCCATTTGGAAATGAAAAACTAATGACTGGCAGAATTATCAGTGCGATACTTAGAATTAATAATATGGGTTTAAACTCTTTATTAATTAGTGAGATATCAAAGCCTGAAAGATATGAACACGCGCATCATTTAGTGAGTTTGTTTGAAGACAGTACTTATTATTTGCAACTGATTGAAAAATTATTTGAAAAGAATAGAGACGAGTATAGTAACGTAGATTTACTTTTTAAAGTGTTTGAAAAAGGTGATGAGATCCTAAAGTCTAAAATCTTAAATGTGATGTCAAAGGAGTATTTTGCTATTCACCATCATGATTTCATTGCTAAGTTAATAGATGAAAGCGAGCTTTATGATCTAAAAATAGTACGTTATTTATTTAATACAGCACATTGGGCCAAGCATGTGTATTTGCTTGAAAAAATTCTTGCTAAAGGAGAAAGATCAAAACAGGCATCTCTTAAAATTGTTAACTCCGTACTTGGTTTGGATCCGTGGGCTGATTACCCTGAAGTGGTAGAACGACTTATTCAAGATGAGAGATACCTGCATGCGCTTAGTACTTCAGTTCTTTCGAAAGAGAACTGGACTGCTCATCCAAATCTTTTAATTAAGTTAGTTTTAAAAAATAAGAGTAGAAAGGCTGTTGAAAAATATATTTTAAGCAAAAGTTATTGGAAAAACCATGAAATTTTTAAGGATTATTTCAAAGATACTTTAGTTACATACGACCTTATTTATGAGCATGCTGAAGAACTTCTAAATATATACCAAGGGCAAACAGCTGGTAGTAATAGAGAGCCTTTTTTAAGGCCAGTGTGCTCTCAGTTATTACAAAGTTTATAGTATCTGTAATTGGTATTATATAAAGGACAAACTTTGTTACTGTAGTATATTTAGACATCATGGTTGCTGTTATAAAATTATTAAGAGCTCAGATACAATTTGGAAGTGTTTGGAGTTAAATATAGATTTAGGTAGCTCCTTTGGTGGCATGAAAACTGCTTTATTAGGGTGTGAAATTTCAAGTTACTTTCTTATTACTTTTGACTATCAGCAGATTGGTATTAGGTGGTGTTAGCCCCATTTTTTTATCACTAGAAGTTGATAAGCGACTAGAGAAGGTGCCTGAATTTAAGTTCATTCAAGAAGAGGCAAATAAGCTTGGGGTAAAGGTATATCTTTTTGGTGGCACGGCCTCAGCTTTTGCGCATTACGTGAGGTGGGACCTTGAAAGAGAAGCAGGAGATGAAAAATATCAGGCTGAGCGTTTTGATTACGATTTTACAAATATTTACCGCGGCAACCAAGATTTAGACATCGTAGTTGACGGCACGGCTGAGCAAGCCGCAGCTTTGCAAAGTATTTTAAAAGAGAAGTATCCGCACTTTGTTGGCTCAAAAGATGCTTGGGAAGTTCGACTCTTAAGAGCAGAGATTGGTGAT
>CALLAU010000037.1 GCA_938002015.1 uncultured Bdellovibrionales bacterium
ATGTAAAAAATAACTCATACGTAGTGCATAAGCTTGAGGAGTTTGGAAAAAAAGTTTTACTTAACGCGCCAGATTCTGAATATGCGTGGAATCTTTTAGAGGAGACTGGTTTAAGAGCGCACTTGATTGAAATGGATAGTAGTCAAGTTGACGAGGTTGAAACTTTATCTTGGTGGATGAATAAGGAGCCTTTAAGAACAAAACCACTTGGTGAAGGAGATGGTGAAACCGCTGCAGAGATTTTTAAAAGTCATATCAATGAAGATGGTGAGATTGTAGTAGCACACGAAACGAACTCCTTTGAAGCCTATGAGAATATAACACGCTCCTCTCACGGTGCTGCTAATGCTTTTATTTCTAGAAGAGGTGTAAGTGGTGAAATGGCAGCTTTTGGTGATGGTTTTTATACAAGGCTTGGTGTAAAAGGTGCCAGAGGAACGAATCTAACCATTAGGTTTAAGTTAAATCCTGATGCACGCGAAGGAAAAGATTTTATTTATAATGGTGATTTTATTGTTATTAAAAATAAAGCAGCTTTAGAACTTATCCAAGAAAATTTAAGTATCTCAATGGTTGATTTTTTAAAACTAGTCATGTCAAATTCGATTTCAGAAAGTGATAAAGGGTTAAAGGAAAAGCTTTTAAGAAAATTTAATAGATCGGCTTTTGATGAGCTAAATGAAGCTAAATCTTTTTTAAGAGATTATTTCTTTATTGCAAAAGACTTCCCAGAGCCCTTTGATTTTAGTGCTTTTGAAGAAGCTGAGTCCTTTGATGTTATTTTTAATCTTGTTGTTCGAGAGTCAAATGGTTATTTTATAAGAGTTATTACTAATTTTTTAAAAGCAAATCAAGATCAGTTAAAGCAGGAGTGGATAGAGGCGCTAGTTCAGAAAAGTATAGTTGATCAGGAAATAGCAGAGTATGTTTTATCAGAGGCTCACTGGAGTGATCATCCAGAATTAGTTCAAAATTTAATTGATAAAGGTAATGTTGATAGTGAAATAGCCTTACAAGTTTTATCGCAGGCTCACTGGAGTGATCATCCAGAATTAGTTCAAAGTTTAATTGATAAAGGTAGTGCTGATTGGAGAATAGCTTTACATATTTTATCAGAGGCTCACTGGAGTGATCATCCTGAATTAGTTCAAAATTTAATTGATAAAGGTAATGCTGATAAGGAAATAGCTCAGTATGTTTTATTACAGGCTCACTGGAGTGATCATCCTGAATTAGTTCAAAATTTAATTGATAAAGGCAGTACTGATTGGCAAATAGCGGTTTATGTTTTATCAAGGGAGCACTGGCGTGATCATCCAGAATTAGTTCAAAGCTTAATTGATAAAGGCCGTGTTGATAGGCAAATAGCGGAGTATGTTTTATCAAAGGCTCACTGGAGTGATCGTCCAGAATTAGTTCAAAGTTTAATTGATAATGGTAGTGTTGATTGGCAAATAGCGGAGTATGTTTTATCAAGGGAGCACTGGCGTGATCATCCAGAATTAGTTCAAAGTTTAATTGATAAAGGTAATGCTGATCAGGAAATAGCAGAATATGTTTTATCAGAGGTTCACTGGAGTGATCATCCTGAATTAATTCAAAGCTTAATTGATAAAGGCAGTGTTGATGAGGAAATAGCAGAGTATGTTTTATCACAGGCTCACTGGAAAGATCACCCTGAATTAGTTCTAGCTTTAATTGATAAAGGTAATGCTGATAGGGGAGTAGCTGTATATATTTTATTAAAGGAGTACTGGAAGAAACATCCGGATTTATTAGATTATGTAAACTATAAGTCTCAGGTTAGAATCACGGAAGTTACCTTAGAGAGTTTAAAGAATAAACAAAGTGAAATCTCTTATGAAGATTGGAAATTGTTAAACTCTCAGCAATCTTTTCAATGTAAAGAGGTTTTAAAATGAAGTTTTTAATTTTGTTTCTTTTTAGCATCCAGGCTCTTGCTCAAGTAGACGTATCTCATTTATCAACAGAAGTTAGTTTAAGGATAGAGCGAGTGCCTGAGTTTAAATTTATAAAAGAAGAGGCTGATAAGCTTGGGGTAAAGGTATATCTTTTTGGTGGCACGGCCTCAGCTTTTGCGCATTACGTAAGATGGGATTTAGAGCGTGAAGCCGGCGATGAGAAATACCAAGCTGAGCGTTTTGATTACGATTTTACAAATATTTACCGTGGAAACCAAGATCTAGACATCGTCGTTGATGGTACTTCGATACAAGCCGCACAGCTACAACAAATCTTGCAAAGAGAGTATCCACATTTTATTGGTAGTAAAGAAGCCTGGGAAGTAAGACTTTTAGACGCTCAAGTTGGTGATAAGTTGCCACTTCTTGATAACCCTGATTTTTTAAACCAGCACACCGACACGAATTCTACAGGAATGGTTGCCGTTAATGCTGAATCTGGCGAGATTATTTTTAGAGATCTTTTTGATTGGGAGAATCCTGACTCAAGATTCTTAAATGATGTTGCTGCAGGAAGAATTAAATTTTTATTTTCTGATAATCATGAAACTACATCGCGTTTTAAAGAAGGCAAGAATCCACCTGTATTTGCTGCAATAAGGTATTTAGCAAAGCTTGCGCAGTATGAAGTTGATGAGGCTGAAGGTGATTTAGAAATTATAAAAAGAATAGTTGAAGAAACCAATTGGAGAGAGGTTGGAAATAATTCTTATGTAAGGCATAAGCTTGAGGAGTTTGGGAAAAAAGTTTTACTTAATGCGCCTGATTCTGAGTATGCTTGGAATCTATTGGAGGAAACAGGTTTAAGGGAAAAGCTGATTGAAGTTGATGGCAGTAATTTTAATTCTGTTGAAAGTCTTTCTTGGTGGATGAACAAAGAGCCGTTAAGATCTAAAAAAATAGGTTTAGGTAATGGTAGAACTGCTAAGCAGATTTTTGGTGATAAATTACTAGTTGCACATGAAACAATTTCCTTTTCTGCTTATGAGAATATTACAAGATCATCAAAAGGGAGAGCCAATGCATTCATATCAAGACGAGGAGCTGCCGGCGAGGCAGCAGCACTTGGTGATGGCTTTTATGTGAGACAAGGTAGAGAAGGTGCTAGAGGCACTGATTTAACTATTAGATTTTCTTTGAATCCAGAAGCAAGAGATGGTGCAGACTTCACATATAGTGGAGACTTTATAGTTGTCACGAATAAAAATGCTCTTAGACTTGTGCAAGAAAACTTAAGCTTGAGTATGACAGACTTCATCAGGCTTATTCTAAAAGGAGAGGTTCAAGATAGTGACAGAGGGCTCATAGAAAAATTTAAGAGAAAATTTAGTAGAGTGAGCAACAGTTCTGACGGTCTTAGAGAGGCTATTATATATGCTGAAGGCTTCTTTTTAATCGCTAAGGGTTTTCCAAAAGAAAAATTATTAGGTGATATATCCTTTAGTGACATAGAAAGCTTTGATGAACTTTTTGATACGGTATTAAGTATAAATTCAAACTTTAGAAAAAAATTGTTGAACCTGATTAAAAATGAAGATTTTTGGCTAAATAATCCAAACTGGGTTAAGTCGCTCATACTAAATGGAATGGTTGATAAGGTTATAGCAAAAAATATTTTATCAAAAAAAGGATGGGAGAAACATCCAGAAATTTTAAAAATGCTTTTTGACCAAGGTAATGCTGATCGTGAGATTGTTAAATATGTATTATCTGAAGAGCATTGGATTGGTCAGCAATATGAAATTATCGAAATTCTCTTAGGTAGGGGGAATGCTGATGATTTAATTGCTAAGCACATAATAGCAAATAACTCATGGAAAAATAGCAAGCGTTGGTTTGATATTCTTTTAAAAAGAGGGAGCGCTTTTGAGGAAATTATAAATTACGTACTTCCTGCCAAAAACTGGGAAAGCGCACCAGGTATTATTGCTAAAATTATTAAAAGAAGCGCAGCTACAAAAATTCATTTAGCTATTGTAGAGCTTCTTAGAAAACCAAAGTGGAAAAAATACCCAGAACTTATTTTAAGTCTAATTGAAGCTGGAAAAGTGAATTTAAAGATAGTTGATTTGTTGTCTGAAGCTGAATACTGGGCTGCTTATCCAAAAATTATAGAATCCCTTCTTGAGAAAAATGATTCTAATATAGATTCTGATATTATTGTTAAGGTGCTAAGTCAGGAGCAATGGGCTTTATACCCAGATCTTGTGATGACTTTAATTAAGCAAGAGAGATCCATACCAAAGATAGTAAAAGAGGTTTTATCAAAAAAATATTGGTTTAGATTTCCTGAATTGATTCAATATGTGCTTGAGACGGGGGATTATGATGAAGACTTAGTTCAGTCAGTTCTATCACAAGATGATTTAGATATAAACCCTGAGTGGATTGAATTGATTTTAGAGCGTGGAGTAGAAAACTATCATTTAGTACAGTTTGTTTTATCAAAAGAAAAGTGGTCAGATCACCCTGAGTGGATCGAGCTTATGTTGGAAAAAAATGATCCAGTATTAGATGCCTATTTGGCTAAGTATGTTCTTACAGAGAAGCATTGGTCCGGCTACCCTGAGTGGGTAGAGCTGATCTTAGAGCGTCAAAGTGCAGATGAAGATATAGCGAATGCTTTATCTAAAGAGCATTGGCCAGCTTCCCCTAAGTGGGTAAGCGTTTTAATTAAAAGTGGTGATATTCGTTACCCTGCACTGTTTAATCTGTTGAATAGCAAGTCATACTCAAATCACCCGGAGCTTGTTTTAGAGCTAATTAGTCATATAGTTGAGTTTGATGAGTCATGGTTAGATGAGATAGCATCGGAACTTTTGACTCATGAACAGTGGGTAAAACATCCTGAATTTATTACTGAGCTCATTAAGCATGGGGACAGTCATAGTGATCTTGCTCTTGTGGAAGAAGTCTTAATTAATCCACTCTGGTCTCCTTACCCAGAACTTGTGATAGCTTTAATTGAAAAAGGTAATGTGGATGATTCAATTGTAAATCTCTTAGGACTTAAACACTGGGCAGCTTACCCTAATCTTTTAGAGGCATTGATTAAAAAAGGTGAAGTAGACCGTGATATAGTATATACACTTGATCTTACAGATAAGCCTAAAGCCGTTATGCAGCTTATAGAAAACGGCTATAACGATGAGGATATTGTTCTCGATGTTTTATCAGATGAAAGCTGGTCAAAGTATCCTGAAGTTATAAGAGCTTTAGTTAAAAAAAATACTGTGATGAATTCAGAGTTAATAGGAAATGTACTTTGGATAAAAGAGTGGGTTAAGTATCCAGATATAATAATGACTATTATAAAGCTAGGTGATGATGAAGTTCACATAGAGCTTGCAGAAAGTCTCTTAAATCATAAGCACTGGGCAGTACACCCTGAGTTATTAATTGAACTTATAAAAATGGGTGGTGCTCATAATGAAATAATTGATAATTTACTAGTCCTTCCACATTGGTATAATCAAAAAGAAGTAGTTAGTGCATTTATAAAGTTTAGTCGGTATTCTTATCTTGATGAAAGACTTGTTGAACGTGTTTTTTCAACGGAGAGAGGTTCAAAATATATAGATTTAATACTAGAAATGGTAAAGAAGGGTAAGGCTGATGAATCTATTATTAAAACTGTACTTCCAAAAATGAACTCTATTAGGAGTAGAGGCAGGCTTCTAAATGCACTGATAAAAAAAGATGCACTTAGTGAGGCGTTAATAGACAGTATATATGGTAATAGTTACTGGAACGATCATCCAAATATAGTCATTAGTCTTATAAATAAAAAATTTGATAATAAAAAAATTTTTGAAGGCATGTTTTATAATGGCTACTTGGATAATTCACCAGAAGTTTTAGCTGAGCTTATTAGAGTAGGTGAAATTGATGATGTGTTAATTGAAGCTATTGAAACTAGCGAAATAGAGATTGACCTTCCAGAATTTAAATTGTTTTTAGGAACAAATAACGTTACTTTTGATAGCCTCAAAAGAGAGTTAAACAAAAGATCATTTACGAGGTGGATAGGAATACAAAGAAGGCAGAGCATTCCGCCAGTGTCTTGTACTCGAATTCTTGAAAATGTGGTGATAGAGTAATGTTTAAGATTTTAAGCTTTCTTATTACTTCAATTTTTTCTATTGCAGCTTATACTCAAGTAGACGCATCATATTTATCATCTGAGGTTAATTTAAGGCTAGATCGTGTACCAGAATTTTTATTTATAAGAGAAGAGGCTAGAAAGCTTGGGGTAAAAGTATATCTTTTTGGAGGAACAGCTTCAGCTTTTGCGCATTATGTGAGGTGGGATTTAGAAAGAGAAGCCGGTGATGAGAAATATCAGGCTGAGCGCTTTGATTATGATTTTACAAACATTTACCGCGGAAACCAAGATTTAGACATTGTTGTGGATGGTAGTCCAGCTGATGCGAACTTGCTAAAAGAAGTTTTAACAGCGAAGTATCCACATTTTACTGGTGTAAGACAGGAGTGGGAGATTAGGCTTTTAAGACAAGGGTTGGATGATAAAGAAGCTTTGCTGGATAGTAAGGAATTTCGCAATCAGCATACAGATTCAAATTCAATTGGTATGATAGATCTTACTGCTGGAAAAAATGAGGCAGTTTTTAGAGATCTTTTAGATTGGAATAATGAAAAACCAAGATACTTAGATGATGTAGCTGCAGCCAGAATTAAATATTTATATAACCCTAAACATGGGAGTACTAAGAGGTATAAGTCAGATAAAAATCCTCCGGTTTTATCAGCCATTAGGTATCTAGCTAAGTTAAGTCAATATGAAGTAGAGGGTACTGATGAAGACTTGAATATTGTTAAAGAAATCATAAGAAAATCAAAATTTCAAAACCTTAGTCCTTACTCTAAGAAAAAAGTTATTGAATTTAGCTTGAAAATTTTATTGAACTCACCAAATGTGGAATTTGCAGTTAAACTGCTAAACTCTTCTGGTCTTAAAAAGAAGCTAAATAAAATTGGTGGAAATATTAATGATGAAGGCACTTTGAATTGGTGGATGAGTAAAGTGCCGCTTGAATCAAAACAGGTAGGGAGCGGAAATGGAAGAACGGCCTTAGAAATTATTAATCAATTAGGTTTGAATCAATTTGAAGAAGGTATAGTTTTGTCTCATGAGACTAATAGCTTTATAGCTTATGAAAGCATTACTAGATCACCTAGGGGTGGTGCAAATGTATTTGTTTCAAGGAATGGCTTTTCAGGAGAGAATGCAGCATTTGGTGATGGCTTTTACACAAAGTATGGAAAAAGTGGAGCTAGAGGGTCAAATTTAACTATTAGATTTAAACTAAACCCTCGTGCCAAAGAGGGGCATGATTTTTTATACAAAGAAAACGGTGATAGTTTATACTTCATAATACTTAATAAAAACGCTTTAGAGATTATACCTGAAGATATTGATATTGAATTTAAGGAGTTTATGAAGAGGCTCTTAAACCTTAAGATATCTCAAGAAGATGGCGGTTATATAGTTAAGTTAATTAGAAAATTTGCAAGAACTGATATTAATAAAGAAGAACTTGATTTCGTGGCTAATGAACTTTTAAAATATGATCCTGCAAATATAAATCACGCTATTGAATTTTGGTTCTCTTTAGATGAGGCTTTAAATTACCCAGCAGTTTTTGAGCATGTTTTTTATGGAGAGTACAAACTTAGAATCACTAATAATCTTCTAAAGGCAATTACTCAGAGCCCAGTGTGGAAATCAGACCCTAAGTTTAAATTGCTTATCGCTAATAGTATTGAATTTGAAATTTGGGATCCAGCTTATATTGTAAATCATATTTTACTCGATTCTTTTTGGTCAAAAGATCAAAGAAGAGATTGGTTTGAAAAGCTTATAAGATCTTTAAAATTGGGGTTACCAAGTGCAGCAGTCCATAGTATTTTAGATAGCAATCTTTTATTCGACTTATATAGTTCGGATAATCTTTTGGTGCCAAAAAGAGTATTCAATTATGTTATTTCTAATCAAATGTCAGGTCTTGAGCCGCTAAGCTATGATGCGCTTTATCAAGGTTTTAAAGAACTCGACCTTTCAAATTTTACAGAAGCATTTGAGAAACTTGAAATACTTGCAGCAGATAAGTCTCGACTTATAATGATATTTTCTTTTTTAAAAAATATTAATGCTTTCTCAAAAAAAGATATAGAAATGCTTAACTGGAATCTTTTTGGTCTTAGTCAGAATTATTCAAATGTGGATTTCGTATTTTCATCAATTGACCACACCCCTTCAAGTCTTTCTTCGACAATGTTTTTAGGTAAGGCTTATCGAGAAAATATTAGAGATTATGCAGATTTTTTTGTAGAAATACTAAGTGCTGAAAGGGTTTTAGAAGATAGTTTGGCGAAAAGTTATCTGAAGTCTATATTTAGTAAAAGAAAAAGAGAAGTTTTTTTAAAGCTCTTGAAATTAAGGAATACGTTTCCTGAAAAGATCTATGTGGCTTTAACAAGTATACCAATATTTATGTTTTCGACTATTTATTTCCCTGATGTGAATAGCTACATTTTCCCAATTGCAGGCTTCACGAACCTTCTATTTAACGCAGGATTAGATTATGCTCTTTTTAGACAGGTTAGCGTAACTGAGCATAAAGTTATGAGACGTATTAAGACAGGGGTAGACAGAGGCTCTTTAGACCAGAAGTTCACTTGTAAATCGGTTCTTGATCCCTTTTGACAAAATCTGTAATCGTCCAGAATATAAACAGAAGAAAAGGGCAAGTAGTTAATAAATTCAATAGTTTGAGGAGCTTTATGTGGCATAAGCTATGCACTTTAAGGGTGTTGTGTTTAAATGCTGTTCTTACTTTTAATCTCATTTCAGGTGTTAGACTGGGTAGAGCCTTAGCGCTTTGATTATGACGTTACAAATATTTATCTCGGAAACCAAGATTTAGACATTGTTGTCGATGGCACTGCCGAGCAAGCTGACAAATTAAAAGAGGCTTTAAAACGAAGGTACTCACACTTTACGGGATTAAAAGATGACTGGGATGTACGACTTTTAAGACATAAAAATGGAGATAGAGAAACCAAGGGGTTATATGTTAAAACTTAAGCTAAAGAAAAACTTAAAGAGAGAGATTAAAAGAGGGCATCAGTGGCTTTATAAAGACGCTTTTGAGCTTCCGACTAAAGTAAACTCAGCTCAACTTGCCTTATTAAAAGATGGAAAAGAAGACCTAGCATGGGGCTTTTATGACCCGCACTCTCCTATAGCTTTTAGAGTGCTTCACGTGGGTAAAAGTATGCTCTCTTTAAAAGAGAAATTTATGAAAGCTTTAAGTTTAAGGTCTAGTCTCATAAGGTCTGAGGCGACAACTGGTTATAGACTTTTTAATGGCGAGGGAGATCTTCTAGCAGGTTTAGTTTGCGATGTTTATGCTTCAGTTGCTGTAGTGCAGTTTGATGGAAAAGGACCGGGAGAATTTTGGAGAACTCAAGGAGTTGAAGCCTGGATTTTAGAGAATATAAGTAATGTAAAGACTGTGGTGTTTAAGCCAAGAAGGTCAGAAAGTCTTGAGCTTTTAGCTGGAGAAAAGTTAAAAGTTGATAGCATTAAGTTTCTTGAAAATGGTGTCACCTTTAGTTCAAATTTAAAACTTGGGCAAAAAACAGGCTTCTTTTTAGATCAAAGAGATAACAGAGATTATGTACGTCTTATGAGTGAAAGCAAAGAAGTTGTTAATTTGTTTTCTTATACAGGAGGTTTTTCTGTTTATGCCGGCCTTGGTGGAGCAAGAAAAGTTATAAGTGTTGATATCTCTAAGGGTGCAATTGAAGAAGCTAGTAATAATTGGAAACTGAACAATTTAGATGAGAGTAAACATGAGGGTGTTGCAGAAGATGTATTTAAATATATTGAAAGCATAACAGATAAAAAGGATATGATTATAGTAGACCCTCCTTCTATGACATCTTCAAAAGACTCTAAAAATGTAGCGTTAAGTAAGTATATAGATCTTTTCTCAAAAGCTGCAGAGAAAGTAAAATCTGGAGGCGATCTTGTTTTAAGCTCTTGCTCTAGCCAGGTAAGCTTTGAGGATTTTGATAATGTAGCTAAAGAGTGTTTGAGTAAATCAAGAAGAAAAGCTCAAATTTTAAGAGTTTCTGGTCAAGGTATTGACCATCCCTATCCGCACAACCAGCAAGAGTTAAGGTATCTTAAGTTTATGCATCTTGCACTAGACTGAGCTTGGTGTGTTGTATAGGGAGTCAGTTGCGCTACTTCCTTTAAATGTAGTATTTGCCTTTAGGTGACAAAAATTGTAAATGTAGAAGAGATCTTCAGTGCTAAGCTTTAAAAAGCTAGTATTTTTAAATACTTGAGAGCACTTTATTGGCTTAAAAACTGCATTTTAGAGAATGATGTTTTTTTTAAAGCTTTTCACTTCATTCTTAATATCAGTTTCAGCGTTGGCTCAGGTCGACACTCTGATCTTATCAAAAGAGACTGCGTTACGCATTGAGCGTGTTCCAGAGTTTAAATTTATTCAAGAAGAAGCAGACAAACTTGGGGTAAAAGTTTTTCTTTTTGGCGGTACGGCTTCAGCTTTTGCGCATTATGTGAGGTGGGATTTAGAAAGAGAAGCCGGCGATGAAAAATATCAGGCCGAACGTTTTGACTATGATTTTACAAATATTTACCGCGGAAACCAAGATTTAGACATTGTTGTTGATGGCACTGCTGAACAAGCCGCTGTACTTGAAAGCATTTTAAAAGAAGCTTACCCGCATTTTGTTGGTAGCAAAGATGCGTGGGAAGTTCGACTTTTAGACGCTCAAGTTGGTGATAAGTTGCCACTTCTTGATAACCCTGATTTTTTAAATCAGCACACGGATACAAACTCTACAGGTATGATTGCTGTAAATGCTGAACCTGGCGAGATTATTTTTAGAGATCTTTTTTCCTGGGAAAATCCTGACTCTATTTTTTTAAATGATGTAGCAAGTGGTAGAATTAAATTTTTATTTAATGAAAATCATGAAACAACAGCACGCTTTCTTGATGGAAAAAACCCACCGGTTTTTGCAGCGATAAGGTATTTAGCAAAGCTTGCTCAGTATGAGGTTGATGGTTTTAACGGTGATTTAGAAATTATAAAAAGAATTGTTGAGGGTACGAATTGGGATGATGTAAAAAATAACTCATACGTAGTTCATAAGCTTGAAGAGTTTGGAAAAAAAGTTTTACTTAACGCGCCGGATTCAGAATATGCGTGGAATCTTTTAGAGGAGACTGGTTTAAGAAAGCTTTTGATTGAAATGGATGGGGGAGATGTTGATGAAATTGAGAGTTTAGCTTGGTGGATGAATAAAGAACCACTTAGAACAGAGCCTATCGGCAGAGGTAATGGAAAGACTGCAGAGGAGTTGTTTCCTCAATATCAGAACGAAGCAGGAGATATTGTTGTATCACATGAGACAAGATCATTTTCTGCGTATGAGAATATCACTCGTTCATCACGCGGTGGAGCCAATGTTTTTATTTCTCGTAATGGCTTTAGTTGGGAAGTTGCAGCACTTGGTGATGGTTTTTATACTAAGCCAGGACTTGAGGGTGCTGTTGGGTCAAACTTAACTATTCGATTTAAGCTAAAGCCTGAAGCTAGAGAAGGAACAGATTTTATATATGACGAAGATTATATAGTTATACTTAATAAAGCTGCTATTGAACTTATCCAGGAAAATCTTAACATCTCCATGGCAAGCTTTATAAAGCTTCTTGTTTCTGAACAGATTGCAGAAAATGACAAAGGGTTGTTAGAGAAATTGAAAAGAAAGTTTGGTAGAGTTGATATTAATTCAGATGACTTTAAGAATGCTGTTGATGTTATAAGAGATGGTTTTTTTATAGCTGATGACTTTCCTGAGGAATTTAAATACGACATTTCAGAGATCAATCCTAAAAGTATCTCAGAAATGGTAGAAGTGTATGGAGAGGTTAGGCGTAAGTATTTTGAGGAAATAATAACAAAAATAGATAAGGAACTATTTAAAAGAAATCCATATTGGTTAGAGAGAATTATAGAGTTGAATGTTGTTGATGATATACTAGCACAGCATGTGTTAAATGAAGAGTTTTGGTCAAATCACACTGATTTTTTTGAGACAATTTTTGAAAGAGGTGAAAGCGACTGGTTTTTAGTCTTTGCTTTAACTGATGAGTATTGGTTTCATAAAGACAAAGAATGGATTGTTAGTATAGTTAGAGAAATTATTTTTAGAGGTAATGCAGATGATGCCATTGCAAGGTATCTTTTGTGGAGAGATCACTGGCTTGACTACCCTGAGCTTGTTGAGCTTTTAGTAGAGAGAGGCGATGTAGATGAAGTGATTGTATCGAGTATTCTTGATGAAGAGCGTTGGGCAAAGCATCCTCATATTTTGATGAGAATAATTGAAGGAGAGAACGTAGGTGAGGGAACTCTTGATATGTATATTTTTGAAAAGGATTTTTGGATCAATCACCAACTTCTTCTAGATTATTTAGAGGGCCGTGAAGTAACTCTTCAAAATTTGAAGTCAAGAACTCTTGAGATCAAATTTGATGACTGGCTGCTTGAGCAGCAACCAAAATCTTGTCAGGTTATTTTGCACTAATGTGCTCTGACTAGTTTAAAGCACTTATGTAGGTTGTTTTGTTTGAAAAGCAAAAAATCAGCTATGTCAAAAATTTAAACATTTAAAATGTAAAACTACTTAATATTGCCTACGTAAAAGAGTTTGGGTGGCTTAAAAAATGCATTAGTTAATTGGTATGTTAGTCTTAAAATGTGTACTGCTTTCTTTAGTTTCGTGTTTAGCTTTTGCTGAAGTAAGCCCAACTATTTTATCAAACCAAGTAAAGAATAGGCTTGAGAGAGTGGAAGAGTTTGCTGTCATCAAAGAAGAGGCTGATAAACTAGGAATTAAGGTCTATCTCTTTGGCGGTACGGCTTCAGCTTTTGCTCACTACGTCAGGTGGGATTTAGAAAGAGAAGCAGGTGATGAGAAATATCAGG
This sequence comes from uncultured Bdellovibrionales bacterium, assembly GCA_938002015.1. Classification (GTDB taxonomy): domain Bacteria; phylum Bdellovibrionota; class Bdellovibrionia; order Bdellovibrionales; family UBA1609; genus JALZUR01. Next base: position 13,037 of record CALLAU010000037.1, read on the forward strand.
CTGAGCGCTTTGATTACGATTTTACAAATATTTACCGCGGAAACCAAGATTTAGACATTGTTGTTGATGGTACTGCTGAACAAGCAGCTCAGTTTAAACACATTTTAAAAAGAATATACCCACATTTTGAAGGTCAAAAAGATGAGTGGGATATTAGACTTTTAAGAGAAAAAAATGGTGATAAAGAAGCTTTACTTGATAGTGAAGAGTTTCGCAATCAACACACAGACTCTAATTCAATAGGTTTAATAAATTTAAGAACTGAAGAAGAAGAATTTGTTTTTAGAGATTTATTAGACTGGCATACAGAAAAGTCTAACTATTTGTATGATATGTCAGAGGGTAGAATCAGATATTTATTTAATCCCGAACATGAGAGCACAAAAAGATTTAGGGAGGGTAAGAACCCGCCAGTATTATCGGCTATTAGATACTTAGCAAAGCTTAGTCAATATGAGGCAATAGGATTAGAAAGAGATCTGTCCTTAGTAAAAGCAATTATAGATCAAGCTGATTTTTCTAGTTTAAGTAGCTACGCTGAAAAAAAAGTGGAAGAGTTTAGCTTAAAGGTTCTTCTTAACTCTCCAAATGTTGAATTTGCAATGGCCTTAATTGAGAGAATGGGTTTAAAAGCAAAGATTCAAATTATAGGTGGCAATGTAAATGAAGAAAGGTCATTAAACTGGTGGATGAACAAAGAGCCGCTGAAAACTAAAGATATAGGTCAAGGAAATGGAGAAACTGCTCAAGAGTTTTTTAAAGAGCGTGGTATAAGCCTAACTAATGATTTTATTGTGTCACATGAAACGGATAGTTTTGAGGCCTATGAGAGTATTACTAGATCAGCCAGAGGTGAAGCAAATGTTTTTGTTTCAAGAGATGACATTGTTGGTGAGGCGGCTCTTCATGGAGAAGGGTTCTATACGCAGTTGGGAACTCAGGGAGCTAGAGGGTCAAACTTTACTATTAGATTTAGAGTTAAACCAGACGCCAGGTTAGGTCATGATTTTGATATTGCTCAATCCGGTCAAGAGACGTATTTAATTTTTAAAAACAAAGCAGCTTTGGAACTTATACAAGAAGACCTTAATATAGGGTTCTATGATTTTATGTTAAAGCTAATGGGCTCAGAAATTAAAAAGACTGATGGGGGTTATATCACAAAACTTTTAAGAAAGTTTAATAGAAGCTCTATTGACTCTAATCAAGTCGAACTGGTTACAAGAAAATTTTTAGAGTTAAGTAATGAAGTAAGCAGCCATGCTGTTGAGCTATGGTTTTCTATAGAAGAGTCAAGAAAGTATCCTGAAATTTTTGAGCATTTATTTCTTAACTTAGAAGAATTTCCTTATATAAGTACTGGGCTGGTTAAAACTTTAGTTCAAGATGAATACTGGAAATCACAACCAGCATTTAAAAATTTCATTCAAAGAAAAATAGAGAACTTGCAAGAAGGAGATGTTTCTTTCATTATCAAAATGATCATTTGCGATCCTTATTGGTCAAAAGAAATAAGGAGGCAGTGGCTTGAAGCTCTACTAGAAAAAAACCGAGCCCCCTTACGATCTTACACTTTTTTAGAGATGAGAGTCATTAGTGATTTATATACGAGTGAGGGAGTTGAGGTGCCAAAGAATGTCTTCTTACAGATCTTCTTTAATCCTTTAACAATAATGAGTACTTTAGAGTACTGGAGGTATAGTGATAAGCTCTATGAAGGTTTCAAGCAGCTTAGTCTTAATAGTTTAGAAAGCGTGGCCTTATCAGTAGCAAAAACGGATTATTTTCAGATGGCATTTATTATGATATTTGCTTATTTAAAAAATATAGAAGCTTTTAGTCACTCTGAAAAAAAATCTTTAGAACATGCGCTATTTGGCATCACCGAAAAACCATCAAACTACAGTTTAGGGTTTACTGACTATATTCAATCAGCTGCTTTTGAAGACAAGGTTGATAAAAAGGGATTAAAGAGTTTTAGACAAGCATTCATACAGGCACTTAATGAAGAAGGTATTTTGGAAGATGAAAAGGTGAGTTCTTATCTTAAATCTGTTATGGGTAGGAGAAAAAATAGGGTGCTCCATTATGCAATTGATAATAGACTGAGTTCTTTTTCTAAAGCTTCTGCTGTAACAAGTATAACTATTATGCTTTTAGAATATATTTTTTCAGGAAGTGTGCACAGTGCGTGGGTCTTGGTCCCTTTTATTGGTCCGGCTATTGCTGATGTTGGTGTAGGTTTAAGTTTTTTTAGAAAAGCGACGATTGCCGAGAGAGGCGTAATTAGTGCGATAGGAAGGAAAAGATCAATTCAAAAAAATGTTGTTGAAGCAGGGTCGTGCCAAATCTTTTTAAGAGTGAACTCTAATTGATGCAAGAGCCGCTCTGTATCATAATATTTTTGATTTATTTATTTAATTAGTATTTAATAAATAAGTGAAAACAATTAGTCTTTCTATATTTTGCGTTTTTTTTATTTTTGCGCTGTTGTTTATTGTTAGAGGCAGGAAACTTTTTTTAGATCCTGTTATGCAGTGTCAACTTGTTGAAAAAAGTTATAAATCAGAAAATAAAAAAAATTTTGAAATTAGTACAACTCATTATAGTTTACGAAAAAAAGATGGAAAGAGTAAAAGAGCCATCCTGCTTTTGCCTCCGACTGGTGGGAGAAACATTATAGATGAGGGGTATGCTTATATGTTTTGTAAGCAAGGTTTTGATGTTGTCATTTTAGAAGACTGGACAGGAGATAGAGGAGTTGAGGATTATGTTCTCGATTTTGGTATTCATCAAAGGTATATGACAAGAACTCAAGAGGCTATTGAGCTTGTTTTAAGAAATATGGATTATGATGATATCGGTGTTTTAGGCACAAGTGCTGGAGCGATAAATTTTAGTGTGAGTTTGCAAAATGAGTTTGTGCAATCAAAAGTAAAATCTTTTTTTAATATTGTTGGCGGTATGCCCTTATGCCACGTTATAGCAACTGCAGGTGAAAAAGGTTTAGAAAAAGTGAGGGCCGGCAGATTTAAAGAATTTAATTTTAAAAATATGGCAGAGTACACTAATAAGATATGTAGTGTCTTAAGCTGGGATGTTCCTGAAACTATTCCTGATGATATTAAGTTTGGGATGTTTTTAGCTAAAAAAGATGACACAGTCCCTTACGCATTACAAAAAAAACAAGAAGCAAACTGGAGACCGAGAGTTAAAAAAGAACTCAACTCCAATCACATTAGAACAGTGATTAAATCATATTTGTTTCATAGAAAGGAAATTTTAAATTTCTTCATGTAATTAAAATCAAGCTCTCTAGATAAAAGTCTAGGACTCTAAGTGCCTGAAACCTTTAATAGATTCGCTCAATCTGCTAGCCTAATGATGAGGGCTTTGTTTAGTCTTTTAAAGAGAACTAAGAGGTGGTAGCAATCATGATTGATATGATAAATGTAAAAATGGAACTTATAGGTGAGGTTCCAATTTATATTGGTTTTGGTGTTCAGACTTTAATGGCAATTCTCCTTGGTGGCTTAGTTGGTTATGATAGAGAGAAGAAACTAAAAGCTGCAGGTTTAAAGACTCATATGCTTATCTGTCTTGGCTCAACTATTTTCACCTCAATGGGGATTCTTGTCGCTATGATGTACGGTGATGAAGGGGATCCAAATAGAATGGCCGCACAAATAGTAAGTGGTATTGGCTTTTTAGGTGGTGGAGCGATTATTAGAGGTCAAAATAATGTTATAGGTTTAACTTCAGCAGCTACTATTTGGCTTGTAGCAGCAATAGGTTTTACTATTGGTTCAGGCTTTCCTCTAACAGCAGCGGCCTTTACTCTTCCTGTGCTTCTTGTTTTAAAATATATTAGTCCATTTTATAAGTTTCTAGAAAAAGAAAGTGATCAGGAGTACTACCAAGTAGAGGTGCTCTCTAGAGGCTCTGTAAAGAGAGGGATTTTTGGTATTATATTAAATGATGGTATTAATATAGATGAGTATTTTGAAGAAGACTATGATGTTAAAAAAGGTAAAGTCATTGCTACAGTTTATCTTTTTGCACATTTAAGACAAATTGAAAGAACAAGCTCAAAGCTTAACGATCTTTTAAAGGTGGATAAAGTCACTTATCACTCTGTAGTTGGTAAAATTAATCAAAGTATGAAAGCCCATGAATACATAGTTGATCACCCAGATAGTGATGAAGAATAAGAGAGCTTAAATGATAGGCTTATAAGCGCATATGTTAAGCAATTAAGTTGTCTATTTGTCCTTATTTTAATCTTATTTTGACTCTCTATACCTGATCTAGTTACTTATTCATTATGCTAGAGAACAAGAGAATTAAGAAACTTGATGGCCATGTAATAGACCAAATAGCAGCTGGTGAGGTGGTTGAAAGACCTGCCCAGCTCGTAAAAGAGCTTATAGAAAATAGTATTGACGCTGGCGCTACAAAAGTAACTTTATCTGTAGATTCATCCCTAACTTTCATAAATATTACGGATAATGGATCTGGAATTATTAAAGAAGATTTGCCTTTGGTTTTTCAAAGACATTCTACTAGCAAGCTAAAGTCAGCAGACGAAATTTTTCATTTAAGTAGTTTTGGATTTAGGGGAGAAGCACTTTCTGCAATTGGATCTGTTTCAAAAGTTAATCTTGAGACTAAAACAAAAGAAGAACAAGAAGGCAGTGCTCTTGAATGGTCTTTTGGTGAGATAACATCTCAGACTAAAAGTAGCATTGAAGAAGGTACTGATATTAAAATCTCTAGCCTTTTTGAAAATGTGCCGGCTAGAAAGAAATTTTTAAAATCTGAAAGGTTTGAGCTTACACAAGTAAAAAAAGTTTTTTCTTCATTTGCTTTATTTCATTTTGATAAAGATTTTAAGTTTCTAGTTGATGGAAAGCTTAAAGAGTTCTATCAAAAAAAAGACTCTCCTCAAGAGCGGTATGCTCAAATTAATAAGGGTAAGAAAGTGTATAAGCTCCCTTTACTTGCTGATGATGTTTTTCATTCAAATACTAAGATCTATTTAGAAGAGCCTTCTTTTGATTCTAAAAATTCTTCAGGGCTTTGGATTTATACCCAAGAAAGGTGGATTCAAGATAAAACTATTGCCGCAGCAATAAGAGATGGCTTAAGCACTTATCTCATGCATGGAACTTTTCCTAAGGGCCTTGTGTTTTTAGATTTAGCCCCTAAATTTGTTGATGTAAATGTGCACCCTATGAAGTCACAAGTTAGATTTGCTGATAACTCAAAAGTCTATAGTTATTTAAGAAAAAATACTGCTAGATGGGCTGAGAGCTCTCCATGGTTAGAAAAAACTGTGCGATCAGAGCAACAGCAGCTGCAGTCTTCTAATTTTAAAGAACAAAGTGGTTTTAGTAGTACTTATCAAACTAATGAAAGCCAAAATAAAAGTGAGTCTAATGACTTTAGTACTTACGCTGTAAAAGACCAAAAATCTTTAGGCTTTAAAGAGTATGACCAAGTACAATATAAGAAAACTGAAGTTTTATTCAAAGAAGAAGTGCCAAAGAAACTAGTTTTTAAAGAAAACCAATCTGTGTCTACAAATTCTTTTGAAGAGCCTACTTGGGCAAGCCTTCAAGTTTTAGGTCAAACAAACTTAACATATATTATTGCTCAGTCTTCAGAAGCAATGTTTCTTATTGACCAGCATGCTGCGCATGAAAGAGTTGGTTACGAAAAGCTCTTAAAAGCTTGGCAAAATAGTGAATCAATGGAAACCCAGGCTTTGCTTTTACCAGTTCAAATGGATTTACCTGAAGAGCAGCTAGAGGCATTAATTGAAAAGCAAATAGAGCTTAAAAAATTAGGTGTAGAGTTTGAGCAAACAGGCCCAGAATCTATAGCACTAACTCTTCTGCCGGCTTTTTTAAAAGAAGAGGCTGTTATTAAAGCTTTGGAGATTTTTGCTAAAGAAGCTCTTGTCTCTGGAGGAAGTGTTGCTGTTGAAGATGCCTTTAAACTTTTATTTGCGACAATGTCTTGTCACTCTGTTATTAGAGCAGGACATGCTATGGCCCTTGATGAGATGAAGCTTTTATTAAGTGAAATGGATAAGTATAGGTCAAGTTATTGTCCTCATGGACGTCCCGTGTATAAAAAAATTCCGTTTACAGAGCTGGATAGAGACTTTGGACGAACGCTATAAAGCTCCACATATATATATTGTTGGGCAGACGGCATCTGGAAAGACGGGTTTTGCTCTTGATCTTGCAAAAGAAGTTAATGCTGAAATCATTAATACCGATAGTCTTTTGTTTTATAAACATTTAGATATAGGAACAGCTAAGCCATCAAAGGCTGAACTTAAAAAAGTTAAGCATCATATTGTAGATGTTGCTGAAATTGGGGAAGAGTATAGTGCGGCAACTTATGAAGCTGAAGTGATTCCTCTGCTTAAGGAAAGTAATAAGAATTATCTTTGTGTTGGTGGAAGCGGTTTTTATATCAAGTCTATAGATGTTGGGCTGCTTCCACTTCCAGAAACGGATGCAAGTATTAAAGAAGAAGTTTTAAGTATGAAAGATCCAATTAAATTACTTAAAGAAGTGGACCCTGAGACTTTAGAGAAAATATCAGAAAATGATCTTTATAGAGTAAATAGAGCTCTTGAAGTCTTTAAACAAACGGGAAAGCCTCTTTCTATTTGGAAAAAAGAGTTTGACCCAAAACCTTATGCTAAAAAGATCGCCTTTTTCTTTGAGCGAGAAGAACTTTTAAAAAGAGTAAAAGAAAGAACGAAAATAATGCTTAAAAGCGGCTTAATAGATGAGACTAAAAAAGTTTTAGATGTGGCTGGAGAAAACTGGAAACCACTTCAGTCTATAGGTTATAAACAGGTTTTAGAATACCTTAGTGGTGACATACCTTCATTAAATGAGTTAGAAGACCTTATAGTAACAAGAACTATGCAATTAGCAAAAAGGCAAAAAACGTGGTTTAAAGCAGACTCTTCTGTTAAGTGGTTTGATAGCAGCCAAAGAGAAGAAGCGCTTATTTATGCAAAAGAGCTTTTTAAGGAGAACAGATGGAGAGTATGACAGGGTTTGCACAAGGTTCGTTAGAAGAGAAAAAGTTTTCCTTCTCTGTTCAAATAAAATCTGTAAATGCAAGGTTCTTAGAACAAAAATTTTACGCTCCAAAAGACCTTATTGAAATTGAAAATTCTTTTAGAGCTTTAGTTAAAGAAAGTGTTCCAAGAGGAACTGTAGAGGTGTTAATTAAGTATAAGGTAAAAAATGAGGAAGCTTTTGAAAGCCTAAAAAAGAAAAAATCCTGGGTTGAGAAATATCAAAAAACAGCTAAAGAACTTGGTGTTAGAGATGACCTAACCTTAGGGTCTTTAGTTAAAATGTCATCTCAAGAAGAACCTGTTGAACTATCAAAAACAGATTTAAATAAAATAACTAAACTATTTAAATCTGTTCTGCTTAGTTTAAGAAAATCAAGAAGCCTTGAGGGCAGAAATCTTTTAAAGGTTTTAAAAACTGAGCTTAAAAAAATTAATGAGGATTTAAAAAAGCTAGAGTCTTGGTATAAAAAGCATCAAACAGAATTTCGAAAAGACTGGGATGAGAAAGTTAAAAAAATTAAAGTTGAAATTGACCCAGATAGGCTTGAGCAAGAAATCAGTATTCTTTTAGAGAAAGGGGATATCGTTGAAGAAATCGATAGATTCGGTATCCACTTAAAAGAGTTTGAAAAGCTTTTGGTTTCTAAAGAAGAGGTTATAGGCAAAAAATTAGACTTTTATTGCCAGGAACTCACTAGAGAGGCCAACACCGTTGGTTCAAAATCAAAGCGCGCCGACTTGACTCGACTTTCGGTTAATCTTAAATCATCCGTTGAGAAATTAAGGCAACAGGTTCAAAATATTCAGTAATGGGCAAGATGATCATAGTCGTGGCTCCAAGTGGGGCTGGTAAATCAACATTTATCGATGAAATACTTGATAAAAGGTCTTTTGATATAAAAGACCTTATTACATATACAACAAGAGAGATGCGAGATGGTGAGTCTCAAGGTGTCCCTTATTACTTTATATCAAAGGAAGATTTTGAGGCTAAGATAGAGAAGGGCTTTTTTGTTGAATGGGCAAGAGTGCACTCTTCACTTTATGGAAGCTCACATGATCAAATCAGGGATCACTGGTCTCAAGGGCATGCTGTGATTATGGATATCGATATTCAAGGTGCAGAGACTTTTAAGTCTAAGTTTCCTGAAGCTATAACGGTCTTTATTCAGCCTCCAAGCCTTGAGGCTTTAAAAGAGAGGCTTCTTGTTAGAGGGGGCGGGGTGCTTCCTCCTGACTTTGATATGCGTATGGAATCAGCAAAACTTGAGATGGAGTGGTCAAAATTTGCTGACCATGTTGTTGTAAATGACGAGTTTGATAAGGCTTTTAAAGAATTTGCAAATATAGTTGAACATTACATTAATTCCTAGTATTTAATCATGTTTCAAATAAGGAAGTTTAAATGGCTAGAGTTACAGTAGAAGATTGCTTAGAGAAAGTTGATAACCGTTTTTCACTTGTTATGCTTGTTTCAAAGAGGGCTAAACAGCTTTTAAAAGGCTCAACTCCAACTGTAGATGTTAAAGATAACAAGTTCGTAGTTTCAGCTCTTAGAGAAGTAGCTGGAGGAACTGTTGATTTTGATAAAGCTCTCTGGACTCTACCTTCTCAAAAACAAGTAGAAAAAGACCTTTGCAGATAAAGCAAAAAGCCTTTTTCTAGGTTTTTTGAGCTTTTAAATACTGTTTGCAGTTCTTATAATTAATTTTTAAGAAACTGTGATCTCCACTTCCAAATAAAGAATTACTTTTACTTTCAAAACCAAAAGGTGCTGGTATCTCTTTATCTAGTAGAATAAAGGCCCCTCTAATAAGATCATATTCAACACCTGAGCTAGTTAAAAAAGGCATGGTCTGTGGACTGCTGTGCTTTTCGCTTTTAAAGAGCTTATCAATGCCGGCTTCTCCAATAAGAGCTAATGCTGCTCCGGCTTGCAGGGCTTCAAACCCATTTCTTTTCAGCTCTGTTCTTAATATCTCAACACCTTCTTGAGGGTTTTTAAGTGAAAGAATATAGCCAGCTGTGCTCATGTATGGTTTTTCTTTCTTTAAAGCTTTGATTTCTTCAAGGCTTAAAGGGGACTTAACTCCAGACTTTAAATGGCTAGCAAGTTTTTTACGGATGTCTTCTTTGCACTTAAGCTCATTCATAATAAAGATGGTATTACAGTTAGGCTCTATTTCAAAGTCTGGGTTTCATAACCTTTAAATCACCTTGAAATAGTGAGAAGAGTGAGAGTTTTGTCTCTTATAGGCAGTTAGGCGGGGTTTGTTGATTGCATTTTGGGTTCTTAACTAATAAATGTTTAAAATATTGAATTTTTTAGCTATTTTTTCCGACAAGCTGATGTAAATAAAGGGTAGAAAATAAAGTGCTTAAAAGCCAAATCTCAGAAGTCGAAGTAACTGAAATAAGCCAATTAGTTGAGCTTGCATCGGCATATCTACCTAAAGAGCAAGCAAAAGACTTAGAAAGAGTTTATGAGTTTTCAAAAGCAGCTCATGAGGGGCAATTTCGAAGAAGTGGTGAACCCTATATTTCTCACCCACTTGGAGTAACAGGGATTTTAGCACATCTTCAATTAGATTTTGCATCTCTTGCCACAGGTCTTTTGCACGACACTGTAGAAGATACGGATGTCACGTTAGACGATATTAAAGAAAATTTTGGAGATGTTATAGCTCAACTTGTTGATGGAGTGACTAAGATTTCTCAGATGAACTTTAGAAACACCCATGAAAAACAAGGTGAGAACATTAGAAAGATGATCATTGCTATGGGTAAAGATGTGAGAGTTATATTAGTTAAGCTCTGTGATCGATTACATAACATGAGAACTCTTAATCACATGAAGCCTGAAAAACAAGCTAGGATCGCGATGGAGACATTAGATATTTATGCTCCTTTAGCTAGTCGACTTGGTATTAACTGGCTTAAGATTGATTTAGAAGATCTTTCCTTTCGATTTTCAAATCCTGAGGCTTATTATGAGCTAGGTCAAAAGGTTCAAAAAAAGAAGAAAGAAAGAGAAAAATTTATTGATGACTTTAAAAGGTCATTAGCAAAGATTTTATCTCAGTCTTTTAAAGGAAACTTTGAAGTACAGGGAAGACCTAAGCACTTTTATTCTATTCATAAAAAAATGACTCAAGATGATTTAGAGTATGAACAGATTTATGATGTGATTGCTTTTAGAGTAGTGGTCAGCTCAATCTCTGAATGCTATGAGGTCTTAGGGCATGTGCACAATAAATGGAAACCGATACCTGGTAGATTTAAAGATTTTATTGCAATGCCAAAAAATAATAACTATCAAAGTCTACATACAACAGTTATTGGGCCTGATGGCGATAGAATCGAAATTCAGATAAGAACTCAAGAAATGCACCTTGTAGCAGAACAAGGGATTGCCGCGCACTGGAGCTATAAGCAAGGTGGTGCAGATGAGAATGTTATATCTAAGTTTAACTGGCTAAGAGAATTAGTGAGTATGCATCAGCAGGTTGAAAACCCAGATGAGTTTTTAGAAAATGTTAAATCTGATTTATTTGATACAGAAATCTATGTCTTCACCCCAAAAGGTGATGTCAGGGAGTTTCCTGATGGAGCAACTCCGATTGATTTTGCTTATGCTGTTCATACCGATATAGGGTATAAGTGTACTGGAGCTAGGGTAAATGGGAAAATAGTTCCTCTTAAATATAAGTTAAAGAATGGCGACTTTGTTGAAATTTTAACCTCAAAGACCCAGTCTCCTTCTAAAGATTGGTTAAACCACTGTGTAACAACAAAGGCTAGATCAAAGATTCGCTATCACGTAAAGCAAGAGCAAAGAAAGAGAGCTCTTGAGATTGGTAAGGGTATACTTGATAAAGCTTTAAGAAAAATTGACTTAAGCTCACAGAGTTATTTTAAAAAGAACCCGGTTGTATTAGATGATATTTTAAAAGACTTAGGTTGCCATTCTCTTGAAGAGCTGCAAATTCAATTAGGTTATGGCAAAATATACCCAAATCAAATTATTGAAAAAATTGTATCTGAACCAGAGGCCGTTAAAGACCCTGAGGAAAACTTCTTACAAAGAGCAGTTAAAACTGCTTTTACTAAAAATAAGAAGGCCTCCTCTCTTATTACTGTTGATGGAATGAATGACGTCCTTGTTCATTTTGCTAAATGCTGTCACCCAATACCAGGTGATCCAATTCTAGGATTTATCACTCGCGGTAGAGGTATAGTGGTTCATAGGAGTGATTGTCAAAAATCTTTTGACCTAGATCCAGATCGCCAATTAGATGTTAATTGGGGTAAGATTGGTTCAGACCATGCTGCACAAATTGTGAGATTGCGAGTGGTAGCAGTAGATACTAGAGGGCTTTTGCTTAGAGTAAGTGAAGCGTTTTTATCAAAAGGTGTTGATTTGCAAAATGCTCAGATTAAAGCAACAAGAGATAGAAAAGCAATTTGTACCTTTGATGTGAAGATCAAAGATACAACTCAACTTCATAATGTTTTACAAGAGCTTAGAAAGCTAAAAGATGTTATCGATGTTTCTAGAGATTAGAAAATACTTTGTTATTTTTATAATCATACTGTCTGCAAACACATATGCAAAAGAACCTTTAAGTGATAATAAAATAAAAAAATGGTCATTTGGAGCAGGCTTGTTCTATACCTCTTTATCCCAAAGAAGAGGTGCGCTTCTTTATGATGACCCAATCGCTTTCCCTTTATTTAGTATTAAATATGATGATTGGTTAAGTCTAGCTCGTGGAGGCGTTGAGATATATAAAAAATATGAGTGGGGCAAACTTAGTTTCTCTCCTTCTTACTTTGATGACCAAATTCCTTTTTTTGAAGATGAACAGGAAGAATTTCGAAAAGCTAGAGTTATTAGTATTGAAGCTCAATTTAAAGCGGAGATTAATTTAAGAAGAAAAACTAAAGTAAGTATGATGTATGCCAAAGAGATTAAGAATCACCAAGGTAATTTTTTTGAAGCGTCTATAATGACTCCACTTACAATGAGGTTTCCTCTTTTTAAAGTCGGAGGAGGTTTTGGTGTTGGTGATAAAAAGCATAATACTTATCTCTTTGGTTCAAATGGTGTAAGTGGTTTATCTTATCATGAATTAAAAGCAAGTTTATTTATTCCCTTCTTGCCAAGAAAAGGAATCATGATCATGAACTATAGCATCACGAAAAGCAGTCAAAGTGAAAACAGAAGTTCAAATTTTGTAAGAGAGAAAGACAAGCTAGATAACTTAAGTTTATTATTTATTTGGCCACTTTAATGACTTTAAGGGTCTATTTTATTTCCATTCCAAGAGATCAAATGACCAGAGTCTTTTACTGGATCAAGATTAAACAAAACAGTCATAAGATTAGCAGCTGTATCATCAGAGCTATGTAGAGTGTATTTTTTAGAAGCGCCTTTTAAAAAAGGTTTAGAAAGATCAGTGATTGTTGTTCCTGGATGGAGTGCAACAACAAGACCGTTTTTATTAACTCTCTTAAATTCAATAGATAAGTTTTTAATAGCCATATTTAGAGCAGCCTTAGATATGCGGTATGAGTACCAACCCCCCGTAGCGTTATCTGATATACTCCCAACTTTTGCAGAAATTGAAGCAAAGATAGGGTTGTTTGATTTTTTAAATAATTCTTTAATTTTTTTTGCAACCAAAAGAGTCGGTGTTGTGTTAACTTTTATAGCCCAGGAAATAGAATCACTAGTGACTTCAGAAATTTGTCTTTCTGGCCTAGTATTATCATCATGTAGAGTTCCTATACTGTTTATGCAAAGATCTAAACTATTAAGTTTACTAAGTTCTAGATCAAGAGTATTAAAGCTTTTCTCATCGCTTGCTGTAATTTTAACAAGCTTGATTTTTTCAGAGAATTTTTCTGAGAGTTTTACAAGTTCACTTGAGTCTCTATGACTAGCTATTACTGTTTTAAACTCATCTTTAAGAAGTATATTTTTAGTTAAGGCTAGTCCAATTCCTTTTCCTGCCCCGAGTACAAGTGCTGATTTCATATTAAAGTATATTCTTAATACTTTCTTCTAAAAGAGGGTCGTTAGGTTTAACGGATGATTTAAAACGTTTAACTACTTTACCTTCTTTGTTGATAAGAAATTTTTCAAAATTCCACTTAATTTCAGATTGATCATTTGAACTTTTCACAAGCCAGAAAGAAAAAGACTCTGGAGCGGTGTTTTTAAAAGTTATTTTTTCAGTTAATGGAAAGCTTACTCCATAATTAAGTTTGCAAAAATCTTTAACACCCTTTTCATTTTCAGGAGTTTGCCCTCCAAAATCGTTGCTTGGAATACCGATAACCTCTAAACCTTGTGATTTGTATTTTTGGTATAAATCTTCAAGACCTTTTAACTGACCAGTATAACCGCATTGAGTAGCTATATTTACAATTAGTACTGGTTTTGATTTTAAAGTATTTAAGTCAAAGGATTTAGAATCAATGGAGTTTATTTTTTGTCCATATAGATTATCTACACTTATATGGTTGTTCGCATTAGTCTTTAAATCTTGGTTTTCTTGCATGGTGCAGCCTCCTTCTAATATTAGTAAAGTAGCGATGATTAGAGTTCTTAACATAAATGTAAAATCCTGTTTAGTCTGTTGTTTCGTTTCTAAATTGTTCAGCTGCATTAAAGATGCGCTCCTTTTTTTCACCACTCATTCTTTCAAGAGTTGAGAGCATCATATTAAGTCTAGGGTTTGATTTAAGAAAGTCTTGTTTTTTAAAAATAAACTGCCAGTAAAGCCCGTCCATAACATCACACCAAACGCCTTTTTTATAATCACTCATTTTTAAAATATAATTTGATCCACTTATGTAAGGTTTCGTAGCAAAAATGCCACCATCACTAAATTGTCCCATACCGTAAACATTAGGTCCCATAACCCAGTCAGAGCTATCTACGTACATTTCCATAAACCAATCATGTACTTGAGTAGGCTCTATCTCAGTCATGAGCATGACATTGCTTAAAATCATGAGCCTCTCTATATGATGGTTATAACCATACTTTAAGGCTTTTTTGATGGCATCATCAACTGGTGGTAGACCTGTGTTTCCTGTATACCAAACAGATTTCATTTTTCTTTTATGATTAAAAAAATTGGTAGTTTCTTGCTCTTCACTAAACTCTTGATAAATACCTCTTAAAAATTCACGCCAGCCTATAACTTGTCTAATAAAGCCTTCTAATGAGTTAAGAGGAATTTTATTCTCGGTTTTTTTTGAAAACTCTAGTGTTTTACTAACAATATCTTCTGGTGTTATCAAACCCATGTTGAGTCCTGGTGATAGAAGAGAGTGAAACAGGAATGGGGATTTATCTGTGATTGAATCTTGATATGTTCCAAAGTTTTGGAATTTATGAATTAAAAACTCATCTAAAGCTTTTAGGTAAGCTTTGCGAGTGTATGGAAGCCAGAAGTCATCAACACAGCCGACGTGTTCTTTAAAAACACTACTCACTAGTGTTTTAACGGATTTTAACAAAGAAGTTTCTTCTATATTTGTACTTACCTTAGGGAGAGTTAAGTCTTTTGGAAGTTTCGACCTATTTTCTGTATCATAGCTCCATTTTCCTCCATAAGGTTTATTATTTTTATCAATTAAGATGCCAAGTCTTTTTCTTTCTTTTTGGTAGAAAGTTTTCATAAATGGTTTTTTAGTATCTTTTAAATAGGTTTTAAAATTTTCTCTGTTTGACAGGAACATTGGTGAGGGAATAACTTCCCATGCAACTTTTAAATCTTTACAAAGCTTATATATTCTGTCTTCAAAGAACTTATCTTCAATTTCAAAAGTAGTAAGTTTAGTAGATTTTTTTAAAATAGGTGTTAATTTTTCTTCAAAGCTCAGCCTTAAATTTTTATCATTGAGTTCATGATATGTAATATTAAAGTCTTTTTCCTTTAAATTTTTACTATAAGCTCTCATAGCTGTAAGAAATAGAGTGATTTTAAGTTTATGGTGTTTTTTATAAGTACAAAGACCATGGTCTTCAAACATAACAAAGTTTTGTTTCTTGTACTTAGTAAGATGTTTTATTGGAAAAAGTTGATTGCCTAATATGAGAAATGTGTTCATTAAAGTTTACATGATCCACTTGAGCAATCTTTTCTACGAAAAATAGGGCGGATGAAGGCGAATATATTATAGCCTACATCAAGAAAAGGCCTTGTGAATCTATTATGAGTCATAAATTGAAGGGGCTTAAAAATATTTAAGTGCTTCCAAATGGCTGCAAAGGCATCTACGCCAGTTAACACTTTATTATTAGAGTTTTTTACATGGAACTTTTTTTGAACGTTCTTTGGGTTAAGGCCTTCGCTTTTAGGGTCAAAGTCATCACTCGATATATCAATGAAATCAATAGTCTTTTTATGGTCTATTTTTTTATAATGATTAATCTCTCTATCACATAAAGGGCAAAGGCCGTCATAATAAACTTTTAAAGCGCTCATGATTTAATTATACCGCATTTAACACTCGAGTTCAAGTTTTTGTGAACTTATATTTCTTAATAATAACATATATTTACATAATGTACTAAAAAGCTTGATCTTAAGACACAGCCTTATAAAGTTAACATATGCATGAGTTAGAGCACCGCTTTCAATGTCCGTATTGTTGGCAATCCATTTCAATGGTCTTAGATCCAACAGGGTTACAGCAGGAGTATATTGAAGATTGTGAAGTCTGTTGTAGGCCTATTAAGGTAGATTACCTATTAACAGTAGAAAATTTATTAAAAAGCTTTACTGCAGCAAGTATCGAGCAGTAACTAAGTCTAAAGTCAGTATCTTTAATAAAATCGATTAAAGGCTAGAGAGTTAAATCGCCTGCTGTTAGGTGAGTCTATAGGTTCGCTGTTGATTTAGAGTTTTTTTAAAGGCCGTACGGGAGTGTTTGTTTGCTAAATAGTTAGTTTTCTTAAATAATTATAGAGTGAAAAAACTTAAGATTTATTGCAGATACTTTTTTTTGACTATTATTTTAGTACTTAGTTTAAGTGCAGAAGCTAATAATGGCCAATCGACATTAAATATTTTTTCACCTAATAATCGTCAAGTTGATTTTACCCTTTTAGAGGGGAGCCGGGTTACAGAGAAAAAGTACTTTAATTCTGTACTTTTTTTCGATGCTGCCTATCAGTCGTTATCTCTTTATAATAATCCAGATTTTGATGCTACTGATTTAATGATGTTTATGCATCTAGGTATTGCTTATGGTGTAAATGATCGTCTAGAAATTGGAGGCCGATTTCCTTTTCTATTAAACCAAACTTTAGAAGATGCGCAGCTTGGTTCAAGCCTAGAGTTAACGGGAACAGGTTTTACAAACATTACAGCTTATGCAAAATACAACTTCATAAAGAAAGAAAATTTTGGTGCCTCGCTTTTATTGCAAGCTGGTACGGCTAATAGTGAATCTAACTTTTATATTGGTGAAGGATCTGGGCCAAACCTTTCACTTACATTTGCTTTAGATAAAAGATTTGGTAAATGGTTAACAGGTTTTAATATTGGTTATTTATCAAGATCTCCTGGAGACAGGGGAGTGACGTACAGTTTTTTTGAACCTGTAGATAGTACGATACAAGCGTCCCTTGGTTTGAGCCGCTTTTTATCTGAAAAAGCGCGGTTGAGCTTAGAGCTCTTAATTAATCAACATGACTATGAGATAGATGCATCTAATAGAGATGAGATGGCAATGGAGGCTTTTTTAAATTATAGAAGAAGCCTTAAAAGATTTAAGTTTATTGCTGGTCTTGGTCTTGGTTTAAATGAAGGCTTATCTGAGCCAGCATATAGAGGTTTTGTTGGACTTAACTATAAATTTAAATTCAAAAGATCAATTAGAAAACCTGAAGATGAAGTTGAGGTTGAGCCTATAAGTCAAATTGAGGAAGAAGAACCTATTGTAGAAGAGCCAGAAGAAGAGGTTGTAGCACCTAAGCCAATAGAGGAAACACTTGATCTTGAAGCTGAATCAATTGCTCCAAAAGTCATTGAGCAAACTATTACAATCGATGAAGAGGATGAAGTTTCAGCTAAACTTGAAGAGTTTGATAAAGAGAATCAAGCTGCTAAAGCTGAATTCCAGAAGATCATCTTAAACTATGTAGAGTTTGAGTTTAATTCATATACTTTAAACGCTAAATCTAAGAAAACTCTTGATGGTGTTGCTAAGTATTTAGAGTCATCAGACTTTAAGAGTTTAGAAGTTATTGGGCATACTGATTTCTATGGATCTACCATGTATAATGAAGTTTTAAGTTTAAGAAGAGCAAAAAGTGTTAGAGACTACATTGCTTCACAAGGTATAGAGAAGTCAAAAATGAAGTTTAATGGTTATGGTAAGCGTAGACCTGTCGATACGGGTGTGACAAAGAAGGCCAGACAAAACAATAGAAGAGTTGAAATTATTCTTAGGAATAACTCAGGTGAGTAGGTTTAGAATGGAAAAAAGAAATAAGGTATTATTTGTATTACTATTACTGTTTTTTTCAGATTCAGTTTTTGCTGCTACTGCAGAATCTTTTTTAAGCCAAAACGTTAATGCAATTGATGAAACCTACTCTTATAAAGATGATAAAGATGATTCAAGATTTAGGTTAAAAGCTTATAAAGCTAAGGCTAAACAAGTTGCAGTAGCTATGTATAAGAACAAGTCTAACTTGTGTGATACTGCTAGATCTAGGCAAAAATTTGATGTTTCTTCTTCTGCTAATTACGTGGTCTCAGTGCTTAAAAAGGCTGGAGCAATTAAACCTGAAGACAAAAACTACGCTTTTAAGAGTGCTCACTTTTTTTGGGAGTATTACTTAACATATAGAAATTTTGTGGATGTGAGCAGGTCTTTTAGAAGAATTAAATCTGATAAAATTTTTCAAAAACTACCAGAGTCTTATGTTCTATTAGTTGAGAAGGGCTGTGTTGCAAATGGAGCTGTAGCTTTATTTTGCAGTGGAGAAAAGCTTTACACGACTAGATTTCCTAACTTTGAAAAACTTAAGCAGCGTATAGGGGATCCTTCCTATAAAAACTGTAAAGTAGGTAAGGATGTTCGTATTATTGTTGAGTCTAAAAGGTTATTAGGATCAATATAAAGTTAACTACTAATAGGGGTAGTGAGTGAGTCTTACTAATTGCCTACAGCAAAGACTCATATATTTTTTCAGCAATCTTAATGCCATCACAAGCAGCACTTGTTATTCCTCCAGCATAACCAGCACCTTCTCCAGCAGGGTAGAGCCCTTTATGAGATACTGATTCAAGGGAGTCTTTATGTCTAGTGATTCTAAGAGGGCATGAAGTTCTAGACTCAACACCAAATAATAAGGTGTCATTGTTTATAAATCCTTTCATCTTACGATCAAAAACATTAATGGCATCTGAGAATCTATTTAAAAAAGGAGAGTCAAAGAGACTATGTAGTGGAGCGCTAATAGCTCCTGATATAGATGAAGTTTTTCCAATTTTTAGACTTGTTTTTTTGTTTAAGAAATCATTTAAGTACTGTGCTGGGAGTTCTTTTAGACCCTTGTTTTTTTCAACCATTTCATAGGCATTTGATTCAAGACTATTTCTAAAGTCCATACCTGCAAAAAGGTTATCACCAAAATTCTTTTTATAATCAATGCTTACAACCATTGCCGCATTTGCAAAAGGAGAGTTGCGGTTATAATTACTCATACCATTTGAAACAAGACTGCCAGGCTCAGTTGCTGATGACAGTACGTATCCCCCTGGGCACATACAAAAACTATAAACTCCAATGCCATCTTCTTTATTTGTGTGCGCTAATTTATAATTTGCAGCACCAAGCTTTGGATGTTCTGCAAACTCTTTATATTGAATTTTATTAACAAGCTGCTGACTGTGCTCAACTCTTAGTCCGACAGCGAAAGACTTGCCTTCCATAAAAACATCATTTTCATATAAATGACTAAAAATATCAGAGGAATGACCTGTGGCTAAGATAATATGATTTGAGTTAAAGGTTTTTGTTGAATTATCTAAAACATTTTTTGCTTGAATGCCCTCTACACTGGACCCACTAAATTTAATTTTTTCGACTTTTGTGTTAAAAAAAATCTCTCCACCAAGTTTTTTTATTTGCTCGCGTAGCTTTGGTATAACTCTACGAATTTTATCAGAGCCTACATGAGGGTTTGAGAGATATTCTATTTCTTCCGGTGCGCCAAACTGCACAAGGCGCTGCATAACATAAGGTATGTAATCAGATTTGATTCTTGTTATAAGTTTTCCATCTGAAAAGAGACCAGCTCCGCCTTCTCCAAATCCCACATTGGAATGCTTGTTTAAAGTCCCTTTTCTCCAGTATTTTGCAATAGATAAAACTCGCTTTGTTGTTTCTTCTCCTTGTTCGATGAGAATACATTTTATGCCTCTTTCAAGAAGCCTTAAGGCTGCGAAAAGTCCTGCAGGCCCAGCACCAATAATAAGAACAGGGTCTTCATCGTAAGAGTTAAGCTTTTCTAATGTGATGGGATCTTTTTTGGAAGACTCTCCTTTATCAAAAGTTTTTACGGAGTATATGAATTTAAGATTACCTTTTTTTCTCGCATCAACTGATTTTTTTAGAATGCGATAGGACTCGTAGTCAGGCGCGAGCCACTGCAGTTGATCCTCGAGCTCCTCGTTGATGCCAACTTCAATATTAGAAAGTAATTTGCTCATTAAGGTGAACCTACACTATGTGATAAAATTATCCAATAAAGCTTTTAAACTGTAAATTATACACTTCAAGAATAATATTAAAAGTGGGAAATTAGCGTGAGTGATATTCTCACTAATTCTTTCCTTTTCAAAACTCGATCTGAGTATTTTGTGTCTTGAAGGCTCAAATAGTTTTTTAAATTTATATATTGTACAATTTACTTTTTTTGTCTCGTCAAACAGGCTTAAAAAGTATTATATGCAGCCTATATACGGAGGTATTTATAATGAAATTGTTTATTGCAACACTAGTTCTTTTTTTAACCCCAGCGCTATCAATTGCTAAAGAAAAACCAGTAAGATTAGGGGCTTCAAGCATAGCTTTGCTTGAAAAAAATATCGAACTAGATAATGGCTATGGCAAAGGTTATTTCTACTCTCTGCCTGATGATCTAAGTCAAAACCTTGTTAATCAAGGCTTTGCTATGTTGAATTTGTTTCAGTATACAGATGCTTTTAGGAGTTTTGATACTGCTTTAGAAAACGACCCAGGGCTTAAGATTGCAATAATTGGAAGAGCTTTCTCTGCATTTAGCTTAGACGCTGGAAACACTTATTACACAGATATGGCGCTAGATTATCTTAGCGAAAACCTAAGTGACCTGGAGCCTGCTCTTAAAGGTTGGGGTGATTTATTAAGCTCATTAGTTAAGAATAAAGGTCTAAATGGTCAGCCTTTATCATCTCAAAGAGCTTATCAAGAATTAAAAAATTTAGATACTGACAACTTAGATGTAAAAACTTTTGCTAACTGGGTATCTAAATCCCACAACATGAGTGACTTTAGAGAGACCTTAACTTTAGATCCTGTAAATGCTGGAGCTCTTCACTATATGCTTCATATGGCAGAGGGAGAAAGTAGTGCAGAGGGGCATTTAAAAGCGTTGGGTTTTGGAGAAAGGTTAATTAAAGTTGCAACAAGTTCAGCTCATGCTCAGCATATGTATGGACACGTTCTCCCTCACTTTAATAGATGGAATGAAGCTGACAAGCAGTTTACAGTTGCTGACGGTCTTCACTTATCTTGGGCAGAGAAGAATGGAGTAGCGCCTAGTGAAGATTGGCATTATTATCATAATCTAGATTTGTGGTCTGTATCTAAGATGGTAGTAGACCCTCAAAATGCTCTAGGTATACTGGCGACAATTCAATCTCTAAATCCATATGCAATACTAGATTACTTAGATTACTCTTCAGCTACTTTCCCAGCCTCAGGTCGTGAGCAAATTAGTTCAGTATTAGATCAAATTGAATCTCAATCAGCAGGAGCTAAAAATTTAGTTCTAAGCTCTCGCCTGTATTTTGATATTGTTTTTAATCCAACAAAGGAGAGTTTTAATAGCGCTATTTTAAGTTTGAATTCAGATCTTAATTTTAAAAATAGAAGGCTTTTATATATGTTCTTATCTTTAATGCAGACAAAAGAGTCTAACCCAGAGCAATATACTCAGTTACAAATGGAAGTTGTTGGTGAATTAAGATCTAATTTTGAGCGAGGCGGTTTTGATGGTTGGAAAAAATCTGTCCTTGAAG
Organism: uncultured Bdellovibrionales bacterium; assembly: GCA_938002015.1. Classification (GTDB taxonomy): domain Bacteria; phylum Bdellovibrionota; class Bdellovibrionia; order Bdellovibrionales; family UBA1609; genus JALZUR01. The sequence goes on from CALLAU010000037.1 coordinate 34,466, forward strand.
CTTTAATGTATAAAAGATTATTTGAGCTATATGGTATGGAAGATGGGTCATCTTTATTAGAAGAAAATATATTCAACGTTTTCATGAAGCCTGTTGATTAAAGCCTTAATTAATAGATCTGGTAATATAGGCGTGTTATTTAAAAAAAATGGGGCGATCGACGGGGCTTGAACCCGCGACAACCGGAATCACAATCCGGGGCTCTACCAACTGAGCTACGACCGCCACTAGAAGAAAATGAAGTTAGAGTAAAATAGAGTTAGAGGCAAGAAGAAGAGCTCTTGTAATGAAAAAAAGGCCATAAAAAAAGCCCCTTAAATAAAGGGGCTTTTTTATTCTGCTCAGAATTAAAGCTTTTGATTAACTATTAAAAGGAAATGGGAAAGGAAACGGGTTATCTCCACCGCCGTCTGAAGCTTGTCCAGGCTTAAACCAGCAAAGTGGTCTTAGTCCATGTTCAAAGCCATCTGTTCTGTTGCAAGTTCCTGTATCAGGGTTGTTGTCATCAAGGGGTGAGTTAAAATCAAGATCACATAAAGCTCCTGCTAAGTATGTGTCTGCTCTGCACTGTCCATCAGGGTGTTTGTTGTTAGTTGCATCCACTACAGTTTCATCAGGAGTTAAGAAGCTAATTGGTATATCAGCATCTCTTAAAGAGCCTAGTAATCTACCTAAAGAAAGACCTGCAAAAGCAGAACGTCTACAAGCAATGTAGTCTTTATTAATTTCGTTATCTACGCCTTCAGCACTAAATCTTTCACCACAAGCGGCATTAACTAATTCAACTTCTTGTTCTTCATATATAGAAAGATCTGCTCCAGCTACTTCAAGACCTGCTGCCTGACCTTCTATGATAAGCTTTTTCATACATTGATAAGTTGCAAAATAATCACTTTGACCTTCATTTGATGCCCATGTTGAAAACCAACCGCCACCTTTTGGTGCTCCTGCAGCGTGGTGACCGATTTCATGACAAAGAACAGCTCTAAAAGAATCTATTGTAGCATGCTCATGTCTTGCTAAGCCTCCAAACATATTAACAATCCAGTTACTTCCTTGTTGTTGAGCTGAAGCATTAATTGTGTCATCAGTCCACTTCCTGTTAACTGATAGTGTTGCGCCTTTTTCTTCAATCACAGGTCCAAAAATAGCTTCAGCTTCATCGATAACAGTATTAAACTCTTCTTCTGTTATACCTGTTCTTTCCTCTAGAGGGGTATGTTCACTAAAAACAGGGATTTTTTTATCTGTCTCAGGGAAACAGTTTTCTGCACTTACAAAATAATCTGTAAACGTGGTTTGCGTTAATAGTAGTAGGAATAGGCTTAAACCTTTAATTGTACTCATTTAGACTCCCTCCATAGAGTTAAACTCATTTCATTTAAGTTTATTTAATTTTATTAGTTGTGGTGTTATTTTACTTGGGCCAAAGGTAATGACTAATTCAAGAAACTGCCGTCTAGGTATAAGATGGGCTTATAGAGTTTTTATGCTATAAGTATTTGAAAACACTGTAAAAACTGCACTTGTTTTTTACCGTAAACTTTGCCATTTTCTACCCAGACTAAAACCAGCCTAAAGGAGTTTAATTATGTCATTTTCATCTAGGGTATCCGTTACAAAGCTCAAGTCTGAAGTCGAGTTCCCTTGCCTTTTTGTTGGCTCAAATAAGAAAGAAGTTTTAAAGAAACTAACCGAAGCTGGAGTTAAACTTTATGACTGGCAAGAGGAGAAAATAGTATTTAATAAATTAAGTACTTTTGATGTAGAAAAAGGAAAAGCAGGAATTCTTATTCTAGATAAGAAAGAGAAAAAATCTAATGTTCCAGGTTTTTTTCAAAAAGATGCAGCCTCTCTATGTAGAGATGTTTTTGGTGAGTGGTGCAGTTTTATTAACAAAAAGAACTACTCATTAATTGCTTTAAAGTCGATTGGAGAAAAAGCAATTGAAGGCCTTGGTGTTGGAGCGACGGTTTCGGCGTACAACTACCGTGTAAAAGAAGTAACGAAAGTAAGTGTTGATCTTGATGAGAAAGCTTTTAAAAATGGAGTGCTTCAAGGAGATGGAATTAATGTTTCAAGGTGGCTTGTAGATTCACCTCCAAACATTATTACTCCTGAAAAGTTTAAAAATCTGATTCTTGATCAGTTTAAAGGGGAGTCAAAGTTTACAACAAAAGTTTTAAATAAAGCTCAACTTAAAAAAAGTGGTTACGGTCTTATCTCGGCTGTTGGACAAGGCTCAGAGACGGGTCCCTACATCGTCCATGTTTCTTATAAAGGTAAAGCGAAAAAAGAGTCTGTAGCTATGGTAGGTAAAGGAATTACTTTTGATACTGGTGGCTTAGATGTTAAGCCTTCAAAATTTATGAGGTGGATGAAAAAAGACATGGGAGGGGCGGCTTCAGTTTTTGGCATTGCAAGCTGGGTTAAGGCAACAAAGCCAAAAGAGAACTTTGATTTTGTTTTTGCTATTGCGGAGAACTCAGTATCTAAAGAAGCTGTAAGACCTGGTGATATTATGAAAGCTAAAAATGGTTTAAGTGTTGAAATGCATAATACAGATGCTGAAGGACGTTTAGCTATGGCTAGTGGTTTTAATTACCTTTCAAGCTTAAATCAAAAATTTAGCTACTGCTTTGATATTGCAACTTTAACTGGAGCTATTAAAGTTGGTCTTGATGATAAAGTTGCTGGACTCTTTTCAAACGATATGAAATTTGGAACAAGTGTGGCAAAAGCAAGTGAGAGAGTAAATGATCCTTTATGGCTTATGCCAATGCCTCATTGGCTTAAACCTGCAATTGCTACAAGTACTGTAGCAGATTACGTAAATTGTAAAGATGGTTATGGAGGAGCGCTTTCAGCAGCTGAGTTTTTAAAGCTCTTTATTCCTAAGGAAACACCTTGGTGTCATTTAGATATCTATGCTTGGACGGATTCTAAGAGAGGGCCTTATATGACAAAGGGTGCAACAGGGCAAAGTGTTCAAGCAATTTGTGATTGGATTAAAAACCTTTAGTTATTTTGAGCGCCAGCATCAATCCATGCGATGATGTCATCAAGCTCTTGCTGACTTACAAAGTATTGATGGTTTGTATCGGTTACTTTTCCAACTGAGCCTCTGGTTTCTTTAGGCATTCTATTTGTAATACTATCAACTATGAGACTTGCTTGCGAATTACCAGCTGTAACAATACTGCTAAGTAGATCTGTATGATTATCAAAAGCAACTGAACCTGCCGGACCGCCAACAGCTGAAGCTGAATGACAGTCTAAGCACTTTGGAGAAAGTGTGTTTGTCCAAACTTGCGTAAAGGTAGGGCCTGAAGTGTCACCAGTAAAAACTCCCATTTCATCAATCCATGCACTTACGGCAAGAGCCTCTGTTGAGTTAGTTCCAAGAGGAGAGCCTGGAGGCATAGAAGCAAAGTATGAAAGAAGCAGGGAGCCTGAGGGAACACCTAACTGAACATATGAGGTGTCATCAATTAAAGTATCCATATTTGTATTGTTATCAGGTCCAGGCAAGAACCTTGTATTGGTTCCATTAGTTGTGTTGTGACAACTTGCACATGAATTCTCTATTACAGTTTTTGCAGCAGATATTATGAGAGGATCTGGATTAGAATTTTTTATATAGTTTCCTTGATTGGATGAGAGGCTTGTGTGCTCAGCCTCACATGATATTAAAGAAAATACTGACAAGAGCAGTATAGCTTTATAAAAGTTCATACTTAATTATCGGTAAAAATCAGAAGAAACCTTTGTTAGTAAATGACTAAAAAACTGTTTCATTAAGAGACTTTATTGTATTTGTGACCTTTATTTGGGCACCTTGACCGGTTTTTTTAAGTATTTTGAATTGATTAAGTGAATCAACTTTACTTGTTTGTTTTCAATTCTCTCTTTTTGTTTGTACAAGTGAGTTTACTAAGGGGGCTTGGGTGTTTGTTTTAATCTTTATTTTATTTAGTTTCCAGACTGTTTTCGCATTTGTAGAGGATGTTAACGAAGCTGATTTTGACACTATTATTGATCAAGTTGTAAATGCTTATGAGGGATTTGGTGATAAGAAACTTTTAGTTTCAAAAGACTGGAAAAGCGATAAGCTTGCAATCACACCCAGAGATAGGGGAGATGTGTTTACCTTAGATGTTCATGGTGGAATGTTAAGAGAGAAGTCTGTAACAAAAGATGGCTTTATGCTAATGATTTGTCATGAGCTTGGACACTTTTTTGCAGGTGCCCCAACTTATGGGGATGACGCTCTCACTCCAGAAGAAAGAGATTTAAGTATTGAAGGGCAGTCTGATTACTGGTCGCTAAAGTGCTTTAGAAAAATTAATAAGAAAGCAAATAATATGCTTTTTGTTAAAAACTTTTTAGAAAAAAATGGTAAAAGGCATGCTCTAAAAGATATTATTCCTGAGTCACTTAATTTATGTCGAAGAGTTTGGAATAGCCATGAGAAAGTTGCATTATGTAGAAGAGGTGTCTTTGCATCTCATAGCTTTGCACGAACAGCAAGAATCAAAAGATTAGAGAAGTACTGGGTTAATATCACAACACCTTCAGATTATATTGTGGAAGAAACATATAAGTTTCACCCAGCGGCTCAGTGCAGGTTTGATACTTTTGTTGCAGGTGCACTTTGTCCAAAGCGGCAGGGTGATTGCACAAGAGAAGAGGGCTTTACAATTTCAGTACGGCCTCTTTGCTGGTATAAGCCTTAAATTTTGATAAAAAGTTTCTTTTCTTCAATTAGCTCTTTTACTTTTTTAGGGACTAAGCTCTTCCAGCTGTCATCACCTTTTAAAAGCATATTTCGCACTTCAGATGAAAGGGTGGAGGCTTCTATATCATCACAGTCAGCAAGTTCACTAATGTTTCCGCTTTCTTCAAGAAAGCTTAAAAGCTTAGCCGTTTTTGCATCAGGCATATATGATTTAAGTGTTATGCATGATGCTGAAGTTTTATATGGAAAGATATAAACGGTAACATTTTTATCAAACAATTTAGATGAGGCTTCAAATATTTTACCATCTAAATGATCATAATTTACTGCATTAAAGAAATAATCAAGATGGTTGCCGCCAATAACCATTCCAATTGGTTTTTGAGTGTTTTCTCTTAGAGACTTTTTAACTTCATAAAAGAAGTTGTGGTTTGAAATCATAACTCTAAAGCCAAGTGCAGCTAAAACATCAACACGGTCAAGAAAATCTTTCTTATCAATATTATCTTTATCTTCGTTTTTCAGATGAGCCATAGTGATCTCAAGAAGAGGGAGAGTTTCCTCATCACTTAAGTTATGATCAGACTTAAACTGACTAAGGCCTTTATTTAAAATTTCAATGTTGGTGTTAGTAATGGGCCTAAACTCACCACGGAGTAAAAAAACTGCTTTTGAGAAACACTCTTCAGCTAATTGAGAAACTTCGCCTTTAGAGTTAAAGACAACATCTTGGGTAAGATTGTTTTTTACAAGCTCTAAGCACATAAGTCTGTTGTCAATATTTTCAAACTTAGGCCCTTTAAATTTTACTAGATCAATTTCAACTCTTCCACTACTTAAATTATCAGAAAGACTTTGTATCAGAAAATTAGGGTCTTCATGATGGAAAAAAGCTCCATACATAAGATTAACACCAAGAATACCTAGGGCTTCGGCTTGTTGAAGTCTTGTGTTATCAAGAGTTTTAACGTGAAGAATAAGATCATGGGGTGCTCCGTTTGGTTCGAGTTGAAATCTAACTCCGACCCAGCCGTGGTTTCTATTTGTAGCAACAGTATTAGCAAATGAGAAAAAAAGGCTTTCTTTTCCTCTAGAGTCTTTAAGTCTTGAATCTAGGAGTTCAAACTCGTGATCAAGCATTTTTGAAAGCCTAGATTCACAAACATATCTTCCTGATTCTTCTTTACCGTAGATCTCATCACTAAAGATCATGTCATATGCCGACATAGACTTAGCAATTGTCCCAGATGCTTGTCCTGCTTTAAAAAAGTGTCTTGCAACTTCTTGTCCAGCGCCAATTTCAGCAAAAGATCCGAATCTTTTTACATCTTGGTTTATTTTTAAAGCTTTAAAACTTGTAGATAGTCCTGTAATTGATTTTGCCATAACTGGATTTCTTTAGTCCTCTTTTCTTTTTTTAAGCTCTTCTTCTCTTAAAGGGCGTCTTAAAATTTTTCCTACGTTGGATTTAGGTAGCTCATCTCTAAATTCAATAAAATCAGGAGTTTTATATCCAGTAAGGTGAGTCTTTGCAAAAGCCTTTAAGTCTTCTTTAGTTAAGTTTTGATCTTTTTTAACGACAAAAATTTTCACAGCCTCGCCTGACCTTTGAGATGGCACACCAACTGCAGCAACTTCTAAAACTCCAGGGTGAAGAGCAATAGCGTCTTCAACTTCGTTTGGATACACGTTAAAACCTGAGACTAAAATCATGTCTTTTTTTCTATCGACGATTTTAAAAAAACCACCTTCTAAGGCAATTGCAATATCGCCAGTTCTTAGCCACTCGCCATCAGGTAAAACTTTCTTAGTTTCTTCAGGGCGTTTCCAGTAACCCCTCATAACTTGAGGGCCTTTAACACATATTTCACCACGTTCACCAAACTCTACTTCATTTCCATCATCATCAATAAGTTTAATATCTGTTGATGGCATAGGTAGACCTATAGTTCCAATCCTGTCTGTTCCATCAATTGGGTTTGCTGAAGTAATTGGAGAGGTTTCTGTTAGTCCATAACCTTCAATTATTGGAGTTCCTGTAAGTTCAAGCCACTCAACTGAAACTGCTTTTTGAAGAGCCATTCCTCCAGCCACAGAAAGCTTAAGAGAGGAGAAGTCGATATCTTTAAAGTCAGGGTTGTTAATTAAAGCATTATACAAAGTGTTTACACCAGACATTAACGTAAAATGCTTAGACTTCATTAACTTTACAAACTTAGGAATGTCTCTTGGATTAGTAATAAGAAGGTTTTTACCTCCAAAGTACATAAAGCCAAGGCAGTTAACAGTTAAAGAGAAAATATGATAAAGTGGTAAAGGAGTAAGAATAGTTTCTTCACCAGGGATAAGTCTTGGTTTCATCCACTCCATCATTTGAAACATGTTTGATACAACATTTCTATGAGTAAGCTCAGCTCCCTTTGCAACACCTGTTGTGCCGCCTGTATACTGTAAGAAGGCTAGGTCATCAGGCTCGCTTTTAACAGTAGAAAACTTTCTAGCGGATCCATAGCTTAGAGCATCTCTAAACTTAAAAGTTTTTGGAATGTTGTGAGTAGGCACCATTTTTTTTGCGTATTTTAAAATGCCATTTATAAGCCAACTCTTTGGCCATCCAAGTAAATCTCCAACTCCAGTTTCTACAACAGTTTTAATCCCAGACTCTTCTAGAATTTCTTCTAATTTATCTGTGAAGTGATCGAGGATAACGATGGCTTTTACATCAGAGTCTTTAAATTGATGAAGCATTTCAGTCTTGGTATAAAGTGGGTTTGTGTTTACTACCACAAGGCCCGCCTTTAAAGCTCCAAATAGTGCTACAGGGTATTGGAGAAGGTTTGGCATTTGAAGTGCTATGCGATCCCCTTTTTCAAGGTAGGCAACGTTTGCTAAGAATGAGGCAAAATCATTTGAAAGCTTATCAAGCTCACTAAAGGTAAGTGTTGCGCCAAAGTTTTCATAGGCAATATTGTTGTTAAATTTTTTCACAGATTTCTTCATGAGATCGGTTATTGATACGATCTCTTCTGCATTGATTTCGTGGTTAACACCCTTTGGATAGTTCTTTAGCCAGATTTTTTCCATCTTCATCCCCTAAATTTAATTGCTATTTTTTAAAGTCTAATCGATAGTTTTCTCTAATACAAAGTTTAACTTTAGTAGTAAAAACTCCGAAACTGTTAAAGTAAGGTGGTACGTCGTGGAGACTTTCTTTTTTGAGTGGATGCAGCATTATGCCTATGAGCCAGTGGTGGTTTATTGTGCGGTTGTTCTTGTTATGCTGCTCTCAAGCTTTGGACTGCCTATACCTGAAGAAATCTCAATTATTGGTTTAGGTGTTTTGTCTTACATTGGTTCAAGGCCGGACCTTTATCCTCCACCATATCCAAATGCTCCTCATATTGACGTACTTCCAGCGATGCTTGTTTGTGCTTTAAGCATCTTTGCAACAGATTTTGTTGTTTATAGTCTTGGTCGGTATTTTGGAAAAGGAGTGGTCTCATCCCCTTGGTTCTTAAAACTAGTGCCAAAGAAGAGAGTGATTACTATAAAAGCATGGATGAAGAAGTGGGGTAATATTGTACCAGGCCTTTTTAGGCTTATTCCAGGGGTTCGGTTTCCTGGACACTTAATGTGTGGAGCTTTAGGGGTCACTAGAAAAACGTTTCTTTGTGTTGATGGCTTAGTGGTTATGCTTGTTGTGCCTATGCAGATTTACTTTATCTCAATATACGGAGAAGAGGTGATTCAAATACTAAAAAAGTTTCAGTTAATACTTGGGCTTTTGTGTGTGTTGATCTTTGCCTATCTTATCTGGAATTCTTATAAAATAATCACAAGAAAGCCTTTAAAATCAAATACTTAAAATCTCTTTTTGAAGTATTTTAATAGATTTATCAGTATCAATTTCTAAAGTATAAACAATAGGAACACCTGTTGAAATCTCTACTTTTGTGATCTCAGTTTCTGATAAACCCTCAAGGTTTAGCATAAGTGCTCTTAGTGAGTTTCCATGTGCTGCAACTAAAAGATTTTTTCCTTCTAATAGCCTGGCTTTAATAACCTCTTCCCAGTAAGGCATAAATCTCTCAAGTGTTGTTTCAAGCGACTCTCCTGAGGGGAGTTGATTAGCAGGAAGCATATTTACATAACGCTTATCATGTATGGGGTGTCTTTCATCATCCATTTCAAGTTGAGGAGGTTTTGTTGAAAAGCTTCTTCGCCACTCAAAAACCTGATCTGCGCCGTACTTTTCAGCAGTCTCTTTTTTGTTAAGGCCTGTGAGTCCTCCGTAATGCCTTTCATTTAATCGCCATGACTTATAGGTTTGAAGCCATGACATCTCACTTACTTTTAAAATCTCCCAGAGAGTATGAATCGACCTCATAAGAACAGAAGTGTGGGCTTCATAAAACTCTATGTTAAGGTCTTTAATAACCTGGCCAGCTTTTCTAGCTTCTTCTCTTCCTTGGTCCGTAAGTGGTACATCCGCCCAACCTGTAAACCTGTTTTCTTTATTCCACTGACTTTGACCATGTCTTATAATGACTAATTTAACTTGCTTCATAATTATTTAGATAGCGGCGAAAGGCTTTTTAGTAAAGTAACTTAGCGTGTGTGAGATAAAATTAAGTAGACTACTTAATGCAAGTAAAAGATGCAAAAAATGAAATAAATTATATGTTTTTTGCTAAAGTAAGCCTTTTAGGTGTTGTTAACAGGTTTATTCTTTATATCCTCTTTTTTTTACGCTAAACCCTTTAAAAAGCTTGTTTAGAGGCTTTACAGGGGTTTTTTAAGAAGAATCAAGGGGGATATTGATATGCATTTTTGCGTATTTCGTTTATTTATAATCACACTTACTACATTAATGCTTGGGTGCTCAGATCAACCAAAGCAAATTGCTGATAGAGACGCTATAGTTCCTAACCCAGCAAGTCCAAGTACTCCAGTAACTCAAGATGAAGTAGATTCGTTTGATGGAGAAGAGGGTAAGCCTGTTATTATTGATAATATTATAGGGCGAGAGCCAACAGAGATTAGAGAGCCTCGAGTAGGTGAGAACAACTCTGAAGATGATAAAATTGAAAAAAATGGTAAGCAACCTATTGTCTTTGATGGTATTAATCCACTTGAGTCATCAGTTGCTGGTGTGAAGTTTAATTCATCTTATAGCGATGCTTCAGAAATTTTAAGTACACCATATGTTGGAGCTTGTGGAGGAAGTGGTGACTACTACTTAGAGAACCTTTGTTTGCTTTGGAGTAGTGAAGAGCCAAGAAGGTTAAGACAAGCTTTAATCTTAGATGGATATCTAGGAGCAATAAATCTGCCAGAGCCTCTTGGAAAAGTTACTATGAAAGCAGAACTTCAAGATGTCTTTAAACCTGAGTTCGGTGATTTAGGTGAAGTGCTGCTTCAAAAAACTTATAATGAGTTTTTTGGTAAGGAAAGTAGTTATAGCTGTGTTGAAACTAAAGAGTGTCAGGCACTTTTATATAACGATTTTATTAATTGGATTTTACCAAACATAACGATTGTCTTCTCAAAAGATAGAAAAGTACTGGTTCAAATGGTTATCAATCAAGATGTTCAACCTGGAGACTTTGCAAGTCCTTTAGATCTTGTTCTTGGTGGTATAAACGTTAAAGAAACAGGTGAGATGCTCATGCTTGGTGAAAAGTGGGGAGATGTACAGGCAAAGCTATCTAGACCTGCTAACCCAGCGGCATTTCTTGAAACAAAAGCCTATAGAAAAGATTTTGTGGGCTCAGTTGCTAGAGTGCAAAGGGCTGGTATTTACAATGATGTTGAAAGCTTTAACCTAGAATCAAAGACAGAGAGTAAGGAAGATATTTTTTCTAATTTTTTAGTGTATTCAAATTACCAAGCGCCAATTATGTTAAACGGGAAGTATCTGGTTTTAAGAAAAGATGTGGAAGGTAAGTTTAAACTAAAACTTGTTTCATATGAGCCAACTTCAGTTCCTTTAAGTACCGAGATCAGTGAGAATTCAACAGAAAAAACCTTTACAGTTAGAATGGATGAGCTAGCAGGGGATTTAAAAGCTCAAAAAGAAGTGTTAAAAGACTTGGCTCGTCTCATGAGAAAAGAGTTTAAAAGTGTTTCTGAAAATTCTGTAGTAAGCCAGCGTTTTTCTGGGTTTCATGCAAGACCTGCTGCTAATAGAAGAATGGTATTAAGAACAAGTTTTTATGACTTTGATAAAATGAAAGGGTTATTTGTTTATACTCATGTGAGTGTAAATTCTGGAAGTTTCTTATTTAGTATTGCACTAGATAATGATCCTATGAGTTCAGTAAGCATGGCCTCTGTAAAGGAAAGTGTAGACTTAACATCAAACTCTTTAGCTGGTTTTAGACTTGGGCAGAAAGTTAAATTAATTGACATTGATAGAAGTAGAAATGAGGGTTTTTTAAGTTTGGGTGAAAACACTGTAAGGGTAGAGCTTGATCTTTATGCTTCTGCAAATGTTTCGTATGAAGAGGATTCTGTATCAAAGCAAAATATTATAGAGGTAAGTGGTGTTAGTGGAGCTGTACTAGGGCTTTCTCCTTTAAGTTCCATAGATCAGGATACTACTGAACTTGAAGCAGAGCTTACTTATATTTCATCAAGTTTAAATGATAAAGGTATTAAAGGTGTTTGTGGATCAGATAAACTTTTTAAAGTTGGTATGACTCAAAGAGCTTTTGAAAAGAATTTAAAGAAACTAGTTAAAGAATTAAAATCTGAAAATAAAAATATCACTTGCTCTCCTTTTGTAGGCCCTGATCAGGCTGGTGATGGTGAAGCAAGAGTTGTTTATTTTCCTAATCAAGGAACAAGAGTTTACTTTAGTGAAAGAGTTTTAACTGGAGTTTCAAAATATAAGAAAGCATCTGGAGGTAACCAGTAATGAAGAATTTATTTTTATTAGTATTAGTTGCTACAACGTTAATAAGTTGTGCTAAGGTAAGAGAAACCAACAGGGTTGGTGATGCAGATGCTGAAAGATTTGAGAAATTAACACTTACAGGGCTTGAGCCTCTTAAGAGTAATGGAATTAGAAGTTTTGATCAGCTTGATTTAGAGTCTAGTAATGGAAAAGTTTGGCTTCATAAAGTTACTGTAACAAATGTAAGTTCATATGGTGGTCCGTTATTTATTGGTCTTCAAGGTGATTTAAAAGCCGGTTACTTTAAGTTTCATAAAGAAGGCTTAGAGTTCTTAAGTGCTGTTAACTCTAAAATTGCTGAAGATAAAAAATTAGATACTTTAATTTATTCTTGGGATGTAGATCACACTCAGTATAGATATAGTGAAATAAATGGAAGACCTACCAACTCTTTAGAAGAAGATAATTTTAAAGAATGGTATAAGAAGTCTCACTTTGAAATTGACTGGGCTAAGGGAGCTAAGCTTGTTTCTGGCTTTGATGATTTTAGTCAGTGTTGGACAGTAAAAAGTACATATGTTCTTCCGGAATCAACTGAATACGGGCAAGATTATATGTCTTTTGTTAAAAGAATCAGTTACGAAATTAACTCAAATAACAGAAGATGCTGGGGGCTTTATAGTAACAGAAGAGGAAATACTGGAACATATACTTTTCAAGCTGATTTAATGTATTCTTTTAAGCTTCATAAGCCAGAAAGGGATCCGGCTAAAAAATATGAGCCTTATGTTTATAACGGTGAGTTTGACCCTTTAATTCAAAAGTATGGTTACTTTAAATCAATATTTGAAGAAAGAACTGAGAATGGTCGCCTAAAAGTAAACTTTCTTATGAATAGATGGAACCCAAAGACTAAAGTTCATCAGCTTTATTTTGCTCCAGGTTTTCCTGAAGAGTATAAGTGGGTTTATAAGACAGACGTTAATAAGAAAGACCCGTATGGCAAGACAGTAGTTGGAGTTATAGACCAAACAAATAAGGTCTTAGAAGAAGCCGGAGTAGAGATGCGTTTTGCAATCTCTGATGCACCAAAAGAGGTTAAATTTGGAGATCTTAGATATTCTTTTATTAAGTTTATGCAAGAAGCTAATGGAAGCTCACCTCTTGGTTATGGACCTTCTGATGCAAACCCTTTTACAGGTGAGATCATTGCAGCTAACTCGATGGTTTGGACAGGATCTTTAAAATACTATGTAGAGCTTATTCAAGAGTGGCTTAAAAGAGAAGACGTTGAAACAGGATCAGCTCAATCTTTTTATGCAGAGATGAGTAAGGCTATGGAGACTGAAAATGAAGAAGACTATCTTTCAAAATGGTTAGAAACATCAAAAGACTTACAGCATGATACTCAAGCAGGTTATGTCTTTAAAAAAATGATCCCTGATTTTACTTATGGAGTGACTTTTTGGGCTCCATTTACAAGAGGGCACGGAATTAATGAAGAAGGGAGTGTTGTTTTACCTGTTTCAGAAACAGATGTTTTTGATTTTAAAAATTTAGATCAAATCAGAGAAAATTTTGGAAGGTCATTAGGTAGGAAACAATTTGAGTACTTTGAATCAATTGATTTAAATGGTAACGCCCACGTTAATGAATTAAAAAATACACGTTCAGGCAACAGATCAACAATTTATCACATTGATCAATCACTTCAAGAAGCTCAAGAGCTACTCTTAGATGGTAAAAGTCCACAAGAAGTTATTGATACAATTTTATATAGAGTTGCGATTCATGAGTTTGGTCATAACGTAAGTTTAAGGCATAACTTTTATGGATCAGTTGATAAAAACAACTTTAATGAGGGTGAGAACTTTACTGACCCAAGCACTGGGCAAGAAAGACACCTTCCGGCTGTAAGTTCATCTGTAATGGATTACTTAAGTCTTGATGGTGAGATGCACACTTCTTTTGAATGGGAAGCCTATGATAAGGCAGCTATTGCTTATGCTTACTCATCTGGAAAAGTAGATCATTCAAAAGATGTTTATCCTGACGGTCATCCACATGCTGGTAAGACGAAAGACTTCTTGTTCTGTACAGATGAGCATAGAGCTTTTAATGCTTTATGTAACACGTGGGATAGAGGAACTACTCCTACAGAGATTTTAATGGATATGATTGCAAATTATCAAAGATCATATTTTACAACTAATAGAAGGTTTGGAAGAGCTTACTGGGATACGAGTGGGTATGACAGTCGTATTTTTGGTACAATGTGGAATATTAAAAAGTTTATGATGCTTGATCAATCTGCATTTACTTATGGTAATAAAGACTTAGGTGAATCTTTTAAAAGGCTTGGAATTTCTAAATCTGAGGAAGCTAGATACTTTGATCCTATAAAAAGAGATATAAAAAGAGCTATAAAACTTTCAGTAGCTTTTTATAACTCAGTACTTCAGCAATCAAACGTTGAAAGACAATACTTTAGTGAATATGACGTTGTTACAGGAGCTTTAACAAGAAAAGGAATTTTTGCAGATAAGCTTTATGCAACATACTTTTTACTTGGTGATGATGCTTTTATGTATAACCCAAATATTCCAGTTTCAACAGCTTCATACCTTGAATATCAAGATGACCCAGATATTGGAAACACAATTAAAAAGGTAAGTGAAAATCTCTTAACTGAGCGAGTAGACTCTGAGCCTGGTTTTATATACTTTGCAAGACTCATGTATGCAGATAATGCTCTAAACTACTATAATCAAAATAACGCATCACTTGCTAATAGATTTAAAATGGTTTGCTACTCTCCAGAAAGATTTAATAAGTATTTTGCGCTTAATCCTTATAAATATATTTATGAAGGTGCAGAAGTTGCTGATAACCTGGTTGCTGATACAATAAATGTTCTTACTGATCTACCGGAAAAAGCAAATTTAGAATTTACAGAGTTTGCTAATGAGCTTTCAGATATAGGTTTTGCAATGGTTGATGGCAGAGTCTATGTGGCTTCTAAGGCTGAAAATGAAATTGCTTATAATGTTATTAAAAAATACAAAGAAGCTTATCTTTTTGGTGAAGGTGAGAGTGACGATAGAATCGGTACAAGAAAAGCTGATGTAAGAGACATAAGGTTCTTATATAGAGTTATGACTGGAGCTGAGGACTATTGCCAATGATAAGATCGTTAGCAATTTCTTTATTACTGCTTTTGAGCTTTATAGCGAGTAGTTCTTTTGCACAAAATGCACTACTTGAGAGCTTAAATGTAAAAAAAGCACAGAAATGGAGACTTGGACTTTCTGCAACACATCTAGATGGTTTTGGAGATACAAGAGTTGAAGAAGGTTCTGCTTTTGGTGTTTTTGTAGATAGAACAATTAGAAAGAACCTTCACCTTGATGCCTCAATTAGATTTAATAAGCTTTATTTTATTGATTTTGAAGGTGATGATGAAGTGAGAATGTCTGATGCTTATATTGGTTTAAGGCATATCTTAAAGAAAGACTTGATTAAAGGTGCAACTCCAATGGTTTCCTATGGTGTTTTACTCCCAACTTCACCTTTTTCAATCAGACAAGATGTTCTTGCAAGATTTTATGCTGGAGGTTCTGCATCCTGGATGTTTTTAAAGAACACTTTAATCTTTACAGCAGGTATAGATGCACTTTTAAATGCGAATAGATATTCTACAACAAAAACGGGTGAACAAAGTTTTGGTGGACAATACCTTGAGCGCTTTAGTGGTACAGCAAGCTTAAATGCAACCTATACTCTTGGACAAACTCTTAAATTTAAAAATAGATTCTTAAAATCTATATTAGTAAGTGCAAGAGCATCATATTCAAGAGCTTATTTTGAAAGGTTTGGAAGTCTTGAGCCTATTAGAGCAAGTGAATTTAGAAATCATGATGATAGCCTTAATACAGGAGTGTCAGTTATCGCCTCACCTTTTAAAAAGTGGTTTGTATCAGTTGGCTATGGTCATAACGCTGAAGTAGAGAATATGGGAAGAGTTGATTATCACCTTTTTGATTCAAGGTCGACAAGATGGAGAGTGGGCTTAAGACATACACTAAGATTTTAGGTACATATTAAAAATATCTTGTAAGTATAGAATAAAAAAAGCGATGTATAAATTCACATCGCTTTTTTACTTTTATTGTCGTATTTACTGAATTTTTTAAAACTTTAGTTTTAATCCAACTAAGAACTTAGCCTTAGTGTAATCAAGATCTTCTCTATCAAGGCTTCCTGCTCCATCAAGCTTTAAGTCCTCAATAGGGTCTTCGATTCTAGCTTCAGCTACAAGATTTAAAAAACCTGAGAGTTTATAATCAAGTCCAACTCCGATATTATAAATAAAACCATCAGTGTCGTAATCGTTTTCTTCAATAGTAATTTTAGTAAAACCAGCACCAATTCCAACAAAAGGCTCAATGCCTAATAAGCTTGGTAGGTGAAAGTAGAGGTTTAACATACCTGAGACTTCTTTCTTTTCATCATTTGTTACAGTATCAGGAATTTCTTCTAAATCTTGAGTTTCATAGTTTATTTCTAGAGCTAAAGAGAAGAGAGGTGAAAAATAAACTCCAACACCAATGTTAACTGGATAGGGAGCTGCAATATCATAATCAACTTTACTATTTCCAATAGTTCCATCTGTTGTTAGTGCCATACCTACCTGTCCTTTAATATAGACAAGGTCAATAAAGTCAGCAGATGCTGTAGATGACATGAAAAGTGTTAAAGCCAGTGCCAGTAGATTTTTGTACATAATGTCTCCTCTTCAAAAAAAACTTTTTATGTCTTAATCATGAGATGAAATGAAGAAAAATTCAATTAAGACCTAAGGCTACATCTTATCATAAATGAAGTGCTTAAAATAGGTGGTGTAGAAAAAGCACGTATTATTAAGAGACTCTTAATCCTTTAAAAACCCTATATAGAGGTGTCTTCATCCATTTCCATGGCTCTTAGGTCATCTTCTATTGCAAAATAAGATTCAAAAAGAAAATCTTCAGCCAATTGCTCTGTCTCAATTTGAGGATGATTGAGGTTTTCTTGCTTGTTAAAAACTGAGAATACAAAGATTAAGACAAGTGAACTTGAGATAAGAAAAGGCATAAAAGGGTTAAAAAATGAACTTTTAACTTCATTGTAATTTTTTATGCTATCAAGCTCGGCATTAGAGCTTTCAGGTTTAAAATCAGTATGTTCTTTTATCATCTTATCAAAATTATTTTCACTCATAATTAACTCCGTGTTTTTTCAAAAAAATTTTAACACTTTCTCTGGCATTGTTAAGCCTGGATTTTACAGTTCCTTCAGGTATATTTAAAACTGCAGAAATGTTCTTAATGCTCTCTCCACTGATATAAAAAAGAATAAAAACTTTTTTGTGTTTATCAGATAAGTTAAAGATCGATTTTTGTACAAGGTCTTTTAGCTCACTATTTTCTTCATTTACTCTTCTAGAATCAATACCGAATTCATCATCTTCAAAAGAAGACTTAGATCTTTTTTTCTCTTTATTTAAAAAATCTAGAGATGTGTTTAACGCAATTTTATATATCCATGTGTCTATTGAAGACTGATTGTTAAACTTATGTAAATTCTTGTGTATTTTAAAAAAAACTTCTTGTAAAACGTCTTCATAAAGAGAGCTTCCAACAATATAGAAGACTTGTCTTTTGATCTTACTTCCTTTGGTGAAGTAGATCTCATCAAATAAAAGAGAAGAGTCCTCCTTGCTTAAGACTCTTCCCATTTTTAAAAAACTTGTGAGTTTTTTACTGATCATAAAAATTTATTTTTTTTGCCATTTCTTGCGCATTTGAGATTTAAGCTCATTAAACTTGCTTTTTTGACTAGAAGTAAGAATCCCTCGTGTTTTAAGCATGGTCTCAAATTTGTATGATTTAAAACTCTCTTCTGCTGAAAGCATTTTGCTATGTAAGCTCTTGAGTTTAGAATCTGAGCTCCCTGATTCCATTGCTTGTTGAAATGCTTCTCGTGAGTTTCTTTTTTCTTCTCTTAATGATTTCATTTTATCTTTTCTTGAACTTCTAATTTCTTTAAGTTCTTTTCTTTGATCTTCTGAAAGGTCAAGTTGTTTAAAGATGCCGTCTTTTCCACCTTTGTTCTTTCCTTTATTCATACCTTTTCCAGCATATACTGCTGGAGTAAGTGAGAGACAGATAAGAAATGCTGCTATTTTTTTCATAAAGAAATGCTCCTTTTATAGTAAGTTTTAGTTTAAAGCCTTATATTGTGACTTTATATATACTTAGACTTATCGAAGACTATAAAGGTTCACTTAAAGTTAAAAAAAAATGATAATTTATTTAAATTTTATCGTTTTAAGACAGTTTAAGTGCTCTAAAGCGTCTTAATGAAGACTAGAGCCCTGTTTAATTTCACTATTTCTCATATAAGTGATGATATTTTGGTGTGTCTCCATTTTTTTTCTTGCCCAGCTAGGTGCAATCAGCTCATCCCACCTTGAAGCAAGCGCTGCTAGTCTATGAACATAAATATCTGGAGAAAGATGGCTTAAGAAAATCCCTACTTTTCTTGAGTACTCTTCTAAGGTGCAGGGTGTAAACTTGTTATTAAAATAGTCTTGCTCAAGTGGAGTGTCTTTTAAGACATGAAGGTTATGAAGCTTTACATTATCAATTTTTAGCTCATTAGTTTTAATAGCAAAGTCTTGTATCTCTTCATCAGTTTCATTTGGAAGTCCAAACATAAAATGAAGCCCTAAATCAACATCAGTTTCGCCTTTAATTCTTTTAATGGCTTTAAGAGTTTGAGCGTGGTTATGACCTCGCTTTAGGTAATCAAGTTGAGCATCATTAAAGGTTTGAGCTCCAAGCTCAACTGAAACAAAGCTTTGTTCATGAATCTCTTGCCAAAGCCTTAAAAGTGCAGGAGAGATGCAATCAGGCCTTGTTCCAACAACAACACCTGCAACACCTTCATGCTCTAACGCTCTATAAAAATTTTCTTTAATTGCTTGAACTTTGGCAAAAGAGTTTGTGTAGGCTTGAAAATAAACTAAGAACTTTTTTGCGCCAAATCTTTTTCCAATATGTGCTTTATATTTTTTGATCTGAAGGTCTAGAGGAAGGGTCTGAGCTTCTGATCTTGCAGCTGAACCCCAGACATCACAAAAAATGCAGGTCTCCATTCCTTTTAGGCCTTCTCTATTTGGGCAGGTATCAACGACTGAGACAGGTATTTTATATACTTTCTCTCCAAAGTGCTTTTCATAAAAACAGCTTATTGGGTTATAGGGTTGGCCTTTCCATTTCTCAATCATAGTGCTATCTTTTTTGCACTCATTATGGACAATATTCAAGAGGAATTTAGAGATTACATAGAATCAGGCTTTTCTTTGGTAAAAACCGCTGATGAAAGCCTCTCTCTTATGCAAGAGGGGCTAGATGAAGAAATGCACTCAAGAAGTGGGGCTTTTTCTGAAAGTGTTTATATCTATTATGAGCCTTTAAGAGAGTTTATTAAAGGCGAGGTGGATGATGGCTTTGAGGTTATATCAGTAGGACTTGGCCTTGGTTATAATGAGATTTTATCAGCCATTGTGGCTGTTAAGAGTAACAAAAATTTTGAGATTTTATCTTTTGAAAAAGAAGAAGTTTTAAGTCATTTGTTTAAAAAAAGAATAAATGCTCCGAGCGATTATCCTATATTTTATGACTTGTTTATTAAAAAATTTGGAATTGATGTTGTTATTAAAGCTTGTAACTATTTAACGAGAAAGTGTATTTTTAAGAAAGCTTTAAACAAAGCCTCTTTAAAAAATATAAGAGTATCCTCTAAAGCAATTCTTTTTGATGCTTACAGTAATAAAACTTCTCAGCCTTTATGGCAGCCTGATTTTTTAGAAGAATTTTTTTTAAAGTGTGAGAACAAGAGTTTTGTTACAACTTATGCTTCAACTGGAAACTTTAACAGAGCTCTAAGAAAAACTGGCTTTATTAGAGATAAAAAAAGACTTGGTTTTGCTAAGAAGAGGGAATCAACTCTTGCGTTTAAAGGTGTTGTAAAAGGTGTATGACTTTAATCTAGTTAGAGTCTTTTAAAAGACTTAATATGGGCTTAAAAATTGATAGCTGACTTGGTTTTCGTTTAATCTATTGTATGTGAGAATCTCTCTTTTTTTTCTTGTTTTTTTAATCTTTGAGTCTGCTTTTGCAAGTTCTTATTACTATAGGGTAAAGAAGACTTTAGAAATTGCTAAGAATGTAAACGGTAGAAAAGTGAGCTGCGGTATTTTACGAGCTGGTGCAACAGCTCGTAAAACAGGTCGTTGTTTAAATGGTTGGTGCCAGGTAGTAACCCCTTCAGGATCTTGTGGAGGGTGGGGACAAATTTATGTAGGTCTTAGAGGAGAAAATGCTATTCGACATAGGTATGCCAAAAGAAGAACGACAGCATCCTCAGCCTCGAGTCCTCAAGTTATGACAACAGCTTCTAGTCAGCCTAGATATGTAAGGACTGGTTCATCACCTTCTAGGCCTGGGGCAGAACTTTCAAGTAATACTTTTAATCGAACAGCTCCTGACCTTCATGTGCCAGCACTTCATAGACCTTCTAGGGCAAGAAAATTTGTTAATTATTGTAAAAGGAGTGGTATCAGTGAAAACTATTGCAGTCAGGTCACTTATCCAACTTTAGGCTCAAGAGGCACATTTAATAGAACCTATAGGGGGCAGCCGTTTTTACTTATACCTCCAGAATCTCACTGGGCAAAAGCTGTAAGTTTACTTTCAGTAATTCAACAAGCTGGTGGTTGTATAAAAGAAATTAGAAACTGGTACAGGCCAGAGCCATACAATTCAAGGGTTGACGGTAAGTCTAGTAGTTCCCATATAGATGCCTCTGCTATTGATGTGCATTACTGCTCATTAGCTGAAAAATATAAAGCCTTAAGAAAGTTTCGTCATATGCGAGCGAAGCAAGGTAGACCTGCTGGAATTGGTACATATGGTTCAGGTTCATTTACTATTCATCTTGATTTAAGACCTAAAACTTATGGATCGGATGTGACAAGGTGAAGAAGTTTATACATTTAAGTTTTATTTTACTCTTTGTTTTAAGTTTTTCACCTTCATCTTTTTCAATTATGTCTGGTGCGCGAGTTATACAAATAGAATCTGATAAAGCAACTTTTTTTAATTGTTTTGTTCTTGGTTTTTATAAGGATAAAAAAGAAGCCCATATAATTGAAAAAAGAAGAATTTCTAAATATCAGTTAAAAGAAAGGCGTGAGGTTAGAGGGTTAGCAAGTGATTTAGAAAAGGCTTCTTATAAAGGAGTTGTTTTTAATCTGTATGATGCAGGTAATTTTAGGGCTTTTATTGAGAATAAAAAATTACACCTTATAGCAACAGTTGAGGAAGAAGGGGTTTTAGAGAGTCGCTCTTATAAAAAAGCCCCCGTTTTTATAGAATTAGAATATGAGATCTATGGAAAAGTAGGGGAAGAGTCTAATATTTTTAATAAATTTAGTCTTGATTGTAGTAAAGAAAACCTAAGAACTGCAGCACTTTCTAATGAGTAAGTGCTGATAAAGGGGAGAGGTTATTACCTTCTATCTGAACAGATAACGCCTATTTCCTTTTCAGGAGTAGTTAGAACCGAGAAGTCTTGTGAGATTGGAGCTGAAATATAAAGTTGATAGCCGCCGTTTCCGTCTAAATTAAAATACGGTCCTTGCATTGTATCTTGAGTTCGACCTGTTAAAGCAAGCAAGGTGTGGGTTGGTTCTCCATTAAAACTTTTAATAATTAATGTAGCTGCTGCTACTCTACTCATTGGTAGGCTCTCATTATCTTCAGACTGTATATTGCCTATGGCTATATTATTAACCTCTATAAAAGTTTGACCATCTACACTCTCGCAATCTAAGTTTTCGCTAGCAAATGCATTTATACTTAAGCTAAGGCTGAGTATAATTATTATATTTTTAATCATCTTTAAGTTCTCCTAATTTAGTTTAGCTTTCTAGAAGCAATTCATATGCCGTACGCTAAAAGCACCTTTAATGTGCCTAGGGACTGAAATCTCATTTTGAGACGTTCTAGTTTGGAAGCCTTTAAAACGACTGTAAAAAGCTTAAACACTTAAAGCGCCCTTATTTGTCACTGAGCTGGCAAACCCCTTGCACAATTAAGACTGAAAATGAATTGGGGGAATTTATGAAAAACTTATGTATTGCTATAAGTGTGATAGCCGTCTTTTTTCTAACAGGCTGTTCTGATAGTGGAAATAAATCAGGTAAAAGAATTACAACAAGAGGCACTAGAGGTGCTCCAACAGTAAACTCTGATCCAGATAGAGGTTCTTTTGAAATAGATGATGCAGAAGACCAGCTTCCACAGGGCCAAGATCTTTATGGTAAAATATATGAAAGAGCTCAATATATTAGACAGTTTCAAAATGCTGTTGATGATTTAGTAAGTTCTT
Organism: uncultured Bdellovibrionales bacterium; assembly: GCA_938002015.1. Classification (GTDB taxonomy): domain Bacteria; phylum Bdellovibrionota; class Bdellovibrionia; order Bdellovibrionales; family UBA1609; genus JALZUR01. The sequence goes on from CALLAU010000037.1 coordinate 56,599, forward strand.
TTATGGATCCAAGGTATTTAGAATATAATTCAAATGAGTTTGGTCTTTATAATGCAAACATAGGGGTTTACTTTGGAGCTTCAATTGAGTTTGAGGGTTTTGATTATCAACCAGGTATGAGTCTAAGTTCAAACGATAGTATTGTTGAGAGTGCAGCTGATTTAAGAATCTCAATCTATGATAGCCTTGTAGGTGAGAGATTTATTAACGAATATGATGAAGAAGAAATTTATACAGAAATCCCTATGGATTTTAGTGACGATAGAATCACTGCATATGAAATCATTGATAGTCAGAGAATGGCTTTTGTTTTTGAAGATGTGTATGGACTAGTTCAATTCAGCTCAAGAAACCAAGGTGGTTTTTACAATGAAGGTGGTCAAACTTATTACTGGGGTGAAGTGTATTACGCAAATAAAACAAGTTATTTTGATGATGAACCTGATAGTCAGTGGCAAGGCTTGGGTTTTTTCGTTGTACCAGCGTGTAACTTTTTTAAGTGTAGATAATAAATAAATTTTTAATATCCATTATTCATGAAGGCTTCTTTAAAAAAGAGAAGCCTTTTTCATTTTTGTTCTGCTAGAATATGATGCAAATAAGAGGTGATCTTGCGACTCTTCTCTATTTAGTGCAAGATGAGGCATATGAAGTTTGATCCTCATTTATTAGAAGCAGTACTTGGAGAAAGATCTGTCATTGATCTTCCAGCACTTTCAGTACACTCTCGTGAGGAAGCTATAGAGTTTATTTTTACTTATGGTTATGACCTTTCAAACTATAAAGACTCTGAGTTTTTATGGAAGTGTCACAGGCTTGCAGTAGAAGTTTTAGAAGAAGAGATTTTTGATGTTGGAGAAGAAGTTCCTGCTGAAGTAAGAAATAGAGAAGATTTAAAAGATCTTACGAATTTACTTATTATTGCAAGTCATAAAGATAGAACAGGTTTACAAAAGCATGCTTGTGCACTTTTAAGAGTAATGCATATTATTATTCACCTTGAAAATGATTTATTCACATCCTTTACTGATGACATTCAATACCAAATTTTAAGACCGATCCAAGAACATATTGTTAAAGGTGAAGCGGATAAGACTTATTTAGGTAATAAAAATGAAATTGAATTAGTTGATTTTTCTATTAAGCCTTTTAAGCAAACGAGATCTGGTGTTGTAAAGCTTTTAGCAAAAAGAAATGCTGTTGCAATGACGCTACTAGATCGTGTGGGTTTAAGATTTGTAACAGAAAGTATTTATGATATTTTTCGTGTGGTAAAATATTTATCTGACAATCATCTTATCAGTTTTGCACAAACTATAAGTGGGCAGTCTAAAAATATGATATGTCCTCTAGACTTATTTCTTGAAGCTTCAGAAAGTGTAGTTCAAAAAAATAATGAAGAAGACTTGCAGCAGTTTACGGATGCTTTAAATAAAAAACTTGAAGACTGGTATGCAGAGGGTAACTCTATGGGAACTCATAATGAGTTTTCTGCTAAGGAGTTTAAGTTTTTAAAGTTTATTTCAAGACGTTTTCTTAAAATTGATAGAGGGCCACAAAAAGAGCCTTTAAGTTTTTTCTATCCATTTGAAATTCAAATTATTGATAAAGAGACATTTGAAAATAATATCAAGGGCACAGCAAGCCATCTAGCTTATAAAGAAAGACAAAGAAGAGCTGCAAAACTAAGAGTAATGGGGCTTCCAGTTTAGTTCATAAAAAGTAAAGAGGTGTTAAGAACATGTATTATATTTTAAGACCATTTTATATTCTTAGATCAATATTAAGTACTTTAATTGTGCTACTTGCGACACTTCTTATAGGTGTGCCAGCTGTAATAGTTATATTGCTTTTTGGTTATAAGGCTATATTTAAGCTTGGCCTGCCACAGCTTTGGGGGAAAATATTTTGTCTTGGCCTAGGAGCATGGGTTGAAGTAAGTGGAAAAGAAAACATCTCAAAAGAAAAAGGTGTTGTTTATCTCTTCTCGCATTCTAGTTATTTAGATATCCCTGCTTTAGTTGGGTATGTCCCTGGAGTATTTAATTTTGCTGCAAGCGCTTTTGTTCAAAGGTATCCGATTGTTGGTACTGTAATGAAAATCTCTGATACTATTGTGATCTATAGAGATGATAGAGAAAAATCTATTGCTGAATATAAAAAAGCAGAAGAGAGGCTAAAGAAAGGGAGTAGTTATATGATTGCTCCTGAGGGTGGCAGAAACGATGGTGAAGAGCTTGCTGACTTTAAATCAGGTCCATTCATATTCGCAATGAGTGCAAAAGCAACTTTAGTTCCAGTAGTTATTTATGGAGCTAACAAGGTTTTTCCTAGGCAGCAGTACTTTCCAAGTCTTTCAAGTATGGGTGGAAGAGTTTTGGTAGATATTTTGCCTGAAATCTCAACAGCTGATTGGACTGAAGAAAATAGAAAAGAAAAGGTTAAAGAAGTGAGAGACTTGATGTCAGAGTCGTTGGTAAGACTTATAAGTAAAAGAAATTTGCGCCAATGATTAGTAGGTTAAGTATAGAAGCGTTTAATTTTTAAGCAGATGGCATATAGTATGTTGTTATTATTAAGTTAGTTGCACTTTCAACTATGCGAAACAGGTGACCTAAAATCGAATTTACAATACAAATATGTTTTAAATAAGTTTAGTCCTTAAGGAGGATTTATGTTTAAGACAGTTGGTGTTGTAGGTGCTGGTCAAATGGGCAATGGAATAGCTCAGGTGGTTGCTTCAAAGTCTATAAATGTTGTGATGATGGACGTCTCATCTGAAGCTCTTGATAAAGGGGTTTCAACTATCACAAAAAGTTGTGACAGGTTAATAAAAAAAGAGAGAATGAGCGAAGCTCAAAAAACAGAGCTCCTTTCAAAAATCACAACAACTACAGAAATGTCAGGGCTGAAAGACTGTGATTGTGTTATTGAAGCTGCTACTGAAAATGTAGATCTTAAGCTTAAAATTTTTAAAAATCTTGATGAAGTTGTTAAGCCTGAAGCCTATCTTTGTACAAACACATCATCTATTTCTGTAACTAAAATTGCTGCAGTAACTAAGAGACCAGAGAAAGTTTGTGGAATGCATTTTATGAACCCGGTGCCTTTAATGAAACTAGTTGAAGGAATTAGAGGTCTTCAAACAACAGATGAAACTTTTGCAACTATTAAAGGTTTTGCTGAAACACTTGGAAAAATTTTTGTTGAAGCAAAAGATTTTCCAGGATTTATGGTCAATAGAATCTTAATGCCAATGATTAATGAAGCAGTTTATACATTATACGAAGGTATTGGGAGTGTAGAAGATATTGATGCTTCAATGAAGCTTGGAACGAATCAGCCTATGGGGCCTTTAACTCTTGCAGATTTTATTGGTCTTGATACTTGTCTAGCTATTATGAATGTTCTTCATGAAGGATTAGGAGACACGAAGTATCGTCCATGCCCACTTTTAGTAAAACATGTTGAAGCTGGGTGGCTTGGAAGAAAAACTGGTAAGGGCTTTTACGATTACAGTAAGTAGCCTTTTTTTAAGTATTAAGAAAATAAATATAAGAATATAAAAGTGTAAGAGCGCAAGTAAGAGGAAAAGGTTTTTTAAATTTATGGATTTTGTAAAATTAAATGTTCAAGGAAGTGTGGCAAATATTGAGATCTCAAAAGAGAAGTCTTTAAATGCTTTAAATAGACAAGTGCTAACTGAACTTTCAAAAGCAATAGATGAAATAAAAACCTCGTCTACTGTGAGAGTGGTTACTTTAACTGGAGCAGGAGAAAAAGCTTTTGTTGCAGGAGCTGATATCTCTGAGATGAAGGATCTCTCTAAAACTGAGGCAGAGGAGTTTGCTCTTTTAGGACAAAAAGTCTTCTCTAGTTTTGAGAGTCTAGATCAAGTTGTTATTGCTATGGTAAATGGTTTTGCTTTAGGTGGGGGTTTTGAGCTGGCACTTTCTTGTGATGTCTTATTTGCTACTAAAAACGCTAAATTTGGTTTGCCTGAAGTTGGTCTGGGTTTAATTCCAGGTTTTGGTGGAACTCAAAGGCTTTCTAGATCTTTAGGTCTTCATATGGCAAAAACATTAACATTATCAGCTGAAATGGTTGATGCAGATAAGATGAAAGCTTTAGGTTTAGTTTTTGAGGTTTTTCAAACTAAAGAAGAAATGGTAGCTGCAGCTTTAAAGTTTGCCTCTAAAGTTTCAAGTAAGGGGACTCAAGCAGTTGCTTCAGCTAAAGCTGTTATAGAAAAAGGTTTTGATTTAGATATGAAAGCAGCGCTAAAAGCTGAAGCGGATTCTTTTTCTAAGCTTTTTCAAGAAGCTGAGGCTAATGAGGGGATCAGTGCTTTTTTAGAAAAGAGAAAGCCTAGCTTCACTTAAAAGCAAGAGTAAAAAATAATTTTTTTTAAATTAATTTTAAGAAGGTAAGTAAAAGTATGTCATATAAGCCGACTAATAATATTAAGATTGTAACTGCAGCCTCATTATTTGATGGTCATGATGCTGCTATTAATATCATGAGAAGAATCTTGCAAGATATGGGAGCTGAGGTGGTGCACTTAGGGCATAACCGTTCAGTGGCTGAAGTCGTAAAGGCGGCACTTCAAGAAGGGGCTCAAGGTATTGCGATAAGCTCTTATCAGGGTGGGCATATGGAGTACTTTAAGTACATGAGAGATCTTTTAGATGCTCATGGTGCTGAGTATGTTAAAATCTTTGGTGGCGGTGGTGGTGTTATCATCCATGAAGAGAAAAAAGAATTAGAAGACTACGGTATCACTCAAATTTTTCACCCAGATGATGGAAGAAAACTTGGCTTAGAAGGCATGATTGAGATGATCATTCGTGAGTGTGATTTTAACCCTCTCTTAAAAGCTAAAGAAAGCACTCCAAAAGAAGGTGAGCTTTATGATCTTGGTGAGATAAAGCATAGAGATGTAGGTCTAGCACTTACTGAAACTGAACTTGATTCTGGTTCAAAGTGGAAAAATATTTTATCTAGCAGTGATAAAAAAACTCCACTTGTTCTAGGTTTAACAGGTACAGGTGGAGCTGGGAAGTCGAGCCTTATTGATGAACTTCTTCAAAGGTTTTTAAATGCTTTTCCTGATAAGAATATTGGGGTTGTTTGTGTTGACCCGTCAAAAAGAAAAACAGGCGGAAGTCTTTTAGGGGACAGGATAAGAATGAACTCTCTAGCAAGAGATAGAGTTTATATGCGCTCTCTTGCCTCTCGCGGTTCAGGTACTGAAATTTCAGGAAGCCTGCCCTTAGTGCTTGATACTTTAAAGGAGCTTCCTTTTGATCTTTTGATTGCTGAAAGCTCTGGTATTGGCCAGGCTAATACTGCAATCACTGAAGTCTGTGATATTTCAATGTATGTTATGACCTCTGAGTTTGGTGCGCAGAGCCAGTTAGAAAAAATTGATATGATTGATTTTGCTGACCTAATTGCAATTAATAAAGCTGATAGAAGAGGCTCAGAGGATGCACTTCGTGATGTAAAAAAACAGTATGAAAGATCAAGGAAGCTTTTTCACCAAGAAGTAGATTACCCAGTTTATCTTACTCAAGCTTCTAACTTTAATGATGAGGGAGTTAATTCGTTATTTAAAAGGGTAGTGAGTTTTTTAAGTGAAAAAAATGAAGCAGCTGACTGGGTTCCAAAATCTGAGCTACCAAATGGTGCTGAGAAGAATACGATTGTTCCTCCACACAGGCAGCAGTACTTAGCTGAAATTTCAAACGTTGTTAAAACTTATCATAAAGAGACTGAAAAAAAAGCTGAGAGCTTTTCAAAACTTGGTGCTTTAAGCATACTTGATAAGGATTTAAGTGAGGCCTCTTTAAACCCAAGTAAAATGGCTTTAAATTTTTCAAAAAATTTAGATGAAGATGAAATAAAGTCAGTTGCTCAATTTGATAAGGCTTGTGATTCTTTTTATGAAAAAGAATTTGTTTATAAAGTTAGAGATAAAGAAATAAGACAGCCTCTAACTTCAAAGTCCTTAAGCGGAACTGACGTGCTTAGAGTCGCGCCTCCAAAACTAAGTGACTGGGGTGATAAGTATAAGTTTTTAAGAAAAGAAAATTTTCCTGGCTCCTTTCCCTATACAGCAGGAGTTTTTCCTCTTAAGAGACAAGGAGAAGATCCAGGAAGGCAGTTTGCTGGAGAAGGCCCCCCTGAGAAAACAAATAAAAGATTTCATTATCTCTCACAGGGACAGCCAGCAAAAAGACTTTCTACAGCTTTTGATTCGGTAACTCTTTATGGAAGAGACCCTCACCCTAGACCAGATATTTTTGGTAAAGTTGGTGAGAGTGGAGTAAGCATTGCTACTTTAGATGATATGAAAAGACTTTATGAGGGCTTTGATCTTTGTGATCCTGCTACAAGTGTAAGCATGACTATCAATGGTCCTGCTCCAATGATTTTAGCATTTTTTATGAACACAGCAATTGATCAGCAAGTTGAGAAAAAAGAAAGTGAGCTAAAGAGAAAGCTAAAAGATGAAGATTTTAAGGAACTTAAAGAAAAAACTTTAAGTGCTGTAAGAGGTACTGTTCAAGCTGATATCTTAAAAGAAGATCAAGGGCAAAACACTTGTATCTTTAGCATAGACTTTGCTCTTCGAATGATGGGAGATATTCAGCAGTTTTTTACAGATAATGAGATTAGAAACTTTTATTCAGTCAGTATTTCTGGCTATCATATTGCTGAAGCTGGTGCGAACCCGATCACACAGCTTGCGTTAACATTAAGCAATGCATTCACATATGTAGAGTATTATTTATCAAGAGGAATGAAGGTGGATGATTTTGCTCCAAACCTTTCTTTCTTTTTCTCTAACGGTCTAGACCCTGAGTATGCTGTTATTGGAAGAGTGGCTCGACGTATTTGGGCTGTTGCAATGAGAGATCTTTATAAAGCAAATTCTAGAAGTCAGAAGTTAAAGTACCATATTCAAACAAGTGGAAGATCGCTCCATGCTCAAGAAATTCAATTTAATGACATAAGAACAACCCTTCAGGCACTTTTAGCTATTAATGACAATTGTAATTCACTACATACAAACGCTTATGATGAGGCGATAACCACTCCTACAGAAGAGTCAGTCAGGCGTGCTCAAGCTATTCAGCTTATTATTAATAAAGAACTAGGAGCTGCAAAAAATGAAAACCCAATGCAAGGCTCGTACTTTTACTCTTGGTTAACAGATAAGGTAGAAGAAGCAGTTCTTACTGAATTTGAAAGAATCAGTGATAGAGGGGGTGTTTTAGGGGCAATGGAGACCCAGTATCAAAGAGGGCAGATTCAAGAAGAGTCTATGTATTATGAAACGCTTAAGCATAACGGTGAGTTTCCTGTTGTTGGTGTGAACACTTTTATTGACCCAAAAACATTAGAAGAAGGCTATATTCCTGAAAAAATTGAAATGGCAAGAGCTTCAAAAGAAGAAAAAGATATGCAGCTAAACCGTACAAGGGAGTTTATAAAAAAGAATGAAGCGGCTTCAATTAAAGAAATTCAAAAACTTAAAAACGTTGCTTTATCTGGAGGAAATGTTTTTGAAGCTTTAATGGATGCAGCTCGTGTTTGTACACTAGCTCAAATGTCAGGTGCTCTTTTTGAAGTTGGTGGTGAATATAGAAGAAACCTTTAGTAAAAAGAGCCTTATGTTGACTCGAACCCTGCTAGTCTCTTTAATTTTTATATTTTCTTCCTGTTCAGATAAGAAACTTAAGAAAAGTAGAAACTCTCTTCGGATAGGGGGGAGTTTTAATTTACTTACACTAGATCAGTATAGTGTAAATGCCCTCGGTGATAGCTTTTTATATAAACTAATTTATGATCAAGTTATAGACCTTTCAAAAGGTAGGATGAAATCTAAATTCTTAAAAAACGTTTATATTAAAGAAAGATCACTTTTCTTTGATGAAATAGATGAGCATTTATATAACGATTTATTTGCTTCTTATAAAGAAGGCCTAAGCAGTGTGTTATGGTCCTCTCATTTTAAAAAATACAGACTCTCTACTCAAGGTCTTATGAATAAGGGTGAGGGGAGTTTTGAAGATTTAAAGATCATATCTTCTTACTGGATGCTAAAGGGTAAGAATTTTGGAAGGTATAAAGTTAAGAAAGTTTTAAAAAACCAAAGAGTGACACTTATTTCTAAAGAAAAGAGAAAGAAAGTGACTCTGTACCGTGTTAAATCTCAGGCTCAAGGAGTAAAATCAGTCTCAGCAGGAGAGTTAGATGTTTATATAAATGATAGTGCCTTGGGAAGCTCATATAAAAATCTTTTTAAAAATCTAAACTTCATTAAAGATAAAGAAAAAAGTATTTATCTAAGGCTTTATAAGAAAGACACAATAGTTAACTATTTAGGTGAGTCTATTGCAGCGACGATGGAGCAAACAAGAAAACTGATTGATCGCGATTTTGCATTAAATAAAAAAATGATAGGTCAAAGTCAGAAAAAAATTAAGGATTTTAAGAAAATCGAAATTATTTTTAATGATCAAAGCTTAGAGAAAGTTGTTGATACATGGTCTTTAGAGTACAAATCTATCACAGGAAAAGAGGCTTTTTATGAATCTTTATCTGATAACAGGCTTTCAAAAAAACTATCAAAAGGAATTTTTGACTATTACTTTAGTTTAGAGGTTGAAGGTGGAGATTCAGGTGTTTATTTTGAGTCTTTTCATACCCAGGGAAAGTACAATACTTTTAAACTTAGCTCTAGAGAGCTAGACCTTTTGCTTGAGAAAAAGAGAAAGTCTTGGGATTTAGTTGAAAGAAGAACTTTTGATTTATCTGCTAGAAGACTTTTAAGAGAGCTTGATTTTATAGTTCTTGAGTGGAAAGCCCCTTTTTACGGGCATGTTACGACTAAGGATCTTAGTCTTGCTCGTTTAAGTAAAGATTTTAAAATCTCATTTAATTAAAAGAGGTTAAATTTATTTATAAAAAGCTTATGATTCTAGATACTTAAGCCGATCTTAATATTAATGAGTGAAGCTTACTTTAACATTTTAGAAAAGTTTTTTGAAAAACTGATTCTCATCAGTCCTAAAGCTTATATGTTTCTTGGTGCTTTTAGTGATATTTTCTCAATTAAGCTTTTAGAAGTTGATGAAAAGCCTATCACAATAGGCAAAGTACTTATTGGTCTTTTCTTTTTTACTCTAGGTATCTTCTTTTCAAGGTTGTTAGTTCAGGTTTTAGCTAAAAGGATTTTAAACCCATTTATTGAAAATAGATCAGCATCTCATGCAATTGAGAATATAACTCTTTATGTTCTTATTGCTTTCTTCTCTATCCTTGCACTTCAGGTTGCAAATATTCCAATAACAGTTTTTGGTTATATTGGTGCTGCTATTGGTTTAGCGTTTGGTTTAGGTGCGCAAAATATTGCAAATAACTTCTTAAGCGGAATCATATTAATGATTGAAAGACCTGTTAAAATTGGGGACTTTGTTTTTGTAGATGATGTTTATGGAAGAATAGAAGATATTGGCATGAGGGCTACAAAGATAAACTCGATTGGGAATAAACATCTCATCGTTCCTAACTCAAAAATGCTTGAGAAGAGAGTAGATAATTGGACACACAATAGTAGAAGAATTAAAGAAGAGATTAAAGTCGGTGTGGTGTATGGAAGTGATGTTGAGTTGACTCAAAAGCTTTTAGTTGAAGCCGCAAAAGAAGAGCCCTTAGTTTTAAAGTTCTCAGAACCTTTTGTCATCTTTGAAGACTTTGGAGACAATTCACTTGTGTTTAGGCTTTATTATGACATTAAGATCAAAGATCTTTTTGATGATAAGCATGCAGAAAGTTCAATCAGATATAGGATAAATTCTAAATTTAAGGAAAATGGAATTACAATAGCCTTTCCTCAAAGAGATGTGCATCTTAGAGCGCCTGAGCCTATTCAAATTAAAATGGGCTAGGTATAAAGTAGAGAGGGGCATGTGGCTCTACGTATTTAAGCTTAAAAAATTGATTTTTATGAAAAATCTTACAATTATGGCTTTGAATTATATAAAATATCAGTGGTCAATGCGATAATTCTTCATTAAATGAGCCTTTCTTTTTTAAAATCATTTTTTTTACCTGTCCTGGTATCTGCTTACATGCTCTGCTCATCTTTTTTATTTACTCCAGAGGTTTATAAGTTTAGTAGCGGTGACTTAGAGGGAAGACGTATGGCTTACTCTCTTCAGACTCCTTTAAATTGGAACGGAAAGACTTTAGTTTTTGTTCCAGGCTTTAGTAGAAATATGCATTTTTGGGATAAGCATGCAAATGAGTATTTTAATAAAGGCTTTAGAATTTTTAGGTATGACCCTTTTAATATTGGTCAAAGCCTTAGTCTAAATGGGGTTTTAAGCCAAAAAGAGCATGGCTTTAACTTCCATGACGACATAAAGGCTTTAACTCAAATTTTGAAAAACCTTGGTATTTCTAATGAGATTATATTAATTGGTCACTCATTAGGCTCGGCTAAAGCAATCTTCCTTGAAAGAGCTTTAAATAAATCTAGAGGTGATATTCCAGTTAAGAAAGTTCTTATAGCCAGTCCTTTTGTAAGGTTTTTAAGTGACTACTATGATGAGCAAAATGCAGAAAATATAGCTAGCCCCTTTTTAATCCCGAATATATTTAAAGGGATTCTCCCACTCGTTGGTGATCAAGTTGATTTATTAAATGAAGGAATAAAAGGTTTAAGTGAAGGCTTTGTTTCAGCTGGATCTTACTTTTTTTCTCCTTATGCTATTAATGAGTCTATTGAACAAGCCTTAGATGAAAGAGAAGCAAATGAGGAGACAGGTTTAGAGAGGAGCTTAGAAGAAGCTGCACTTTTAGAAATTATGAATAGTTTAGAAGAGATCAGTGTTTTAGAGGCTATTTCAAAAGTAAGAGCAAGGATTCATCTTCTAACTGGTGATAATGATAAACTGATTGTTCCTCTTGATTTATTAGAAGAGCTTAAAGATGCAGCTCCAAAGAGCATGACTCATACACTTATTGAAAGTGATCATTTCACGCCAAGTAAAAAAGATTATTATACTTGGCTGAATAGGTTTTTAAGATAAATGAGTTAGCAGTTATGATTCACTCTTAACTGAAAAGTGAACAATTGGCTCTTCACCCTTATGATCATAGAGCTCAACAAGGTCAACTTCTATATCACGTTCTTTTGCTGAGACTTGAAAGTCTTCAATTATATCAATAACGTCTTGATGCACATAATAAGTTTTTGAAGCATCAATGGTGACGTGTCTGCCGTTAGGAATTGAAGAAAGCAGTTTTAATAAACTAGCTTTCTTTAAAAAAGAAACATCTTCAGTAAGGCTAATAACGATATGTCCTTCTTTTTTTATTTCATCATCAACAAGTATAGGGATACTTAAGTTTTGTCTAAGTATAAAGAATATAGCTGTAACTAGGCCAAGCCCAATACCCACCAGTAGATCGGTAAAAACAATACCTAAAATTGTTACTATGAAAGGAATAAACTGAGTGCTTCCTTGAGCTTTAATTTTTTTAAATAAGGCAGGTTTTGCTAATTTATAGCCAACCACAAAAAGAATAGCAGCTAGGGTGGCTAGAGGAATAAGGTTGATGATTGAAGGAATAAGAATGATTGAGAAAACAAGAATAAAGCCATGTAGTATTGCTGAAAGCTTTGTCTTTCCGCCAGCCTGTACGTTTACTGAACTTCTTACAATCACTTGAGTTATTGGAAGGCCTCCAATTAAGCCTGATACAATATTTCCAACCCCTTGTGCTTTAAGTTCCCTATTTGTTGGAGTGATTCTCTTACTTGGATCTTGCTTATCACTTGCTTCAACACAAAGAAGAGTCTCTAAAGAGCCAACAACAGCAAGTACAAGGGCTGTTTTATAAATAAGTGGGTTATTCCACTGACTAAAATCAGGAGTTTTAAAGTTTGCAAAAAAACCAGAGATTCCTTCAAAGAGTGGAATGCTGACGACTTGTTTAGATTGAAGAGCCAGGCTTGGGTTATTTTTAAATAATAAATTTAAAACAATCCCTACAATAACAGCAATAAGAGGGCCTTGTATAAGCTGAAAGATTTTGCGCTTCTGGAAAAAAGGGGTTTGCCATATAATTAGAATGAAAAGTGAAACTATAGTAATTATAGTGGGTCCAAAGCTAATGTAATCAAGCATATTGATGAGTTCTGAAAAAGTATTTTGAGAGTCTGGTTGAAAGAAACTAAAGTTACCTTCAGGGTTTTCATCATAGCCAAAAGCATGGGGTATTTGTTTTAAGAAAATAATAACACCAATACCTGCAAGCATTCCACTGATAACAGAAGAAGGAAAGTAATAAGCTATTACTCCAGCTCCTAAAAAACCCATGGCAACCTGAAAAAAACCAGAGAGCACAACAGCAACTAAGAAAGGTTCAAAACCAAGGCTTTGAATAGCGCCTAAAACTATGACCGCTAAACCTGCTGCTGGGCCACTTACTCCAAGAGCTGAGCCACTTAAAGAGCCGACAACGATACCACCTACAATACCTGCAATAAGGCCTGCAAAAAGTGGTGCTCCAGAGGCCATGGCTATGCCTAGACATAGAGGAAGGGCTACTAGAAAAACAACTATACTTGCTGGAAAGTCATTCTTAATACTTGAAAACAATGGTTTCTTTTTTGATGTACTTTCTATCATAAAAATTTAAGTCCTTTTTTAATTTCTTATTTTCTTTGTTGTTTTTGTTTTAACTTAATCGAGGAAGTCTACTTGCCCTGAATCTAAATTATAATAAGCTTTTGCAATTGTTACGCCTTCTGAGTTTACAGCATTAGAAATGATACTTGATCTATCAACAAGCTCGTCAACTGTATGACTGCAGTTAGCTTTAACATTTTCTGCAATGTCATCAGTGTTTGCTTTTACTACCGCAGGTTTAATTTGAGCTAGGAGGTGGTTTAAGTTATAACCCATATCATCATTTCCAAGTGCAGCTGTTACTGCTCCACAGCTTTGATGTCCAAGCACTAAAATAAATTTAGTTTTTAAATGAGCTACTGCGTATTCAATACTTGCAATAGAGTCTGTATTTGCAATGTTACCAGCAACTCTTACTACGAAAAGTTCACCAAGATTAGAATCAAAAATAGTCTCTGGAGGAAGCCTGCTGTCAGCACAACTTAATACTATTGCATATGGAGACTGCCCACTTACTAGAGGCTCTCTTTGCTCTTTTTGGTTTTTATTATTTTCACCTGCACCTGAAACAAAACGCTGGTTGCCTTCTTTTAGTTTGTTTAAAATATCTGTTGTATTCATTATATTTCATACTCCTTAATTAATGTGTTTTTCAGACTTTAACACACTAAATGAGAGCTTATGAAGTAGTTTAAATCGAGAAAAAAGGCTTATGAGTAATCTTGAGGCGTTTTTTCTAAGTTTAATTTCTTAAAGTGCTTATTTTCATTAAAAAAGAGTATTCTCAAACTGAGGCGTTTTTAACTAAATACTAAGAATTTCTTGCTATCTAACTTGCTTAAATAGAGGGCTAATTAAGTAGAAGCTATTGTTTCAGTAAAGAAGCAACTCTTTACGTAGTAATCTCAGCACCTATAGCTGTATAGCCGATATTATATAGTATGAGCACCTTTAGATTTAAGAAAAATTTCCTATACAAGCGTAATGTCTTTTTTAAGTTTGTCAGTTTTTCTATGATTCTTATGCTATGTGGTTGTGCTGACTTTCAAGTTAAAAGAGATCCTTTTATTAGTGTTTGGCAAACAAGTACTCCAAATGAAATTGTAAGCTTACCTGTAAAAACTGGTTATACTTATAAGGCTCAAATTGATTGGGGAGATGGAAGTAGTTTAGTTACTGTAAATAGCGCTGAAGATCAAAACATGAGTCACTCATACGCTTTTCCTGGTTTATATACAATTCAAGTTACAGGAGTTTTTGAAGGTTTTGGTGATTCAAATACAGGGCATGCTTATAAATCTCAACTTATTGAGGTTGTTGATTTTGGAGAAGTAAGGATTAAGAATTTAGATTATGCTTTTTCGGAAGTAAGTAGTCTTAGTCGCCTAAGTGGTTTAGGTGATTTATCAGAAGTAAAATCTATGGATTATACGTTTTATAGGTCCGTTGATTTTGATGACTCTGAAATAGGAGAATGGAATACGAGATCTCTTGAGTCAATAGAAGGGGTGTTTGAAGAAACACTTCTTCCAGCGCCTCCTGTTGAAAACTGGAACACTAAAAGTGTTAAAAATATGAGAAGAGCTTTTCAAGGAACAACTTTAGCGATCCCTGACTTATCAAGTTGGGAGACATCTAATGTTGAAAATATGAGTGCTATGTTTTCTGGATCAAGCTCAGCAAACCCAGATGTGAGTAGTTGGGATGTCAGAAAAGTAACAAATATGAATGCAATGTTTAATGGGACTACTCTTGCAAACCCGCAGACAGGAGCATGGGTGACTTCAAGTTTAGAGACAATGAGTTTTATGTTTGCCTCGTCAGTTGTTGCAAACCCAGATGTGAGTAATTGGGATGTGTCTAAAGTAACAACGATTAGAGGAGCCTTCTTAAACTCTATTGCAAATCCAAACTTAAGTAACTGGAATACAGAGAGTTTAGAAGATATGAGTATACTATTTCAGACTAATGCTGTTGCTACACCTGTTATGACGAACTGGGACACATCAAAAGTTACAAATATGAATCTTGTATTTTTACAAGCTACACAAGCAAACCCTGATGTGAGCAACTGGGATACATCAAACGTGACTACTATGCAGGAAATGTTTAATGAAGCAAATTCGGCCCAACCTAATGTAAGTAATTGGAACACTTCAAAAGTCACAAATATGAGGACAATGTTTAACAATATTAATCCGGCGACTATGCTAAACTTAAGTAACTGGAATTTTGAAGCAATAACAGATGCGGCAAACTTACCAAGTGCATCAAGCTCAAACTATAGTGCAACTAATGAAGACTACTCTGCTTTCCTTATAAATCTAGATTCTCAAAACATTAACCCAACAGCAATTGATAGGTTTGATTTTCCTAGTGCTCAGTATCAAGCTCATGCTGCAGCAGCAAAAACAAGCCTTCAAGCTAAAGGCTGGTCTTTTTCTGATTCTGGAGCTGAGTAGGAGGTAAAAAGCCAGCTAAGTTTAGCGGGCTTCTCGTCAGTTTTTTTTAAAGTGAGTCGTACTTATTTTGAAAGTTCCATCTTTGCAATCGTTTGAAGCTGCATATTAGATGTTCCTTCATAGATTTGACCAATTTTAGCATCTCTATAAAACTTCTCAACAGGGTACTCAGAAGTAAAGCCATTTCCGCCAAAAAGATCTACAGACATTGAAGCAATTTTTTCAGCTGCACGTGAAGCATAGAGTTTTGCAATTGCAGCTTCTTCAACAAAAGGCATCCCTGCATCTTTTAACCTTGCAGCGTTATAAACTAGAAGGCGAGTTGCCTCTAAAGTTGTTCTCATTTCAGCTAACTGAAACTGAACTCCTTGAAAGCTTGAAATTGGTTTTCCAAACTGTTCGCGACCTTGGATGTAGTTAAGAGTTGCCTCATAAGAGCCTTGAGCAATACCTAGCATCTGAGCTCCGATTCCAATTCTTCCCTCATTAAGAGTTTCAATTGCAACTTTATAGCCTTTTCCAACCTCACCTAAGATATTTTCTTTTGGAACTTCGCAGTTTTCAAAAAGCAGTTCACAAGTTGAGCTAGCTCTAATACCAAGCTTCTCTTCTTTTTTACCAACTTTAAAACCAGGAAAATCTTTTTCAACAACAAAAGCTGTGATTCCTTTATAACCAAGCTCTGGATTCATGTTTGCAAAACAAATAAATACTGAGGCTTCTTTAGCGTTTGTGATCCAAAGCTTATTTCCGTTTAAAAGCCATTTATCACCCTTATCTTCAGCTTTTAGTTTTAAAGCAAAAGCATCAGACCCACTAGAGCTTTCACTAAGAGCGTAAGCTCCAACCCATTCAGTGGCCATTTTTGGTAAGTACTTTTCTTTCATGGCTTCAGATCCCCATTTAAGAAAAGCGTTTGTTACAAGAGTGTTTTGAACGTCAACTAAAACACTTGTTGAGCCATCAACTCTTCCAAGCTCTTCAACAATAAGGCAAGCTGTCATAAAAGAAGCGCCTGCTCCTCCATAGTTTTCAGGAGTCTCAATGCCCATGATTCCCATTTCAAAGAACTTTTTCACAAGGTCTTGGTTCATAGCGGCATTTTGATCCATTTCAGTTACTAAAGGTTTGATCTCTCCTTCAGCAAATTCTCTGATAGCATCTCTAAAAGCTAATTCATCTTCTGTTAACATTGTTAGTGGATTTACTGTATCTGACATGATTTCCTTGCCTCCTGTTATTTGTATCCCTAATATTCATTGAATGGATATCATGGATCTTTTACGTAATGTAGCTTTACTCTATATTCCTTTTCTATTTGCGATATGTTTTCATGAATACGCTCATGGATGGGTTGCAAAGAGACTTGGCGACCCAACAGCTGAACTTATGGGCAGAGTTTCTATGAACCCGGTAGTTCATATGGACCTGTTAGGAACAGTGATTTTCCCACTTGCTGCAATTATAGGAAGCTCTCCACTTTTCTTTGGCTGGGCAAAGCCAGTTCCTGTAAACATAAATAATTTAAGAGATAAGAAAAACGGAATGTTTTGGGTAGCTCTTGCAGGACCTGCGTCAAATTTCTTTTTAGCAATTTTAGGTTTTTTTCTTATGGCTCTTAGGAACTATTTACCAATTGATCCAGAGCTTAACCAAAACCTTCTTTATGTTTTGAGAATGTTTATTTACTTAAATCTCTTCTTAGCAGTCTTTAATCTTATTCCTGTTCACCCACTAGATGGTGGTAAGATTTTAGCAAGGTTTTTACCTTACAAAGTAAACAGGTGGTTAGAAGAAAATAGTAGTACTTTAGGAATGGTGCTTTTATTTTTAATTATTTTTGATGGTATCTCTGGTTCAAAAGGAATCATCACAGCCCCAGTAGATTTTTTGTATAATATAATTGGAGGGAGTATTGGTTATTTTTTAATGCTTTAAAAATAACTATACTTTTTAACAACGTATGATGAAGCGAAGCCTAGTAACAAAGTCATTACTTTTTTTACAAATCACTCTTAGTTTACAGATGGCGCAAGCTCGTATTTGCGAAGAAATTTCTGGTTATATTGTAGATAGAGAAGTTAGCGAAGAGGACCAGTGTAGCGAAATTATTAAAATCTTTCAGAAATCAAAAAAAAATAGTTGCAAGAGTTTAAGTAAAAAACCTTTGTATAAATGGTCTAAGTCAGGTTTAGACTGCGCAACTTTTAACAGTATTAAATATGATATGCTTATAGTCGCTGAAATGGGAATGGGCGCTATTTTTGGAGTAGATTTAAAGTCAAAGAAGAAAGAGACTTTTAAAATACCTGAGCAGTATGGGTTTAAAGTGTATAAAGACCACATAGATTATAGTCACTATGTAGAAGATTCGCCTAAATATAAAAATAAGAAAACATGCAAAAAAGACTTAGAAGAAGAAGCGAAAAAAAGAACTGGGTTTTTAAAAGTGAGTCTCAGTAAAGATTGTAACTGTATTAAAAATATAGAGTTTGGTGGTTTGACACAATTGATCCTTAAGAAAAGATACGCTTATAAGACTAAGAAGACATCTTTTTTGCCATCGTATAAATGTTCTTTCAACCAGTAGATACGACTCCTAGAGTATAGTTTATGATTTTTTTTGATAATGAGAACTGGGTAGCTGTTGATGATATGGGGTCTAGAGGTGGCAACAGTGAAATGATTTTTAGTGACGCTGGTGTTGAAAAAGAAAGTGGCTATATCTTTCACGCGCGATTGGTGCCAATCAAAGGATACTCTGGCCCTGTTGGTTTTGCTTTAGCTAGAAGAAAAATAAAACCTGAATCACTAAAAGAAAAATTTTCTTTTAGTGTGAGTTCAAAGTTTGAATTTATTTTAAGTGTTTCAGTGATAAATTTTGCTGGCAGTAAGTACCAGTATGATTTGAAGGTTAAGCAAGGTGAAAACTTATACGAATTAAGTTTTGAGGACTTTATACTTAGTAAGTGGGGTAAGTCTTACGGCGAAAAACTTAAGTCTTTTAAGGACATTGAGTTTTTTGAGCACGGTGTTTTATATAGTAGACAGGGTGAAACAGAATATAAAGAGCTTGATTTTAAATGGTCATTATCAAATATCAGATGAGTATAAAGTACTTGCTATAAAGCCTCTACATTGATTCAATACTATTCAGGAGGCTTTTAATGAAGGCTTTGTTTATTTTAATTTTTTTCTTTTGTAATGAGGTGCTAGCAATGAAATTTATTCCTCCAAGCTCTGAAAACAATATTGATCATACCACTCCATCAGGTCTTTTATTAACTAGTAAAATGGAAAGTAACTCTGAGAATGGAACGCTTCTTTATGATAAAGATAAGAAGAATGTGCTATGGAAAATGGATGAGTTTATAGGCAAGAGAAGTTTTGATTTATCAGATAATGGTAATATTCTTATAGTTTATGGAGACCCTAACACAGGGATGCATTTCTCTACTCATATGACAGACGATGAGGTTTTGATCAAAATTTTTGAAAAAGGTAAGCTAATTAAAGAGGTTAAGAAATTAGATATTTTCTCAAAAGGCTCTTTCTTCTCCAAAGTTCCAGGTTATAAATCTTGGATTAAGAAAAAGTCTGTTAAAGGTGGAGACTGGGTAAGTTTATACGAACTTAAAGAAGATGCTTCTGTGGATTTTAATAAGAGAAGAATAAAATTTAACAGACTTAAAACTGTCTCTTTTTAAAGTTTAGTTTAGAACGCTTACTAGAACACGAACTTGAATAAGGCTCCAAGACCGCCTAAAATAGTTGTCATTGCGGCAAATAAGCTGATCATGAGTTTAAAGAGTTTGCTTAAAATTCTTTCTTCAATGGTGTTGAGTTTTTTATTGAGGCTTATGAATCTTACCTCAGCTTTTTCCTCAAGGCTTGTGAGTCTTAACTCAATTTTCTCTTCAAAGCTTGTGAAGCTTACCTCAATTTTTTCTTCAAAGCTTGCGACTCTAATGTTAATTTTGTTTTCAAGACCTGTTACTCTAGTATTGATTCTATCTTCAAGACTGGTGATTTGCCCCTCTATTTTCTTCTCAAAGTTAATGATTCTACTTTCAAGATTATTTTCGATATTATTAACCTTTGTTTCAAGGTTACTTACCTGTTCTTTGAGGTTTGAAACGCGTACAATAACCTGATCAACTTTTAAGTCTAGTCGATCAATTTTGTTATTAAGGAAGTTAAAATCCTCTTTTGTTGCTGCATTTTCAAACATAACCTTCTCAATCACCTTTATATGTGTGTTTGCCTTCTCACTGCTTAATCCAGAGCTTTCTAAGATTTTAACATATTCTCGGCTGTTTCTCATTTTTTGAGCCTCCTATTCATATTCACACCTATGCAAAGTGGGTAAAAGTGTGAGCTCTGTCTGATTTGTATTTGAAGTCCGTCGTGTTCAGGTGAGGTCTCTATTTTGCTTAAATTATGTACTAACTGGGGTGAACTTTCTCATTGCTTTAAACCCTTAGTCTTGGTTCAATTAAGACTTATGGTCTGCTACAGACTTTAGGTAAGACTTGGCAAAAGCGGGAAATGTATATGGCTGAAGTTAAAGTATCATTAGATCAATTTGAAGGGCCTTTAGGGCTGCTTCTCTTTCTTATTAGAAAAGAGGAGATGGATATTTTTGATATTAATATCTTTCAAATCACAAATGAGTACCTATCTTATGTAAAAAATATGAAGTCTTTAGACCTTGAAGGTGCTGGAGATTTTATTGCAATGGCAGCAACTCTTATTCAAATTAAATCTAAAATGCTTTTGCCAAAAGAGATGGGCGAGGATTTAGATGAAGAGGTTGAGGACCCAAGAAAAGAGCTCGTTGCAAAGCTTTTAGAGTATCAAAAATATCAAGAAGTCTCTAAAAAGCTTTATGAAAGACCGCTTTTAGGTAGAGACACTTGGACAAAAGGTTTTAAAGAGAAAAAACTTAAAAGGCCTGATGACGTGGTGAAAGTTGATGATAATCCACTTTACTCTTTGATTGTGCATTATAAAATGGCTTTAAAGAAAGCTACGAAAGTTGTTCATAAAGTTGGTTCAAAAATTCAGTCTATTGCATCACGTGTTTTAGAAATCAAAGCCAGAATGATTGAGGGGCAAAAAACAAAACTTTCAGCTCTTATAGACGTGCCGTCTGATTTTACTGCTGAGGGAAAATCAAAAATTCTTATTACTTTTTTATCTCTTCTTGAATTAGCAAAGATGAACTATGTCAGTATCTTCCAAACTCAAAACTATGCTGATATTCATGTAGATGTTAAAAGAGACCTTTCAGGAGATGTGGTCTCTCAAGTAGAAGATTATGAGACTTTAGATAATGATGATTTGTTTTCACAACCAGAAGAAAAAGATGAGAGTATAGATCTTTCAGATGTTGATTTTGATGATGAAGATAAAAAAATTGAAGAAGGGAATGCTTTAGTTGTTGAAGGTGAAATTTTAAGTGCTGAAAAAATTGAAGCAATGGAACCTGTGGAAACAGAAATAGCTTCTGATTTAGAGATTGAAGAAGCTGAAAAAGAATTAAGTTTTTAAATTTAGATAAATTAAGACACGAGATTACGAGGGTATAAAGTGGCTAAAAAGAAAAAGACAGAGAGCAAAGCTAAGAAAACAAAAAAAAATCCTAAAGTTGAGGCGACAGCTCAAGCAGTTGAAGAAATTGAACAGCTAGATCCTGTTGATTTAAGCGAAGCTCAAGAAATGGAAGCTTATGGTGATGAGATTACTGATGTTGTTGAAATGGTGGCTTCTGCAGAAGAGGCTCATGAAGAAACAGATAGTGAATTTTCTGATATTGAAGTTGATGAAGAAGACATGAGTTCACCCGTAGAGCAAACAGAAATGTCTCCGGCTGACCTTGAGCCAGATGAAGAAGAAGACAGTGATTTAGATGAAGAATGTACTTTTGATTTAGCGACAAGGAAGCGTGTTGTTGAAGCCGTCCTTTTTGTTTCTGATAAGTCTGTTGGTGTAAGCACTTTAAAAGCTGCATTTGGAGATGAAGAAGGAATAGTAGTAAATAATAAACATATTAAAGAGACGATGAATGCTTTAGAAGAGGACTATATTGAAAACAACAGAGGTTTTAGACTCTTTAGCGTAGATGGTGGTTATCAGGTTAGAACTGCAGAGGATTTAAAGCCTTTCTTACAAAATACAATTAAAGCTAGAAGCTTTAGATTAACAGGCCCATCACTTGAGACTTTGGCTATGATTGCATACAAGCAGCCTTGTACAAAATCTGAAATTGATGAAATCAGAGGTGTAGAATCAAGTCACCTTGTAAGAGCTTTAATGGATAGAGGCATGGTTGCTTTTGCTGGTAAATCTGAACTTCCTGGTAAGCCTATGCTTTATAAAACAACGGCTAAATTTTTAGATATCTTTGGATTAAGAAATTTAAAAGAACTTCCAAGCCTTGCTGAAATTGAAGCACTTTTACCAGAAGGCATTGGTGAAGAGGAAGAAGAAAAAGAAACACTTAGTGATTTAACAGGAAAGCTTTCTGAACAGTTTGAAGGAGAGTACTCGGCTAGTGAAGAAGAGCTTGGAAAAATCAGTGATCAGCTTTCTTCAATTTCAACTGAAACAGATTTTTTTGAGCAAGAGAAACAACGTCAAAAAGAGAAAAAGGATTTTGATAAAGCAGAGTCTTTAAAAGAAGCCTTAATGGTTGGTGAACTAATCTCAACACGAGATAGAAACTGGCTTGAAAAGTATGAAGCAGCTCAATTAGAGAAAAACCAAGAATTAACTACTAAAGAAGGCGAAGAGCCTTTGGTTGAAGGCGCTAGTGAGAGCGAGGTACCAAACGAGAGTAATGAAATGGTAGCTTCGTCTGATGATGAGCTTGTTTCTGAAAATGTGGAATCTGAAGAAATTGCAGAAGCTTTTATTGAAGATACTAATGTAGAAGCTTCAGTTCCAGAAGTTATAGCGACAGATGAAGATTTATCAGCTGCTGAGTTTGTTGCAGAAGAAAATGACGATGAGACATTTATAACGACAGGTGAAGATGATGAATCTAAACTTATGGGTGAAAATGATGGTGTTGAGGAAGAAGTGTTAGAGACTAGTGCTTTAACTGATGAAGGTGCTTTAGATGATGCTCAAGACCTTGAAGAGCTTCCTCCACTAGATGAAAACCTCTAGAGTTTTAATATCAATATTTGTAGTTTGTCATTTATGGCTGATGATGGTTATACCATTTCAGTCAAAAATCTTAAGAGAAAGCCTCCCCTCTATTTTCTATTCTTACACTTCATTCATTGGTTTAAACACACCTTGGAACTTTTTTTCTCCAGAGCCATCCCCAAGAGCCTACTTTGAAGTAGAAACTTATCAAGATCAGTTAGGGGATGACGAGTGGAAGTCTTTTTTTTGGCCGCCAGATAGATCGAAGTTCTTCTTTAGAGAAAGTTTTTATAGGCGTCTTTTTTCTTTAAAAGCTCTGTATATAAAGGAAGAAAGATGGCCCATTCTTGCTGATTATTTTTGTAGAACTAAAAATGCAAGTCTTGTAACTTTAAAGTTAATATCACACCCTGTCGGGCTTTTGATTGATTCAGAGAGAACACAGAAAAAGTATCATGATGAAAAACAGTTTTTATGTGAGGATCTGTAGTTAGTTTATGCTGTATTTCTGGGAAAAATTTTGGTTTGAATCAAAACCTGACGTGCAAGTCGGCTATTTTAGAACTGCTTTTTTAAGCTTAGCTTTTATCTTCTATTTACTTAAGCTCTTTGATTTAGATTTCTTATATTCAACAAGTGGGCTGGTGGAAAAAGCAGATTTAGATATGCTTATTAATCCACTTTATAGACTTCACTATTTTTCTTTTCCTGAAACAGTTTTTGGAATTAAGAGTTTCTTTGGTGTTTTATTCTTAGGTTTTTTTGTTGGAATTTTAGGTTTTTTGCCTAGAGTCTTATATTTATTTCTTCTTATGATGCACCTTTTGCTTGTACATAGAAATCCTACAGTGATCTATGGTGCGGATATGCTCATAAGCCTTGGTCTTTTTGGACTTTTTTTAATGGGATCAGGTGCTTCACTTTTTTTTAAGAATAGAGGTGAATTTTATTTCTTAAAAGATTTTAGAGAAAGTCTTACTTCCGCTGGTGTAAGAGTGATTCAAATACAGGTATCTCTTATATATTTATTTACTGCGCTGGAGAAGGTTAGAGGAGAGTCTTGGTGGAGTGGAACAGCTTTGTGGGAAGTCTTTAATAATTCACAGATGATGGTTGTTGATTTAAGTTTTATTGGAGGCTTTCCTAGTGTAGTTGTTTTTATGACTTGGTTTGTGATTGTTTTTGAACTTTTCTTCTCTTTTGCTGTGTGGACTGAAGCTAGAAACTTCTTTCTTCTTTTTGGATTTATCTTTCACTTACTTATAGCTTTTTTAATGGGGCTTTGGTTTTTCTCATTTTTTATGCTTTCTTTTTATCTTCTTTTTTTAAATAACCCTAACAATGAATTAAACGATTACGGGCTTAGATCATGACATTACTTATTAGTTATCTTTTTGGTTGTTTTTCTAAAATCACAAGGCCAAGGTTTTTAGCAAGAGCGATTATTTTTATTTTTAAAAGACTTTTTAAAATTAATCTTTTAAATTCAAAAAAAGAGAAAGAAACTGACTTTAAATCTTTATATGAGCTTTTTACTAGAGAAGTAAAAGAGCGAGAGATAAAATCTGAGTTTATTCATCCTGTTGATGGAAAGCTTGTAAGTTTTGGGCAAATTAAAAATGGGCAAACCTTTTTGATTAAAGGGAAAAACTATTCTGTTAAAGAGCTTGTCGGGCAAGATACAGAAAGCTTAGAGGGGTATTATTTTTATAACTACTATCTAAGTCCAAAAGATTATCATCGAGTTCATCACTTTACTTCAGGGGTTTATAAAAGAGCTTATGAAGTAAAAGGAGCGCTTTACCCTGTAGCCCCTTGGTTTGTAAAACTTGTGCCTTCAGTTTTTGCTAAAAATTACAGAACAGTGTCAGTGGTTGAAAATGATAAAGGGAGCTTTTATCAAATTATGGTTGGAGCTTTAAACGTTGGATCTATTGAACTTGTTAGAGGTCTTTTTACCTATAGTGATAAGTCTGTAAAGGTAGGGGAGCATTTAGGTACCTTTGCGCTAGGCTCTTCAGTTGTTTTAATAAGTCCAGTTGCATTTGATGTTAAAGAGGGGGCAGTAAGTTTTACTGATAAGTTAAGTGTTAAATAATTTTTTTAAAGTGCTTTGGATTATCCCTTGCAGTTTTAATTGTATTATTTATTGCAACTTGTATTCATTTTGAAAAGCCTCAAGTCATAAGTTTTGAGTAGTTCTTCCTGGTATCTGTGTCTCTGTTGTAAACTCTATGATTGATAGATCTAGAAGTATCCCCCCATATGGAAGTATGTTTTTAAGTATTGGGTAGTGGAAAAGTATAGATTTAGCTTACTTTATTAAGAGCAAGTAGGTTTATTTTTTACCAATAGATTTAAAAACAAGACTTTAGTTAATTACTATTTATTTAAATTTTACTGAAGATCAAGACCATTGGCCGATGCGATCAATAGAGTAATCATAGTAATATGAAGCTTGTGAAGTGCTTAATATTATTGTGTTCTATAGTTTTCTTAACAAGCTGTCTAACTCCTGAGCAAGGCGCTCAGTCTCTGCCTGGAGCGTCTCCTAGTGAAGCACTGGACTCATCTGCTGCTTCACCTGGAAATAGATATTATTTACCGCCGAGTTTTAATTGTCACAAGCCAGGTTCGAGTGCTTCAAAGCCAGGTCAGTTTAATGAGTTTCAGTGTATGGTTTGTAACTGTGTTCATGAGGCTGGTGGTGAAAATGCAGAAGGTAGAGAGGCTGTAGGAAGAGTTGTGCTTGCTAGGCTTTGGAGCCCACATTACCCAAGTAGTAGTGTTTGTAGTGCTGTGTATCAACGTTCACAGTTTAGTTGGACAAATGGAACCCGAATCGAAAATAAAATAATTGGAACAAGCGGAAGTGCATACAGTGAAAAAGTAAGGCGCTGTAAAGCCTCTATGATTAATGTTTACGAAAACCATACCACCTCTGCTTTTGCTACACATTACTGGAGTCCTTGCGGAATGTGTGCTATAAGAGGTTATAGGAATTGTAACACGTGTCCAGCGTGGGCTAAGAACCCAGCGTGGGCTAAAGATTGTCGTGGCAGGAAAAGAATAGGGAACCATATTTTTTGTACAGGTGGAGTTGGTGGAATAAGACCCGTAACACCAAGAGGACCTGTTGCACCTAGGTACTCTTCCGATACAGTAGCATACTGCCCCATAAAGGAAGGCTTATATGAGATTTAAATTATATTTTTCTAGTTTATTTTGTATTTTATTATTGTGTGGCTCTGTTTCAGTTTTTTCATTAGAGGTAAGAGAAGTTGGGAGTGAGAGGAAGCTTATTATTAGCGATGCTTTACAAAAAGCACTTAAAGATAATCATCCTAACTATAGATTGGCATTAAAGTCAGATTTTGTACCCTTTGTTTACGACATGTATGAAAGTAGTTTTCCATCAAATGCGGCTCCGTTTGCAACTTTTGGAGATTTTAACAAAGACGGGTCTAAGGATGCTGTTTTAATGATGATTGAAAATAATCAGAAAGATATTATTTATGTTTCTATATTATCTACTACTGAGGCAAATAAAAAATTAGTACAGAAGTTTTATAAAGATAGTTTTGATAAAGAAGGTGGTAACTTTTTATATCTAACGACAGCTCCAGCCGAACAGTTAATCTTTAAGAAAGTAACTGCTGGAAGAAAGCTTAGTCCAAGACCAGGGGTTAGGGTAAATGTTTGGGGAGTAGGTGCTCCTGCACTGACTTTTTGTTATGTTGATAAACAGGCTAAAATGAGAGACTGCGCCCCTTACCTTGAAAACTAGGAAAGCTTAGATAGATTCTCCATCATCACCTATGGCTTCAACCGGACAGCCTTCTAAGGCTTCTTCACACATATCCGCTTCTTCTTCATCTTTAGGTTGTTGAATGATGAAAGCGTGTCCATCTTCCTCATCCATTCCAAAGTTATCAGGAGCTGTGGTGACACATGCATCACAAGCTATACAGGATCTATCTACGTAGAATTTTCCAGGTTTATTTTCGTCGTATTTGTCTTCTTTATCAGCCATGCTTATTTTTGATCCTAAGTCATTTTACTTAAGTTTAAAACTTTTTATTTGCAATAAATAGTGTTAATTAAAGTCCTTATGGGATTCATCGAAGAAGTAAAGAGACGACGTACATTTGCAATTATTTCTCACCCGGATGCTGGTAAAACAACCATTACTGAGAAAATCCTCTATGAAGGAGGGGTGATCAGAGAGGCTGGGGAAGTAAAGGGTAAGAAGGGGAGAAAAGCTGCCACTTCTGACTGGATGGCTATGGAGAAAGAAAGAGGGGTCTCTATCACTTCAAGTGTGATGAGTTTTGATCATGAAGGCCTAAGAGTAAACCTTCTAGATACCCCAGGTCACAAAGACTTTGGAGAAGATACCTACAGAACTTTAATTGCTGCAGATTCAGCAGCTATGCTTATAGATGCAGCAAAAGGTGTAGAAGCTCAAACAAGAAAGCTTTATGAGGTCTGTAAATTAAAGAAAATGCCGATTTTTACATTTGCTAATAAAATGGATAGAGAGGGTAAAGATCCTCTTGATTTAATAGATGATGTTGAAAAGACTTTAGAGATGAAGTGCTACCCTGTGACTTGGCCAATAGGAATAGGGGATAGGTTTAAAGGTCTTTATCATAGACAAAAAAGAGAAGTTTATATTTTTACAAAAGGTGAAGAAGAGCCAGAAGTTTATAAAGTAGATGGCTATGATGATCCAAAGATTAAAGAGCTTACAGGTGATGATGAGCTTTATGAAATGTTTTTTGAGACTCTAGAGCTATTAGAAGGGGCTTCTGATGACTTTAGTGAAGAGGCGTTTTTAAAAGGTGAGATAAGCCCAATGACATTTGGGAGTGCTAAATTTAACTGGGGAGTGGATCTTTTCTTAGAGCTTTTTTGTAAATACGCTCCAGAACCAAGATCAAGAATGACAGATAAAGGAGAGCTTGATCCAGTTGAGAAAAACTTCTCTGGCTTTGTTTTTAAAATCCAAGCAAATATGGATAAAAACCATAGAGACAGAGTGGCTTTTGTAAGAGTTTGTAGTGGTAGGTTTGAAAGAGGAATGAAAGTTCAACACCAACGCTTAGGTAGAGAGTTAAGGCTTTCTTATGCTAACCAGTTTTTAGCAGGAGAAAGGGAGACTCTTGAAGAGGCTTTTAGTGGAGATATTGTTGGAGTAAATGATACTGGAAATTTTCAAATAGGAGACTCTATTACAGGAAAAGGTAAGATGACTTTTGAGCCTATTCCAAGGTTTGCTCCTGAGCTTTTTGGAAGAGTAACGATTAAAGATCCTTTAAAAAGAAAGAAAATGAATGAGGCTGTTCAGCACTTAGTTGAAGAGGGTCTTATTCAGTTCTTCTATGATCCAAATATTGGAAGACAAGATTCTATTTTAGGAGTTGTTGGAGAGCTTCAGTTTGAAGTGCTTCTTCATAGAATGAGTGAAGAATACAATGTTGAAGCAAAACTAGAAAGACTTCCCTATGCTCTAGCAAGATGGACGTTTGATAAAGAAAGTGGAGAAGCTATAAAAGACTGTCCTAAAGGAGCTGATAGGATTTTTCTAGATAATTATGAATGTCCAGTCGTTCTTTTAGATAATGAATGGGACCTTGGGTGGCTTGAGAGAGACAACCCAGATACTAAGTTTTCTATGTCAGCCTTAGGTTAATAGAAGAAGACATGTCAATCTTATAACTTAAGACTGACATAGTTAAGTTAAGTAAATTAACTTTTTGTTATTTACTTTTTTCTACAAACTGCAGATGCTGAGTAACCTTTATCGAAACCTTGTGTTATTTTCGATCGTATTGTTACGATACCGCTAGGTAGCTCTGATATAAGAGTGCTGCCATTTTCTGCCATAACCCCTTGAGGACTGTCGTATATACTAACAGTTTCAAACAGTAGCGTTTTGTCATCTTTTCTTGTCATTCTATATTGATCAAGAACCTTATAGTCCATTTCATCATCTTTATTTAAGCGTCTTGTTTTTAAAGGACTGCCTACTGGGTCAATACTGTATACGGACACTGTTTTTGCATTAAGCCCGTCATCTCCAGCCTCATTGAGTATGTTGCTGTAAGAAATAAAATTATCTCCAGTAATTTGAACTTCAAAATTAAGGTCAAACCCTGTAAGTTTGCAATTATATGTTCCTTCACTCACAGCTTGTGAGTTCAGTGCGACAAGGTTAAATAGTATAAATACTAATATGGTTCTCATTTCTTTCTCCTGGTTTAATAGTTTATGTGCTAGATAAGCAGTTTTTAAGCCAGAGGTATAAAAGCTTTTATGGGTTTTGAGGATTTTTGGTATATAGAAAATACACCTGTACTGCCAAAAATGGTTATTTTTCAGATGCAGTCATTCAAATAAATATTTTATAAGAGTAGATACTCACAAGAGCTTTCTTTAAAAAAAAGTGGGTAAATATAACTTACTCACTTTTAAAACTTGCGCAGTTAAATACTACATAACCTAGCTCTGGAGTTTCAAAAATTAATGGACCGTCTTGAGATGTGCCGTGCGCTAACATTTTAAACCCTGTGCCTTTAAATTCAATTTCAATTTCTGGCCACTTGGGTCCTTGTCCAGCTAAAGTAATCCTAATATCTTTGTGTTCAGTTGCTACTATGTTCTCACCATCAGGTATGGAGTATCTTTCAATTACTTGGTTTCCGTCGATATCTCTTGATAGTCTGCACTCTGTATCTACGGCAAAAACTGTTGAGCTTAAAAACATTGAAGCAATAATTAATAACTTATTCATCTTTAATTTCCTTTCTATATAATAGATAACTTTTTGCAAGAATCAGTCTAGAGTGAAGATGCACTAAGGCATATCTGAAGAACTTAAGAGTGAAAAGACTTATAATAAACCGACAAAAAACGTCACTTTTAAAGTGAAAAAAAGAAGTGTATAAGCCAGTATTTCAATAATGAAACACTGATGCATTGATACTTACTTGAAGAAAAATCAGTGTGCTTTAAGTAGAATTAAGATACTGATCAGCCATAAGACGATCCAGCTTAAGTGCTTTCCACGAGTGAAGATGAGAGGGAGTGCTCCACTTATAAAAAAAGTAAGACTCAGTATGTATAATATAAATTGTTCATTAATAGATAAGTCATTTCTTGTGCTTAGGGTCCACATGATTGCGCTAAAACCCCATCCCATTACAGTCATTATATGCCAGCAAAATCTTAAAGTTGCTTTAGTAAAAAAATCAGAACCAAACAGGTGAGGTATATTATCTCTTTTAAAAAGACGCATGAGAATATACTTTTCACCAAGATAAGAGTGAATAAATAGAAGTAAAAAGCAGAGCAGGGAAGCGATTTTTAAAGACATATTTTATCAGTTTACCTGAGCTATTAATATAATCAACTCGAAGGTGTAAGAGCTTAATCGGCAATACATAGCAGCTATGAACTAAAAAGTAGAAAATTTTGACATTTTAAAAACTATATTGATACGATTAGCATGTAGATTACTAGGGGAGAATTTTATGAAAAGCCTGTTTTTAATGTCTATTTTATTAGTTTTTGTAGGATGTGTGACAGCAGTTGAAGAGACTAAAGTTGAAGATGAAAAAGTCTTCTCCATTACTAAATCAGTAGGTGTAACAGGAGCTTTTATACTTATTGGGAGTTTTAAAGATTGTAATATTAAATGGGAAGCCCAAGGTGGAGTTCTTACGCATAGATCAGCTTGTTCAAAAGCTGAAAGAAATGATGTCTTAGCTATAATGACAGAAATGGCCGTAAAGTACAGGAAAGAGTCCCCAATTAAAATTGATTATATAAGGTTTACTTCAAAAGATTTTAAGAATGAAGAAGCTCGCTTAGCTAAGATGGTTACGCAATCAAAAATGTGGAATAAGTATTCAAAGCTTTACTCTAAGAAAACATGGGCTGAAAAAAAGAAGAGCGAGTTTCAAAACGACTTTTTAAAAAAAATAATGGAGAAGAAAAAAGTTTTTGCTCTTGTTCCAGTTGCTTTTAAGCAGGTTGGCTATAAATTTAAATATGATCAAATTGAAGTTACAAAAATGTCGAATCTTTTTGAATCAAAGTATAAGAATGTTTTAACGGAGCAGTTTAAAACTAAGAAGAGTCTTTTAGTCCCTGAGAATATTAAAGTAGTCTTAAAAAGAGAGTACTAGTTTTCTTTAAAGCTCTCTAGTAAGTACTTCAATATCTGTAATATTAAGGGAGTAGATATCTTGTATAAAAGGAGCTACTCCTTGTCTTACCCCAGCCTCATCGATAAGTTCAATTGAATCTGTAATTGAAGATGCCGCCATAATGGTTCCATCTGGAAGCTCAGCAATAGCTGTAGGATCTCTTAAAATGGTGAGCCCTGGTTCAAATATATTTGTAAGCGTTAAGGTCCCTTCATCTAGAGTGTAGACGGCATCATCTGTCCAAGAAGTAAAATAAATAAGTTCATTTGAATGCACTATTACGCCGTAAGGTCTTAAGCCTGATACATCAAATGAATCAACGCATGTAGGTGTGTGATTTGAAACATCAAACTTATGTATTCTGTTATTATTATAATCAGCTACATATAAAAACCCATCGTCTGTGGCGTGCATGTTTCTGGGTGCTCCTAAATTACATGGAGCAAGGTTATTTGGAATTATGGCAGTAGAAAGCCTATCTCCTGCTGAGCTAAATACTTCAATATTAGCTGACTCCACTGCATAGTAATAATCAAGAGTAGGACCATATTCAATATCATAAACATTTCCATTAAAAACTGCTGAACCATAAAAGAATTCATAGGTGTTATCATAAGGAATTTCTAAGATGCTGTCGGCACCGTTTGTACTTGTTAAAAAACTACCATTTCCACCAATGGCCAAACCCATAGGATTAGAGCCAAAAGCTCTTAGGTCTATAATGGCATTTTCAAAGCTTCCATCTATATTATAAGAAGTTATACCTCTGTGGTTACCATCGCCACTTGATATAAGAATGCTTGTTTTAGTTGGTGTAGAAACAACTTCTTCTTCTGTTGATTTCTTCTTATTATCACTTCCGCAAGCAGCAAGGTTTAAAACTATAAAGCTAAGAGTAAATATATTTTTAACATGTTTAAGCGTTATGGTTTTAAAAACAGAAGTCATAGTATCATATCGGTACAATTTGCCTGAAAGTTTAACAAAAGACTTAAAGGAGCAGGACCTAAGACTTAAGGTTAAAGATTTAAGTAAGTAAAAATTAATCATAACGACTTCCTGTCGTATGTTACTGAAAGCTCAATACCTTGTGTTGGTATATAATCACCATGGAAGGTTATTATTTTACCAGTCTCGTTATAAATATAGCCACCATCTGAATTAGCATCATTAGGATCATAGACAGGAACATCAACTTCTTGAGCGGTGTTTCTATCAAAGATTACTTTTAATGTGCTAAGCACAGGCTCTCCTTCAACTGGAAAAGTTGTTGAAGCTTCAATAATATTTGCTGTAATTGCTTTTAAATCTTCACTGTAGTCAGGTTTATCAATACTTACTAGAATTCCTTCAGTAGATTTTGCTAAATCATGATAAGACTGGAAAGTGCTAAAAGAATATCCTTCACCAGGATCACCATCATTATTTTCATCCCATTTAGTAATTGAATAAATTTTATAAAATTCGCTTGAGCCTTTAAACAAAGTTAAATAATCAGTTAACTCACTAGCTCCAGTATAAACAGCGCCACTTCCATAATTATGTGGAATGATGTCAACTTCAGTTCCTCTTTTTCTAGAATGATCTCTTTCATCTGTAATAAAAATTACAGCTAAAAAAGCATCATCTCTAAAGAAAGTAGAAGCTCCTGCATTTGAATAATCTCTACCATAAAAGTTTGCCCAGTAAGGAGTTGAATTATCATTTGTTTCGATTAAATTTTTTGAGATATCACTTGTAGAAATAAAAGAAGTTACAGAATCAATTCCTCTTTCATCTGCTACAAATCTAATTGTCGAATCGTTTGCATTAGTCCAATTTTCAGGAGAAGGAGACATGCTTCCACAGTTCTTCTTGCCAACATCTCTTCCGTAAATATCAAAATTAACTCTAAATTTATTTAAAAAACTATTTGGGTTAGCTGTTACATAAGAAGTTAAATCAGTGCAGCTATCAGCTACAGGGTCTTCGCAAGATTTCTCACCCGGGTCAGTAACATCTCCATCCATATTATTGTCAGTATAGGTACAATCACAGAAATCAATATCTAAAGCATCTCTATCAGCTTGTGTGATATCACTTTGTGATAGATAAGGAGACATTGTATCTTGATCACTAGCTTCACCAGAGTGAAGAACATTTAAAATAGGAAGATAGGGGTTAAGCGTAGAATCAACATAAGTGTTGTTAAAATCAGGGTTACTTGCACCAGAGAGTTCATAATCATAGTGTTTTTGTGACCAGGCTGTAGTCGATATAATTCCGATTCTAAAGTCATAATTATATGCTAAGTAATCCTTAACAAATGACATCGCATTACGCTGAACATTGTCAATTTCATTGTTCATAGAACCTGAACAATCAACAACCCATAAAACATCCATCTTCTCATTAATGGTGCTGCCCTCGATTGTAGAGGACTCTGTACTTGGAATGACAGAAACTGAGCCGCCGCCACAACCGATTGTAAATAATATGCTAACACAAAGTATATGTTTGAAGTTTCCCATACATTATAAATCGGGGCAGCTAGACTTTAGGTTTAGATAATCTTAATAAAAAGAAGGCCTATAGGGCGTTTGTTAACATAAATGAAACATTCTTTACATAAACGAAACACTTTGCTTCTTAAATTGGGTGTTCGTTAACCACTTTAATCACAACGCGTCTATTTTTTTCTTGATTTGAAACAATAGCGTTGTTTTCTTTATCACGGTGAGGAACAAGTGGGCGTGTTTCACCAAATCCCAATGTGAGAATCTGTTCTTTTGAAAACTTAAAAGTTTCAAATAACCTTGCAACTGAGTTTGCTCTAAGACTTGAAAGCTCCCAGTTACTAGCTATGACACCCTTACTAATAGGTATATCATCTGTATGGCCTTCAATAACAAACTTCTTCGCACCAGCTTTTTGATCTAAAACCTGAATAAGTTCTTTCATCAAATCATTTGCATCACTTTTAAGTGAATAAGATCCAGAATTAAAAAGTAGGGTGCCTTCAAACATTATTGTTATACCAGATTTTTTTACATCAACACTTACTTTCTCATCTAAACCTTTTTCTGTAATAAGTTCTTTAATAGATGAGCCTATATCCTCATATGGTTGTTCAACTTCTCCGCCCATGTATTCTGCAGCAGCTTCGCCAACAGATGTAAAAGTACTTTCATCAAAGTTAGCCATTGAAAGCATAAGAGCAAAAAAGCCCATAAGAAGAGTCATCAAATCGGCATAGCTTATTAGCCATACACCTTCAGTATCTTCATGAACAGCGCCACCTTCGTCATCATTAAAGATGAGGTGATCATCTTCAGGCTCTTCAATTTCTAAACTTTTAACGTGTTCAGCTGACATCTATATAATACCTTTGTTTATGCTGCTTTTTGACCAGAAGAAGATGAGTTTGCACCGCCTTCAATCTTAAGAAGCGCTCTTTCGCCTGGAAGTAAATAACTCTTGATATTTTCTTCAACTAAAAGTGGGTGTTTTTTAGCTCTAATCATTTTTAAGCCATCAATAACCATTTGCCTTGTGATTCTGTCCTGTTTATTAAACTTTGAAAGGTTTTCTCCAACAGGAATAAAGATAAAGTTTGCAACAGCAATACCATAAAGAGTTGCAATAAGTGCTGTTGCCATTGCAGGTCCAACAGTTTTAATTGCATCAGCGCCACCTAATCCTTGCATTAAAGATACGATACCAACAACAGCTCCTAGTAGTCCAAAAGCTGGCGGGAACTTAGCAAGAGTTGTAAACATATGTGCATCATCTTCATATCTGACATAATGAGTTTTTGCTCGCTTAAGTAAGATTGTATCTATTTCTCTCTCGCTTAAGCCACCTTCAAGTGTTAGCTCTAGCCCTTCTTTTAGAAAGTGAGTTTTTATATCAGGAACTGCAGCAGCGAGAGCAGATTCACCTTTTCTTGCTTCTTTTGAAAGGTGAACAATTTCAGTTATAACTTCTGAATAATTTTTTTGAGTACCTTTTAAAACTCTTGATAAGAAAAGTTTAAAAAGCATTACTAAATTTTTACCAGAGAAACTAAGCATGGCTGCTGAAACAGTACCGCCAATAACAATAAGACCTGCGTGCCAATCTAAAAAGACGGCAGGGTTTTTTGTGGAAGTTAATGCCACAATAAGGAAAACGACAATCGATGATATTAAACCAATTAATGAGCTGTTCAAAATTCAGCCTCCTGTTATATTATATTTTCGGAAACTACTAGCTCTGTTTTAAGTCTAGAAAATGGTTAAGAAAGAATTAAATTGAAATAATGAGCTAGACTTAAAGCTTATATGAGTAAGGTCGACTGCCGCTAAGTCTAGAGAGTATCAATAGTCTGGTCGAGATCGTATGCACTTAAGTTTGGTATCTTCTCTTGGCGGATAGATTTAAGAATTTTATTAATCTAGCATAATCCTTATGGATGGGGCTTTTACAGAAATGACCATATCAGATGAACCGGTAGACAATGAAGTTGTTGAGCAAGGCCATGTTCTAAAAGATTGGTTTATATTTAGAGATGAACGACATTTTGGACCTCTTAGTTCAAAACAAGTTAGAAGATTTTTATCAAAGAGAATGATCTCTACTGATCATCATATATGGAGACCTGGCTTTACCGGTTGGAAGTTTATAAAAGATATAGAGGCTTTTAGGTCACATGGTAAAATAAAATCAAAAATTAGAGACCTTTCAGATGACGATTTTTGTTATAAAGCAAGTTTAGATAAACTTGATCGAATTTCTATGCAAGCCGGTGAATTAGACTTTGTTGAACAACCTGATAAAGAAGAAGAGGCTGAGCCGACACGATTTATGGCGGCTGTAAAAAAAGTAGGTGGAGTTGTTGGTTTTTCAAGTGAAAGCAGTAATTCTTCTAGACTTATTTTTACATCATTCTTATTTACATGCTTAGTTGGAATTATGATTTTTTTAAATAAAGATCAGTCATATGACTTTTTAAAAGATTTTTCTCCTGATATTCAAGACAAGTTAATGAAGGTGAGTTCTTTAAAAGAATCTACAATAAATCCAGAATTCGTTGTTTTTGAAAAAGAATATAATGTTTCTGATCCTGTATTAGTCAGCTCGACTAATTTACCTGTTGGTTCAAAAATTAGAATTGAAGTGACTGGAGAAGAAGAGACTCTTTTAGGAAGCTATCGTTTTAAAAAAACAACTGAAATGAGATTAAAAAGTAAAATCTTTGTCTCTGATTCTATTAGAGAAGAAACTGGGAAATTTATTGCTCCAGGCTCTTATACTGTTACGGCAAATTGTTTAAGCTGTGGTTCAAAAGAAAAAGAAATTTATAAGAGTAGTTTTTTGTTTGGTGTTAAAGACCAGATCCTTTACCAAAAAGAGTTAAAAAGATTTCATTTAGAAACAAGACAAGCAGCTCAACTTGAGCTAAGCGAATTAAAAGATTTGAGTAGAACATTAGATAAACAATATCAAACTACTGTTAATCAGTTTGTCTTAAGCTCAGCTAAAAGATCAGCCAAGCAATGGGATAAGTTTTCAACTTTCTGGCTTGCTAATCAAAAGAAGTTTATCGATCTATTTGAGCAGATGAACTCAAGTAAGTTTATGACAAACCTTTTCTATTTAGAAATGTATACAGCTTTTGATCATCTCATATTACAGCTTTTTGAATTACACCTTTTACAAGATGGGATTATATCATCCTCTACAGAGAACATTAGTGAGAGCTCAAAGAGTGTAAGCAATTTATCTCAAGAAATAAGTGTTAAGCTTTCAACAATTTCATCGCAATTAGAACTTATGGAAATGAATTTTAGTAAAAGTAGTGGTCTTCCTTCAAAAGAAGGTCTTAAGTTAACAAACTATTAGTGTAGGTGCAGACTTGGAAAATGAAAAAAAATCAATGAATTTATTAGAGCAGGCTATTAAAAATACAGAAAGCTCATCATCGGATAAAGCAGTAGTAAGAAAAAAAGTACCTTGGAATAAAGAGATGCCTGCAGATGATTATATTAAAAACACTAGAGAATTAGTGACTAAAGATCCTAAAAAAGCAATTGAAAGTATACACAATGCAAATAGAAAGATTCATTTTTTAAATAACCAGTTAGAAACAGCAAAAGGTGAGCTCGATCAGTTTAGAGAAAACCATAAGACTCTTGTAAATCAAATGTTTTCTGCTCAAAAAGAGTTTAAAAGAAGGTTGCAGTTAAACAATGATGAGAAAAACAAAGCACTTGAAGAGTATAAAAGACTAGCTTCAGCTTATAACTTTAAAGAAAAAGAGTTAAATGAGGTTCAAGCTAAGACAAGTGAACTTAAAGATAATTTTGGTAAGGTACACACTGATTATTCGGCAAGACTTGAAAAATTTAAAGTTCAATATAAAACAAGAGTTGAGGAAAGAGAGCGTAATTTACTTCAACGCATTGAAAGAACTCAAAGCGAGAAAGAGCAGTTAAATAATCAAATAAAAGAACTTATGGGTGAGATATCGAGTGCTAATCAAAAAGTCTCTCACCTTCAAAACGAAAACTCCATGATGAAAAGGCAGGTTTCGGACTTAGAGCACCAAAACAAAGATGTTGTAGAATCTGGTGATAGAAAAAAAATCCAAGTTCTTAATTTAAATGAAAGTCTAAATAGTTTAAAGACTAAATTAGCTTCACTCTCAACAGCTTTAAAGCTCAAAAATGATGAAAATTTAAAGTTAGACCAAGCACTTCTTGAGTTAAAACAGGAAAATAAGTCTTATAACGATAAAATTGAAAACTATTTATTAGAAACCCATTCTTTAAAAGAACAACTTAGTGCAAAATCAGTTGAATTAGAATCTAGCTTAAAAGAGAATACTTTTCTTGCTGATAGAATTGCAATCCAAGGGGATTTAAGTAGTAAGATTAGAGAATTTGAAGATCTTGAACGAAATCTAAGAAATGAAGTTGGTGCGCTTAAACATAAGCTAGAGTCTGCTAATTTTAAGATTCAAGAGTATGAGAATAATAAAAAGACTTATGAGAAGAAAATTGAAAACTTGGAGAGTTCTCAGTCAGAGGCATATTCGTCACTGTCTTCAGCAGAAGTTAACTACGAAAATCAAGTTAGAGAACTTTCGGATCAAAGAAATAAAGCTGTTGAGAATCTAAAAGAGCTTCGCTCTAAGTTTGATGATTTAGAAGTAAGCTATGAATCAAAGTCAGCAGAATTACTAAGAGAAAAAGCAATTAACGGAGAATTAACAGAAAGAATTAGGCATAGTTCTTCAGAGAAGCTTAAACTTGTTACTAAAATGAAAGAGCTAGAAGAAGAAGCGAGAGTTTCTTCTAAGCAAGTTATTCAAGTTAAAACAGGTGTTGCTGGATTAAAGAAAGAAATCTCTGATAAGAGTGGTGTGATAAGAGGTTTAGAAAAAAATATCCAAGACTTAGAAAATCAAAAAGTAGATTTGACAGAGGAAAGGAATACTCTTGAGCTTCATTTAGCTGAAATTACAAAAGACCTTGATACTTCAAGACATGAATCAAAAGTAGTTACGTCAAACGTTGCTGAACTTAACGAGAAAATATCTACACTTAATATTGAGATTAAAGACTTACAGTCTAATAAGATTAGGCTGGAAGACAGAGTAAAAGATTTAGAAGTAAACCTTCAAAGTGAGAAGGCAAAATATGAGTCTCTTCATAAAGAACTTCAAGCAAGTTATAGAGATCTAAATGAGTATAAGTTAAAAGAAGTCTCTTTTATGGAGAAAGAGCAAGAGTGGATTGATTCAAAGGAAGGTCTTGAGTTAAAAGTAAATAACCTTAAAGCCCTTGTTGAGGATAAAGATGAAGAGATTGATGAAAAGCAAAGATCTATTGCAGAATACGTTTCTTTTCAAGAAACTTTAACAAGTGAAAAAAACAGGCTATTACTAGAGGTTCAAAAGCTTGAATCAAAAACTGATGGGTTGCAGTTTGATAAGGATGAGCTTTTAAAGAGAGTTGAAGGTTTTGAGGCTGATAAGAACAAATTAGAACTTTCAAAAGGAAATGATTTAGAGCTTATAAGGTCTTATGAGAAGAAAATAGGGCAGTTTGAAGTTCAAGAGGCTAGATTAAGTGATAAAATTAATTTTATTACTGCAGAACTTGAAAACCATAAAAAAGCATATTTAGAAAAAGATGGATCTCATAGAAAAGAACTAGATAAGCTTGAAATGGCTAAAGAAAAAATAGAAGAAAAGCTTAGTGAGAGTCAAAACTCATTAGAAGAAACTAGAGAAAATTTTAGAAAAAGTGAAGCTAGAGTTGAACAACTTGAATCTATTATTGCTGAAAGAGATGAGCAAGCTGAGGGTTTAACGAGTAGATTAGAAGCGATAAAACTTGAGAAAACTAATTTAGAGAACGAATTAGATGAGAAAAATTCTGAGATACAAGAGCTTCAAAGAAAGTATAAGAACCAAATTGCTCAAATCGAGGATTTAAAAGCAAAAGTAGCTATGTTTGATGCAAGGGAAGCGGAGTTTAATGAGGCTCATGAAGAGCTTGTCGCAAGAATAGAAGAGAATAAAGAAGTAGACGCTAGATTGAGAAGTTTACAAGATGAAAAATCAGAGATTGAAAACAGTTTAGAAGAGAGACATAAGCAGCTTGATCTATACTCTAGATGGGTTGATTCTCAAAAAGAAAGTCTTCAAAAGCATATAGTCAGGTTTGTACAAGAGCTTAAATCTTCAATTGCTGTGAACCCTTTAAAATCTTACTTGTCAATGACTGAAAAAGAGCTTTCTAAAACCCAGCTAGTTTTAAGTAAGCCTGGTATATCTGGTATACAAAGAGAGCACCTGGAAGATCACTTTAAGGAACTAACAAAGCAAAAAGGCTATATTGCAAAGCTTCTTAAGAAAACTGAAGTTGATGTTGATAAGAGGGTTAATGAAATTCTTGGTCTTTTAAAGCAAGGTGAGTTCATACCAGTTCCACCTCTTCCTCCTGGAAAGAAATAATATCTAGTTAAAAAAAGAGTCTCTAAACTGGACTCTTTTTTAGTCTAAGTATATAAAGTTTAAACAAAAAAACTGAACTAAAGCTAAGTGTTGCATGAGTCTATTCATGATTAATAAGATAAGCTAGACCTCAGTCTTGTTTTACTTCTATAAGTGTCAAAATTTCTACGTTCAAACCCGAAATCATAACGTGGATAAAATTTTCTTTGTTAATGTTCTTATTGCTTTATCAGCTCTTAATCTTCTAGGTTGTTCTACTTTTAATAACAATCCTAATATCAAAGACCAGGGCTTTTATGAAAGAGCAACACCGGCTAGATATGCCGTGCCTTTGCCAGTTGAGATCGCGCGAGATATTGAGAGCATAAGCAGAGACGGAATGCTGAGGTTAAAGCCTGGAACGATTCAGGTTCAAGGTGCTGTTCTTACTCCAGAGCAACAAGCAAACGTAAATGCTTCAAGAAATCAAATGCAAGAAGGCCGTTCTTTTGAACAGGGGCAGGTTAACGAGCAAGTTGCAGTTACAACTAGTAATGGTCAGAGAAGGACAGTAAGCTCTAATAAAAGACGATATAAAAGAAAGAAAAAAGCTCAAGCATATGGTGAAGAGGTTTTTCTTTTAAGCCGCGGACAAGGGCCGTTAATGCGTTCAAAAAGAGGCATGGCTTCAGGGCCGTTAAAACTTAAAAGACCTGGTGGTGGCTATTATAAGGCTAATAAAACAAAGCTCACTGGTGGCAAGACAATCTCTTATATTGTTAAGCTTGGTGACACTTTGATGAAAATTGCTTTTGAAAAATATGGTAATTACTTAAGGTGGAAAGATATCTATCAAGTTAATAGCCATAAGATGAAAAGCCCAAGAAAGATGCAAGTCGGCACTGAGCTTATGATTGAAAATGTAAAGTATGTCTATATCAAAAAAGATGGAAACCCTTATCTTATTAAAAAAGAAGACACTTTAAAGTCTATATCAAAGAAGCTCTATGGTACTTCTGATAGATGGAAAGATATTTGGCGAAATAACCCTCAACTTATTAAGAACCCTAAAAAAATCTATGCTGGTTTTACTCTTTATTATAACCCTGCATCAAATGAATCTGGTTTAATAAGGGTTCCTGCAAAAGAAGAAGCTCAGTAAGTAAAAATTTAACCTTTTAGTGTTGTCAGCTTTAGGCATGTTTGAGATCCTAAAGAGGTATGTTCTTTAAGTCTCTTTTTTTGTTAATACTGTCTACATCATATCTATACGCAAACGAATTTGCTGTTGACCCAAATGATGAAGAAAAGGAAATACAGGTAAAAGAAGAGAAGCTTGCAAGCCCAGGGGAATTAAACAAATCTAAAAAAGCCATATGGCTAGCCCATATACTTAGAGATCGAGGGTCAAAAAATAAGATTCAAAATCTTCTTGTGTCTCCATATCAAGTGCCGGTATTTTTGGTTCCATCAGAGAAGTCTTTTAAGCCACTGGTAAAGCTACAGTTTCGCTATAACAGACCTGGCTGGGGACTTTACGATATTTATGGTAAGAGTTTGAGTAAAGGAGAGGCTAAAGACTCTCAATATGTCTACGCTTACCTAAAGTCTAGAATCAGTACTATTGATATTTTAGCTGTAAGCCCTGACAACCAGACAGAGAAAGAAAGAATTTATCTTTTTGCTCCTGAAGCAAGAGAGTTTACCACTGTTTCAATTTTTGATTCAGTGCTTTTTAGTTTAGGGCATGCATATTTAGAGTACAAGCAATCAAGCTCAGGCTTTACTAAGTACACATCACAGTCATTGCTTTTAGGGGCAAGATATTTAAGTCCTGAAAAAGGGAAGAGAATAGGTTATTTTGGAGAGTTTTTTACCACTGTTCATACATACGAGTCTTCTCCAATAGACAGGAGTTCTAATTTTTTAGAGGCAAGAGTGGGAGCTACATACTCAGCAAAAGTTTTTAAAAACCCTCGTTCAAGAAGTCGAGTGACTTTTGGTTTAAATACAATAAACCTATATTCACTTGGCGGAGGTTTAGGATTTTCTGGTTTATTTGGTCCTAACATTGGTCTCAGAACAGAATATTACAAGTCTAGTCGAGACAGTATTGCAACAGAGCT
Source organism: uncultured Bdellovibrionales bacterium (assembly GCA_938002015.1). Lineage (GTDB taxonomy): Bacteria > Bdellovibrionota > Bdellovibrionia > Bdellovibrionales > UBA1609 > JALZUR01. The sequence continues at coordinate 98,227 of CALLAU010000037.1, forward strand.
TCAATATACAAACTATGAAATAGCTAAGCCGTTTAGTGAAAGATCTATTAAAGTGTCTGTAGATTACAATAGAGCATTAAAAAATCTCAGAAAAGCACAAATTGGATTTTCATTTTCAAGTAATGAGTTCTCTGAAGGCCTAGAAGAGATTTCAGCAAACCTTTTAAGTGTTTATTTTTCGCTTAGTTTTTAAGACCTAAGTGTGAGAATTTAATAAACAAAAGAACAGACTTAAGTTGTATCAAAAGAAGAAAATCTTAACATTCGTATATCCTTTTGAGACGTATTTGCTCCAATCTAAGTACTAAAAATCACTATTCTTTTTAAGTGTTTAGCTTAAAAAACCGATCAAATAATGTTGAAGATAGAATTTAACAATAACTGAATAAGTTATGATTAAATTTACAAAATACGGAACGTAATGAGGTTACATATGTTTGATGCAAAAAGAAGCCATTGGTTTTTTACAAGTAAAGATATTTTTAAAAATACTTTTTACGCATTGCTTTTAGTTTTTATTTCAGTTGGTTGTGTGCCAAGTGAGAAAAAGCTTTCATCAGAAGATATTGAAGGTGATACATCTTATGGTGGATTCTCAGGGTTAGATAGTGCTCAAACAATTTCTGAATCAAAAGTTACACTTGCTTGGACAGCATCAACATCAAGTGAAGTAACTGGATATAACATTTATAATGTTACTCTTCCATCAAACCCTGTTCTTATTAAAACAGTAGATAGTGATACAACTTCAACAACATTATCAGGTCTTAATGAAGGTTTTCTTTATAAATTTAGAGTTAAGCTTACTACAGCAACACAAAATGAAGATGGAAACGAAAGAGATTTACCTGCAATTCCATATAGTGGAGTTCAATCTTCAACTGTTTTAAGTAGTACATCAGTAAGGCTTGACTATATTGAACCAAGTCCAGGTGAAGCACTAGAGGCAAGAGCATACTGCCAAGTTGGTACAGATCCAGCGTGGCAATTAATGGCTACAATTACAGATATGAGTTTAACTTCTGTTGATATTACAGGGCTTATGCCAAATTTAAGTTATGTTTGTCGTGTAAATGTTGTTGTTGATGGTAGAGAAGATAATAACTTATCAACAGTAAGTTTTGTTGCTTTAGGACAAGCAGATAGATTAGTTTTTGTTACAGAGCCTGGTAATGCTCAATCTGGTGAATTACTAACTCAACAACCAGTTGTACATGTATTAGATGAAAACGATAATATTGTATCTGGTGGACCAGATTCAACAGCTCTCATAACATTAACAGTTTCGGTTGCATCTCCAACTACGGGTAGTGTTAGAGGAACTTTTGCTGTAAACGCAGTTGCTGGTGTAGCTACTTTCACAGATTTATATATTGAAGAAGCTGGTTTAAAAATACTCTCTGCTACAAAAGCAGATACATCAAGTTTATCATTCGGTACTCCAAGCATGAGTGTTGACTCTGCTCAGTTTAATATTACTTCAGGTAATATTTCTCCAACTTTATCTACACTAACTATTGATCCTCCTTCAACACCACAAGTTGCAAATGGAACTGATTTTTATGTTGTGACATTTACTTTAAGAGATCAGTTTGGTAACCCGGTAGCTGGAATACTTCCGCAGTTTTCTTCAAATACGTTAGGAGATTTCTTAAGTCAGCCTGTATCTCCTACCGATGTTGCAGGACAAACTACAGGAACAATCTCTACAACCGTATCAGATACGAATACTTCAAATACAAGAACAATAAGTATTTCATCTCCATCAGGTTTAAACACTGTTGATGTTGACGCTCCATTTGATCCAGGCCCGGCAAACAGACTTTCTTTTACTGTTCAACCTATTAATTCACCTGCAGGTGCTAATGGGTTAAACGAATTAAGAGTTGCTGTTCAAGATGTTCAAGGAAATATTATAACAACTGGATCAGGATCTACTGATACTATCAATATGTCTATTTCTAATAACGTTGGTGGAGCTGTTTTAAGTGGTACAACTTCAAGAGCAGCTGTAGCTGGGATTGCGATTTTTGATGATTTAGGTATAGATATTACAGCAAATGGTTATAGGCTTATATCAAGTTCAGGTTCTTTAAATCCTGCAACAAGTAATAACTTTAACGTTACTGCTGGTCAGCCACAAGTTATTTCAATGACAGGTCCGACAGATACTTTATCAGGTTCTTGTTCTGGAACTATTACACTTCAACTTCAAGATTTAGGTGGAAACCCTGCAAGAGCTGTGTCAAATACTACAGTTCAGTTAAGTGGTTTAGGAAATGCAAGTCTTTATTCAAGTAATACTTGTGCAGGTGTTCCTTTAAGTACAAACGTAACATTTACACCAGGTACTGATACAAGAACGCTTTTCTTAGAGAGTCAAAAAGTTGAAGCTCTTACAATAGTTGGTACAGATGCATCAGCTGTTTTAACTCCTTCAAACTATAATATAAATGTTACTCCAAGTAGAATGAGATTCACAGCAGAGGCTGCTCTTCCAACACCTCCAGGTAATGATTTACTAGTTACTGCTGGAACATGTTCTACAGCAATGACTATAACTCCCTTAGCAGAAGATGGTTCACAGGGTGAAGTTTTCAGTTCTACAACAGTTTCTTTAACTGGTATTACAGGTTCACAAGCTACTATATATTCTGATGCTTCTTGTACAACAGTAGTTGATCCAGCTAGTGTGTCATTAAATATTGCTTCACCTCCAAATGAAGATACAATTTTATATATTCAAGATCCAAGAGGTGAAACACTTTCTGTAAACGTTGTTGATGTTTCAGGTGATATAGCAACTGTTTCAACACCTCAAACTATTAGAATACTTGCTTCAGATATTGATTTTGTTGGCCCATCAACAGTGGTTGCAGGTCAATGTTCTGCTGTATTTACAATTACATTAGAAGATACCCAAGGAAACAATGTTGATACGCCAAGTAACCTAAACTTAGATGTTGTTGGTTTATCGGGGTCTCCAACAGGGCAATTCTATACTTCTCCTTCATGTTCAGGTGGAGGATCTAATTCATCAGTGACTGTTCCGGCGAGTAGTGCAATTACAACAGTTTATTTTAGAGGTTTAAATTCTGAAATCTTAAATATTAGTATTTCTGATCCTAATGGGGACATGAACAACTCTCAAGTTGTGAATTTAACAGTAAGCCCTTCTGAATTTAGAATTACAAGTCCTGGTGGCTCTGATTCAATGACAAGTGAGTGTGCAGGTCCTTTTGTTCTTGATTTATTAGATGGGCAGGGAAGTGTTTCTCAAGCTGTTGGAACTATAGTTGGTAATTTATCTGGTGAAGGTGATGCTGGTGGTTTTTATAGTGATGCAACCTGTGACACTTCAATCAGTAGTTTGACATTTACAACAGGTGAAAGCACAGAAAACTTTTACTTTAGAGGTCAGTATCCTGAAGCAAGCTTAACGCTAGCTGTTGCAGATAATGCAGGTACTTTAACTGGAGATACACTGGCTTGGTCAATCATCGCTGACCTTGGATATTTAGGAACTGCTTCTGTTAGTACAGATAGTATGGGAGATCTTCTGCCATTTAGAACAGGGTTTAAACCTGTTGCTTCAAGGTATGATGGTATTTATCAAGCACAGCAAATTGCTTTTAGCCCAGATAATACTAAACTCTATGTTGCCGACTACGGTAGACATAAAATCACTAAATATGACTACTCTACTAATGAGTATTTAGGTTGGATTGGTGCTTTAAGAAAAGAAAATGGTATTGGAGCTACAGGAAGTAATGTAGCAACACCTAGTCCTGCACTTTGTGTAAGTACTAATAACTATGAACCACTTCCGGGTTGGTGTACCGGTGGTCGTGCAGTAAGCACAGATTTAACTACTGGTGGTTTAGGTTATCCTTGGGGTATTGCTGCTGATGCAAATTACGTTTATGTAACAAGTTATAATAATCACTATATTACAAGACATGATGCTGTAACAGGTGCGTTTGATGGTTGGATTGGTTTTATTAATAATTCAACTCCAACAGGAACAGGAACTGGGGGAGCTGCTGGTTGTACATCTGCACCAAATAGTTCACAGACTCCAGGTTGGTGTATTGGTGGTAACAGGATGTATCACAACACAACTCACGATGGTGATGGAAGACTTAGGTATCCAAGAGGTTTAACTATTGATGCTGTTTATATGTATGTAGCCTCTGAGCGTGCGGTATTAAGATATGATAAAACTACAGGTGCCTTTACTGGATGGATTGGAATGGTTGATACAATTTCTCCTACTGGTGGTGAAGCAGGTTGTACAAGCACAACTAACAATCAAGTGACTCCAGGTTGGTGTACTGGTGGTAGATATAAAAATTCAGATCCAAGAAGTACAGGGGCTGTAAATACAGCAACAGATATCATTATTGATGGTACTGATATGTATGTTTTAAACAGTGGTAATGGTGGTGTAATAAATAGATATAATGTAACTACAGGTGCATTTATTGAAACGCTAGCAAACCTAAACTTTACTTGGACAAATCCACAACAGTTTACATATGATGGAACACATTTTTATGTTGCTGATGATGAAAGAATTTTAAAAGTTTCTTCAACTGGATTAATTGAGTCATGGATGGGTAAAGTTGCAAATAATGCTGGTATGTCTGGAAATCCAGGATGTAACTCTTTAAGTCCAAATGATAACACTCCAGGTTGGTGTTTAGGTGGTACACATAAGCCAGGTTTAGATGAAGAGTCATTTATTAATACTTGGGGTATTGCAGATGATGGAGCTGGTAATTTACTTGCTATAAGTAGAAACCTTCCTATGATTAAAAAGTTTGATAAAACAACTGGTAATTATCAAGGTTCATTAGGTGCAGAAAGTGTGAGTCCGACAAGTTGGACATCAGATAGAACTGCAGATGCTGAGTTTTATGGTTTTGATGATCACTCAGGATATAACCCTCTTGGTTCAATTATAATAGGTGATACTCTTTATTTAACTGATAGAGAAGGATCAAGAATTAAAAAAATTAACAAGAAAACTGGTGAACTTCTTGGTTGGATTGGTGGTATTACATCATCTCCAACAGGTGGAGAAAATCCAGGATGTCCTGCTGCAAATGCTTACGGACCAGCTCCAGGTTGGTGTTTAGGTGCAAACATGTATCCTTCTTTTACTTGGGGTGATAACAATATGATTGATGATAATGCTGATGGTATTATGAGAAATCCATATGGTTTAGCAACTGATGGAACATGGTTGTATGTAACAGATAGGGCTCTTCATAGAATTCAAAGATTTAATGCTTCAACAGGAGCATATGGTGGTTGGATAGGAAGAGTTGGTAATATATCTCCAACAGGAGGGGACCCTGGTTGTAGTGGTACTCCAAATAACTCTGTTACTCCAGGTTGGTGCTTAGGTGGTATAAGTGAATCAGGAAATGCTGATGGTAACATGAATGAGCCTGCTGGTATTACATATAATGGTGGAAATCTTTATGTAATTGATGCTAACAATGAAAGAGTTATTTCAATTAATGCTGTAAGTGGTGCATTTAATGGTTGGATAGGAAGAGTAAATGCAGCTCCTAGTTCTGGTTGTACAACAGGAAGTAATGGTCAATATACTGTGTCTTTATCTGGCTGGTGTATAGGCGGTACTGCAAGACGGGCAAATGATAGAACTGATAGAGGTGGTGGCTTTAACTTTGAATGGGATGATCGTGGAGATATCTTTACAGATGGAAGTTTTCTTTACGTCACAAACACTAGAAACATAAGAATTGATAAAATTGGTTTTGATGGAACTTTTATTGAAGCATTTAGAACAAGACAAGATAACTATACGCAAGTTTGGACTGCAGGGCCTTCAACTGCTGTTGGTAGCGTAAGTGGTGGATCAAACTGTTCATATCCAATAGGTGTTTGGGGTGATGCAACTCATATGTATGTTTTAGTTGGATCTCCTTGTAATAGTACGGGTACAACTTTAGCGGTAATTAAAGTCGATAAGACGACAGGAAGTGTCTTTGGCTGGAAAGGTGGGATTGACTCTGCTAACACACCAACAGGTGGAGAGCCTGGCTGTGCTGGTGCAACTGGTACAACTCCAGCCTGGTGCCAAGGAGGAAGAGTTTCTGTTGGTGCTAAACTTGGACAGTTTAGTGGTAACCACGGAATGCTGACAGGTGATAATGAATTTATTTATGTAACAGATTATTCGGGGAACAGAATAGTAAGGGTTCCAAAATGATAGATATTTAAAGAAAGAAAACTTTAAGGTATAAAATGGGTACGTTGATGAACAAAATTTTAAACAAGAAAACACTGTTATTACTAGCAGTGTTTTTTCAGTTTGGATGTAAAAAGAGTCTAGACATTGAGTCAGGTTCTATTAATCCAGGATTTGATCCAGATGAAAATATTCCAACTATTTCAATTCCATCTGAGCCTGTTTTTTATTCAAATAGCTCAAGCTTAACTATTCAAGGAATTTGTAATAGTGGAGCAAGAGTTAACCTGTCAGGTACTTCAACAGACTCACAAATATGTTCAAGTTCAAGTTATAGCTTTACTGTTAATCAAAGCGTAGATGGATCATATAACTATTCTGTTAACCAAGTTTTAAATGGAGACTCTTCAAATACTTCAAGTGTTCTTTGGATTAGAAAAACAAGTGTGTCACTTCCGGCTTTAACAAACCCTTCATCTAATCCTTATTTATCTAGTGAAACTGTTTTAAATATTCAGGGAAGTTGCGAAACTGGAGCTACTTTAACTCTAGGATTAGATGCTAGTGGTACAACAACTTGTGTGAATTCACAGTTTAGTATGACTGATAGTAAATTTAGTGATGGAACATATAATATTAGAGTCACGCAAACTGATCAGGCAGGTAATTCTGCAGACTTTGACTTTATCTGGGATAAGCAAATTATCTCAATAACTCCAAGTAATCCACAAATTATTGTAACTCAAAGTCAGGTTTTTTCTGCTCTTGGAGGATCGGGGTCTTATTCTGCCGTACTTATCACTAATAACTCTGGTGGTTCGTATGATGATATGACTAATACATACACTGCAGGAACTGTAGCAGGTGTGACTGACCAAATTGAATTTACTGATGGACAAGGGTTTACTCAAACTGTTGATGTACAAGTTTTACCAGATGTTGCAGATCATTTTGAATTTGGAGTGCCAAGTGGTGATAACCAAAACCAAACTATTGGTAATGCTTTAACGGATCAACTTGTTGCAATGGTTGCTGACAGGTATGGTAATGCTGTTCCTGGTTATTCAGTTCTTGTTGAGAATACAACAGGTGATATTAACGTTTTAGGTTCGATTGCAAGAATTTCGGATGCTTCAGGACTTATTTTAATTGACGCTATTCAAGGTTTTTCAGCATTTAGATCATATGTTTCCGTAAGACCCGCAGTTGGAGCTCTACCTGATGTTGTTGGCTCTACTAATACAGCCTTAAGGTTTCAGGTTCTTAGTAATAATAATAACTCTGGAAATTTTGACCTTATATTTGATGCAGGTAATAACCCTGAAAATGTTTTAGTAACGGATATTAATGCTGACGGCGAAAATGATGTTCTCGTTTTAAATAAAGGGGAGTCAACCGTTTCAGTTTTAATTGGTGTTGGAAATGGTTTATTTACAGCACTGCCAAAGGTAATAGGCCTTTGTAGTGGACCAAGTTCAATGGTTTTAGGTTTGTTTAATGCAGATGCTAATGAAGATTTACTTCTTTCATGTAGTGGAGAGTATTCATTTATGGCTGGTAATGGTAACGGAACTTTTGCTACAGCTGTTAATGTTGCAATTACAGGTTCTGAAAGTATTCCAGTTGATTTAGTGGCTGGAGATTTTAACGGTGATACGCAACTAGATTTTGCAATGACTTCAGCTGGCTTAAACACTATTGCAGTAAGACTTGGTAACAACGATGGAACTTTTCAAGCGCCTTCTTTTTTAACAACAGGTTCATCTCCAAGTAAAATTTTTGCAGCAGATGTTGATAATCAAAATAGAGAAGACTTAGCTGTTATAAATGCTGGTGAAGACTCAGTAAGTGTTTTTATTAACAATGGTTCAGGTGTATTTGCAGCTGGAGTAAAATACTTTACAGGTCTTGCTCCTGCAGCAATAGAATTAGTTGATTTAAATTCTGATTCTTATAAAGATATTGTAGTTGTTAATAATGTTGATAATAACCTCTCTGTTTTCTTAAACAATTTAGATGGAACATTTGGTTTTGCTATTAATACAACAACAGGGAATAGCCCGATTGCTGTAAAAGCCATGCTTATTAACAACGATTCTTTTATGGATTTAGTCACTGCAAATATTGGTGATAGCACAGCTTCAATTCTTTATGGGCAAAACAATGGAACTTTTATTGCTGAGCCAGCACTGCCAACTACACTTAACCCTATAGCTGTAAATGCTGCAGATTTTAATAATGATTCTTCCTCTGATATTGTCTTAATATCAAGTGGTGAAGCTAAGGTTCAGGTTATACCAAGTCAAGCAGATGGCACTTTAGGGTATGTTACAAATACTGGAACAAGCCCAGCAATGTCACTTAGCGCAGATTTAGATGGAGATGGAATTACAGATAAAGCAGTAGTTAATAGAGGTGCTAACTCTATAACTTTACTTAAAGGTGATAACTCAGGTTTGTTTACTTCTATGGGACCAGATCTAACAACAGGTGGATCTCCAGTTGATGCTATTACTGTAGATTTAAATGGTGATGGTGAGCTTGATATTGTAACTGTTAATTTTGGAACAAACTCAATAAGAGTTCTTTTAGGACAAGGTGCTGGTGTTTTTGGTAGTCAGGCTGACTATCCAACAGGGTCTCAACCGACAGCAGTAGTTGCCGGTGATTTTAACTCTGATGGTATAGTTGATTTAGCTGTAACTGTGAGTGGTTTAAATAATGTTGCCTACTTTGCAGGTTCAGGGTCAGGAACGTTTCCAACAAGAGTTTATTTTAGCACAGGAGCTCAGCCATCAGATATTGTTGCTGCGGATTTAAATAATGATCACAGATTAGATCTTGTTGTTTCGAATCAATCAGACGGAAATGTAAGTGTTTTTATCTCAAATGGTGATGGAACTTTTCAAACTGCCACTCAGTATACTGCTGAATCTGGAACCAACGCTGTTGCAGTTGGCTATTTAAATGCAGATGCTTTTGTTGATATAGTTGCTTTAAATAACCTTTCTTCATCTGTAAGTGTTCTCACAGGTCAGGGTAATGGGTCATTTAATATAGCTTCTAATTACTTTGCAGGATTTAATCCAGTAGGTTTATCAAAAGGTGATTTAAATGGTGATAACAATGAAGACCTTGTTGTAGGAAATGGAATCAACCAAACTGCTACAATACTTTTTGGTTCATTAGCAGGAAACTTTTCAATTAATGACACAATAACGACAAATGTTAATACAGTTCATGTAGAGGTAAATGATTTAAATAATGATGGTGCACTTGATTTAAGTTTAACAGGTGAAACAAATTCTAAACTTAAGATTATGTTAGGGCATTAAGTAGGCTTTATGTTTCTTGTCCGTTTGCTCCTCTTATTAACAACATTACTAATGATCTCTTGTTCTGATGGGGAGATTAAAGAGTCTTCGCAAAGTTCTCCTTTTGCAGTTTCAAATAGAACGATAGTTGATTATTCGGCAGTGAGTGTAACTGTAAACTTTCAAGGAGCTTTTGAAAGTGGTAGTGTGAATGATCTTGATGAAGTCCAATTCTACTCTCAAGAAAATTGTCAGGGTAGTCCAATTGGAAGCATTCTTATGCAAACCTTTAAAACTGATGGTATAAATTTAGACTTAACACCAAACGTAGAGACTAGTCTTTATATTTCAACTCTAGCTAGTTCAGAATGCTTCTTTGTTGAAGACTATACAAACCCAGTTTTAGCTCCGCAAGACCCTTCTTTTGTAAACGTATCTCCTCCTTCACCATCAAGAACGGTTTTCACTCCAGGCCTTTTTGGTAATGGCTTTCCAGACTCTGGTACTGTGAGTTTTTATGATGATGCTGGGTGTTTAAACTTATTAGATCAAGGAAGTGTAAGTGACTTTAAATCAAGTGGAGTTCAAGTAACTGTACCGCAAAATGCTACAACCAGTATTCATGCTCAAATATCAGATTTTGCGAATACAACTTCAGCGTGTGTGCCAATGCTTGATTACGTTCATTCAGATGCACTAAGTGATCCTCCTTTACTTACTTCATTAACTCCTGCATCTCCAAGCAACTCAAGTACAACGCCAACAGTTGTTGGTACAACAGCAGTAGGAACTGTTACAGTTGGATTATACAGTGATTCTGCATGTTCGATTCTTCTTGCTGATGGGGATCCAGCTGATTTTTCATCAACTGGTTTTCAGATATCAATGGGTTTAAACTCAACGATTACAATTTATGCTAAATCAATGGATAATATGGCTCAACCTTCAGTTTGTGCTCTTCTTGGAAGTTATACACATGATGATGTTCCTCCAGATAATCCGTCTTATAGTAGTGCAAACCCAGTATCACCAACTAATCAAACAACTTCTCCAAGTATTATAGGAACGAGTTCTATAGATACAGATACAATGAGATTTTATGATTCAAACTTTTGTTTAACGAGTCTTGGTGTAGGTACAAAAGCTGAGTTTGAGGGAAGTGGTATAGCAGTTGGTGTTGGTGCTAATGATACCACTCAAATTTATGGCAGAGCTTTTGATGAAGCAGGGAATGAATCAGACTGTGTTTCATTTACTTCATACTCACATAATACTATACCACCTAATTCACCATTATTTAGTGCAACAGTTCCGACATCTCCTACCAACCAAAGCACGACTCCTTTTATACAAGGAGACGCAGCTTCAAGAACTGTTCAGCTTAATTTTTATGATGATGCTGGGTGTTTAAGTTTAATTGGCCAGGGTTCTGCAACTGATTATGAGAATGCAGGTATACAGCTAACCGTTGGAGCAGATACAACAACATCAATATATACAACTGTTTCTGATCTAGAAGGAAATGTTTCATCATGTGAGTTTCATGCAAGTTATGATCATTCAAGTGCAGCTTCACCTGATCCAGCTTTTTTTGCAACATTTCCAGCTTCTCCATCAAACTCTTCAAACACACCCTCTGTTATAGGAACAGCTGATAGTTCAATTCAAAGTGTTAATTTATATAGTGAGAATACGTGTACAAATAGTTTAGGTGGAGGTTCAAGAGGGCAGTTTGTATCTTCTGGTGTCACGGTGAATCTACCTCTTAATTCAACAAACGATATTTATGCACAAGCAACAGATATCTACGGAAACCTTTCAAGCTGTTCTTTACTAACTCAGTACATACATAATACTATTCCACCTCTTGATCCAACTTATACAGCGGTATCTCCTGTTTCACCAAATAATATGTCTATTACTCCAACTATTACTGGAGACTCATTACATAACCCTTCTAGTCAGCTGCAACCTTTAGAGGTTTCTTTTTATGATAGTCCTTCATGTGTAAGTCGTTTAGGACAAGGAACACCTGCAGACTATAATACTCCAGGTTTAGTTATTAATGTTGCAGCTAATGGTTTAACACAAATTTATGGAAGAACTGAAGATGCGGCAGGGAACGTTTCTAACTGCACTTACTTAACAGATTATATACACAATAACAGAGTTCCTGCAGCTCCTCAGTTTTTATCAGCAAGCCCTGGTAGTCCGTCATATAATCCAGATATTAGTATTACAGGAGCATATGGTACGAGTTCTGATTTTATGAATAGAGTAAGTATTATAGTATATGATGATCCTGGTTGTACAAATGAGCTCACAAATGCAGATCCTGCTTTATTTGATTCTACAGGTGTTCCTGTTACGGTTGGTTTAAATCAGATTACAGACCTCTATGCTTTAACTGTTAACGAAGTTGGTACTCAATCTGCTTGTACATCTCTTACAAGCTTTAGACACCATGACTTACCTCCAAGCAGTGTAAATGCAGTTGTTAATTCTGATGGATCAATAAACTTAACATGGTTTCCAGACACAATTGCTAGTCCAGCACCGTCTTACTCTATTGAAAGATCCCTTTCTTCAACTGGTCCCTTTACAGTTATTAATGCTAATCAAGCTTCAAATTCTTTTAGAGATTACTTTGTAAGTGATAATACAGAGTATTTTTATAGAGTTTATGCAAGTAATTCAACTGGGAGGAGTCAAAATTCATCAGTTGTAAGTGAAACTGTAGTTTCTCCTCCATCAGTTCCAGCTGCAAGTTTAACAGCTACAGGTTACGATGCTACTGTTACTTTAACTTGGAGTGGCTTTCCACAAAACATGGCCTATAAACTTTCTAGATCTCTTAATTATGGAGGTCCTTTTGAAAGAATAGGAACTGATATATTAACAACATCATACCAAGATGATGCTGTTGTTAATAACCAAACATATTATTATCTTATAGAGGCTACAAATCCTTCGGGTTTAAGTATGAGATCAAATATAGCTTCTGTTGTTCCAAGACCACAGCCAGCAGCTCCACTTGATCTAAAGGTAACGCCAATGGAAAGTAATTCAGCTTGTGGCGGTGCAAGAGGTGTTAGGCTTAGTTGGACGGGGTCTTCTTACTTTACCAATTATAGAGTTTATAGAAGCCAGTATAAGAATACAAATAACGTAGTGGCTTCACCATCAACGCACTATTATGATCAATGTGGTTTAAATTCTGCTGGCAGACATTATTTCTCTATAGCGAGTCAATGGGGGACTTTTGCTTCAACGGAATCTAACACAATAGGTTTTTACTCTTCAAATGCTCCAAGTTTAACTATTTCTCCAGGAGATTCTGAAGTTGTTCTTACTTGGTCAACTCCAAGTTTAGGAACTGAACTTTCAGGCTTTACGATCCATTACAATGTTTATAAGGCAAGTGATATAGATGATGATTTTAGTATTGTTGCTGCAGATATTACAGGTAATATTTTTACTGATTCAAGTGTTATAAATGGGGATGGAGCTTTTTATTACGTACAAGGTTATATAACTGATGGTGGTGGTGACAGAGTTTATGTAGGTTACCCAACAAGTGTTGAAAGTGGCTCAGCTGATCTAGCCCCAACTAACCCTACGAATTTAACAGCAACATATATAGAAAGTGGGGATAGACTTCAACTTGATTGGACAAGACCAACTCATTACAATGGTTTTCAGGTTTATCATGCAACTAGTCTTGGTGGTCCATACTCTCCACTTTATTATGTTTCAAACTCATTTGTTCTTGGCGCAGCTTTAAGTCAGGGAATGAATTATTTTAAAGTAACAAGTGTTTGGGGAAGTACTGAATCAGTAGATTCTAATATAGTTTCTTTTAGAGAAGGTAAGATAGGAGACCTTTTAGCAAGTCCAACAGCTACAGACATTGCTTTAAGCTGGACAGCTATTCCTACAGCTACAGATTATGTTGTATATAGAGCACAAGATATTAACGGACCATACTCAAGTATTGGAATTGCCCCGTCCAATTCTTATACTGATCTAACTCCAGTAGCTAATAATGGTTACTACTATAGAGTAAAATCTAGATTTGCAGACCTGACAGAGAGTGTTTTATCAAATACTATTGCTGCAACAAGAACAGATTCAACAGCACCTGTTAATTTAAGTTTATCAGTACAAAACGCAAGTTTTATTAAAGTGAATTGGCCAGCAGTAAGTGGGGCAAGTCAGTATG
>CALLAU010000038.1 GCA_938002015.1 uncultured Bdellovibrionales bacterium
TTGAAAACTAAAAGAACTTAAACATATAAAAATTAATAAAAGAGATCGGGTTTTCACCCTTTAAGCATCAAAAATTTTCTCTAATTTGTCACTTACCTTAGGGCATTAACGTCTAGTGAAACTCACTTAAAGTCCCTGAAATTAAGCTTTTTAAGGGAACCATCGTTTAAGAGAATTTCTCCTTCTAGACCAACGTCTTGTGTCCAGCTCGCTTTAAGAAGATTATTTTTTTCGTTTTCTTTTCTAGCTTCAATAAGAAGCTTTCTTTTATAGTAATTCAAACTTCCTTTTAAATTACTAAATACAGCCTCATCTTCTAAATTTAAGCTATTTAAAACCTCTTGAGAAAGAGACAGTGATGTTAAGCTATACCTGCAGTCCATTGTTTTATTTAAAATAACACAAGGCATTTTTACTTTGTTTAAACCCCAGTTCTTAGATTTTATTTCATCAAAGCCAAAGACAATTTTTACATCTTGGAGTGAATCTTTATAATTAAACCTTCCTTCTCCGTTTAACTCAAAAAACCCAATTTCAGTTTGAAAAAGCTTCTTACCAATTTTAGGGTTTAAGAGAATATGAGGTATTTCAAAATTAAGTTCAAACTCACTCTTTGTAAGATCAAAAACTCCATTTATTGAACCTTCAAATTCTCCATTTTCTAAATCCATTTCTTCAATTGAGAACTCAAACTTATCTTTACTTACTATAGCCCCAGTTCCTCTAGCAGATTTTCCTCTTTGAAATGAGCTCACACCCTTACTTCTAAAAAGAATAGTAAAATCTCTTAGCTCAAACTCAGCATAAGCACTATCAAAACTCACCACACTTAAATCTATATTAAGCTTACCAAACTCTCCAAAAATTCCATTCGGCCCTCTTCTTCCAAAAACAGGGTAAATATCTCCTAAGAAAACATTAGAAATTTTAACGTCTATAGCCTTATTTAACACCCACCTCTTTTTATCTTCCCAGTCCAAATCAAGTCCTGAAGTGATGTTATAATTGCCTAAATTTCCTTTAATAAAACACGAAGATGATTTTAAAGAAATACTTTCACTTTTAAAAGAACTTGTTAAATTACAGTTTAACCATGAAGCTCTCTTTTTTTCTTTTGAGAATTTAAGGTCTAAACCAAATATATCAACAACAGAGCTTACTGGAAAATCTTTAAATGTTATTTTAGCAAAAGGCTTTTTATCACTGCTCTTCCAAAAAGGTGCTTTAAACTCAAGTGCAAAAATACCCTCTTTTTTTCTACCATCAATTTTAAAAGAAGCAGAACCATTATCAATATTAAAATCACCCTTTAACTTAATATTATGCTTTTTTTGTGTTTCAAGCTCTTTTACTGCATATGCTCCTTGAAGCTCACCTTCAAAAGTATCTAATGAGATCACACCCACTTTTATACGATCAATATACAGACTGTGTTCATTTCCTTTATGCTCACTAGAGAAAACTTCAAAGTCTGAGATTAAAACACCTCTTAAACTAAAGGACTCTCTTTGCTCTAAAGCTTTTATCTCCTGAAGGTTTAAAACAAAATCTAGAATTTTATTTTCAATTCTATTTTCTAACTCTAAGTTCTTTTTAGACTTTTCTTTAGAACTATCTTTTTCTTTGTCTAAAACTGACTTTACACATGTAACATCAGAACTTAAACTCCCTCCATAAGCTTTAAGAACACCTAGTTCAACTTTCTTATTTAAAGCCTGAGTTATAGAGAATGGAATTATTAAGCTTTTAAAATTTACTTTTTGAGTCTTACACTCATTTTTTTTTAGTTTAAGTTCAACACCTGTAATTTTCACACCAAAAGGATGCCTAAAAGAGCCTGTCCAGGTTGTCTTAGCTCGCTCAAACTCTACTTCAAGACCCTTAATATCAGCTGAATTTAAACCCTTCTTAATCCACGTGCTTACTTTATCAGGAGAAAAAATAAGACCGGTTCCTCCTGCTAGGAGAATAAAGAAGAATAACAAAGAAAAAAAGCCTGCTACCAGGCCTTTTAGTTTTGAGTTTTGCATTTATCCCATTTTCTCTAAATAGAGTTTGTACTTTTTATTTAAATTCAAACTTAACAACTTCGTATTCTTTATCGCCCTTTGGAGAACTAAACTCTACAACGTCGTCTTTCTTCTTGCCAATCAAAGCTCTTCCAAGTGGAGAAAAGACAGATAAAAGCCCGTTTTTAATATCAGCTTCATCAACACCCACTAGTTTATAAGTGATCTCTTTATCAGCGTCTAAATCCAAAAGGTTTACAGTTGCCCCAAAAACAATTTTATCTGACTTGATTTCTTTTGGATCTACAACTTCAGCTACAGCTAATTTCCCTTGGATCTCACCAATTCTGTACTCAATAAAACCTTGCTTTTCTTTTGCAGCATCATAATCAGCATTTTCACTTAAATCACCATGGCCTCTAGCCTCTTCAATTGCTTTAATCACAGCTGGACGCTCTTCTTGTAAGAGTTTCTTTAGCTCAGTTTCTAGCATCTGCTTACCATTTACTGTCATTGGATGTTTATCCACCTTGACCTCCTAAAGAATTAAATAGCCTATAAAAGATAAAACTATTTAAACTAAACGCAATCTTATATTAAAATAATGATTATAGTTCAAACCCTTCTTTTTGCAACAGGAGCTTTTTCTTAAGATGCCGGAATTATTCAAGTTTTTAACAAGTTTCTCTCTCAAAAAGCAGGTCAAAATGCCACCAGTCAATAGTCAGGACTTTTTAGACCTTAATGTTTCTGAGCTAGCCCAGTGGCTAGCTTTATCGTCTCATGAGCAGATCTCCTCAAAATTAAGCGTAGTTAAAGGTCACCCTGAGTTTTTTGAATCTCTACAATACATCCCTGAGGCCAATTTAAATCAAATCTTTAAAGGTCTAGATGAAGACGATATTATTAAAATTCTAAACTCTGCAGATCTAGACGAAACTACTTACTTTTTAGAAGTTTTAGGTGAAGAAGCCACTGAAGAACTGCTCCCTAAACTTTCAAGAACTAAAAAACTAAAACAGTATCTTGCATACCCGAAGGACTCTTGTGGTAGAGTTATGCAAACTGAGTTTTTCACACTACCCATTGAGCTCACTGCCCAACAAGCCCTTGATTACATAAGAGATAAAGCAAAAGAAGAAGAGCAAATGTATTACCTCTACTGCCTTACTCCAAAGAATAAGCTTATAGGTGTTGTCTCTTTAAAAGAACTTGCAAAAGCTGAAAAGAAGACTCCCCTTGATCAACTCGTAAACAGAGATGTTCTTTCTGTAACACCTGAGGCTCCTATTGAAGAAGCGATTCAAATTGTTCAAAGTGAGAATTTTGTGGCCCTTCCGCTTGTTAATGAAAAATCTAGAATGATTGGTCTTGTTACAGTAGATGACGTTGTCGATGAAATCCAAGATCAGGCAACTGCCGATATTTACGCTCAAGCTGGTCTACAACAAATGGACTCTGTTACGATGAAAGCAAGCCTTTCCTACCTTAACAGAGTACCCTGGCTTGTTTTAAACTTATTCTTAGCCTGTATTGCCAGTTTTGTAATTGGTTTCTTTGAGCCAACACTTGCTAAGCACACAATCCTTGCCATCCTTATGCCCGTAGCTGCTGCTCTTGGAGGAAACACAGCTGTTCAAACACTTACAGTTGTAACAAGGGGTTTAGCCACTGGTGATTTTAATTACATCAGTTACTCAAAAGCTATTTTAAAAGAAGTCACCACTGGAGTTTCACTCGGTCTTACAACAGGTGTTATCTCTGTGCTTATTGTTTATGTTTGGAAGCAAAATTTCGCAGTTGGAGCAATTTTAGGAATTTCAATGGCTATTAACTCACTTATAGCTGCAACTTTAGGCGCAACTATTCCTATTATTCTTAAAAGTCTAGGAAAAGACCCAGCTGTAAGCAGCAGTGTTTTAGTAATAACTTTAACCGATATTTTCTGTTTCTTCTCATTTCTTGGGCTTGCAACACTAGGTCTTAGTCAGCTTTAGAGCTAAAAAAGCTGACTTTTGATCTCTTAAATACTTTAATAAATTACTGCAACTTATGAAAAAACTAGATTTTAAAGAACTTATTAATCTGATTAAAGAATCAAAGTCTGTGATTCTTACAACTCATAAAACTCCTGATGGTGATGGTCTTGGTTGTGAAGCAGCACTCTTTCATGCACTTACTCAAATGGGCAAGAGGGTTAAACTTTTACATGTTGATAGACCGCCAAAAAGATATGATTTTTTAAGTGCTTTAAAAAACGTTGAACTTTATCAAGAAGTTGAATTAAAGAATGAATGGGATCTAAGTCTTATTCTTGATACAAATGATAAAAGACTCTTAGACGGTATGTTTAATCAACTTGTTGAAAACTGTAAGCATACATTATTTATAGATCACCACCCTCTTTTAGATAACGGCCCTCAGCCGGCAGCTATGTCACTTCTTGATGAAACAGCAGCAAGTACTGGAGAAATTGTTTATAGACTTTTAAAAGAGCTTAATGTGACTTTTAATGATGAGATAGCTGAAGCACTTTATACGAGCATTGCTTTTGATACTCAAGTTTTTAAATATGTTAGAAACAACTCCGTATCTCACACTATAGGCGCTGATCTACTAGATTATGATTTTGACTCAGAAAACATTAACAAAAGTCTTTTTGCAAATTATAAGAAAAATAAGGCTTACTTCTTATCTGATATCATTAAACAAATCGAATTTTTTGAAAATGATAAGTATGCTTTTCTTTCAGTATCAGAACAGCAGATGAAAGATCATGATCTTATTGTTGATGAAATTCTTGATGTTGTAGATTTTGTAGCTGGAATTAACCCTGTACAAATAGCCGTTTTTCACCGTATGAACAAAGACCTTACTGGAAAACTAAGCTTTAGATCAAACAACAGCCAATCTGTTAGACCACTAGCTGAATCTCTTGGCGGAGGTGGGCATAAGTTTGCAGCCGGAGCTCCTATAGTTGGAACAGCTAAAGATGTTAAAGC
>CALLAU010000039.1 GCA_938002015.1 uncultured Bdellovibrionales bacterium
TCAGATTTAACTTATGAAAGTGCTACTTTTTTGCCCTTTACTGTAGGAGTAGGTGTTGAGCATCATGCAATAGCTTTTGAAGCAGAGTTTGTAGCAGCTGTAAATGATATAGCAACAGTTGATGGAAGCCCAGATGGTGGTTCTGTAGCTGCTGTTGGAGTTAACGCGAATGTTCTTTTTAGAACTATAATCTCACCATTTAGTTATCTATATGCAGGGGTTGGGATAGGAACTTTAGCAGTGTCTGTAAGTGATGGTAATTTTAATTCAGCTAGTGGGTCAGCTTTATCATTTCAAGGGCTTCTTGGTGGAGAGTTTAGACCAAGTCAAAAAGTCGGTTTGTTTGCAGAATATAAGCTGATGTCTTCAGTGTTCTTAGAAATGGAAGATGATAATGTTTTTGATAACTATGACTTTGATTACACAAACAGTAGTTTAAATTTTGGAATGAGGGTTTATTATTAATCTTTGAACCGCTGTTATTAATCTATACATAATATTAGCTATTAGCAGCGGTCATTGTTATTCGGTATTCTAGAATGTGTTTCTTTTGTCTGACCTTTGATCAAAAATAAGAAGCCTTGTGACCAAATCAAGAGAGCCTTTCATTCTTTAGAAAAGCTCCTTAGATCTAAAACTTATTAGATTAATTAATAGTGCTTACCGAGTATTAAATTTTAGTTAGAGTTTAGTGCTGACTGGATAAGTGCAAGTTTTGCTGATGACCTGTCAGCAAACGACAATACTTCACCAATATTAAAATTTCCTCTGTGGCAACTCTCGATTCTGAGATCAGATACCTGATTCACGATCTCAACCGCAAAATCAAGGATTAATGTACTTTTGGGGTGTTGGGACTCATTTACGTTTAGCCAGTTCCCTTGCAAAGTATAAGCATAAGCAGCAAGTTCTCCAAGTTGTCCACAAGTATACTTTTGAAGCTCGGAAACTGTATGCTCACCCAAAACGCGGTCTGGATTTTTCATATAGCTTATTGAGCTCTGCGCACTTGAGATCAAAGTTAAGTTTGAGTCTTTGAACAAATCATCAGTATGGCTATATGCTAAGTTTGATACTATCATTACAAAAAGTGGAATTAAAAATTTCATATGGTTCTCCTTACCCACTAACAGCTGCATGAATCATGCTCACTTGAATAATGTCTCACGAGTAATTTATCATTAGAAAACATATTAAGACTGTCTAAGCTGGAGCTGTGGAGCCACAAATTGTCACTTTAGAAAGGCTAGCATTTTCGGGAATAACACGAGAGTCAGCTCTTTATCTCACCAGAGGGTCTTCACTATTCCACCACATATTATCTTTATTTAAATAGTCTTTAGAAATTTCGTTAAGATCTTTACTAGATAGAGAAATAGAGTTTGTAGGGGTTTCTTCTAAAGTAAGTTTTAAAACCTCAACACCTTCAAACTTTTTAAAAAGTGTTCGAGCTTTTTTTAAAAATAAAATTGCTAAGATTTCAGTTGTTGGATCTCCTGGAGTTTTTAAAATTCTAGATTCAGAGTTGATTTTTAAAAGAGGCTCAAGAAGTGGGTCTTTTTCATTACAAATAAAACTATGGTCTAAGCATCCATCTACAAAAGACTTCCATTCTTTTTTTAAGTCAGCAAAGTCCCAGGAGAAATTAGTATCACTTTTAATAAGATGAACAGAGTGAGAAAGACTTAAGTTTATCCACCAAGTGTGGCCATGAGGAGTTGAGCACTTTGTAGCACCTTGAGTGAATCTGTGTGCTGCTTCAAAACGGTAGCGAAAAGACATTTCCATAAAACTTAAAGCTCCCTTAAGAAACTAGAAGATTGCCCTCTTGTTTCATATACACGAACTTCATATGAAGAAAGTGGCAAGTCTTTAAAAGAGTTTTCTAGCTTGTCAGAAATGTATTTAGCAAGTTCTTCAATAGTAACGTTTTCTGAAGGCAGGATAAAGCAGTCATCTTTTGGAAAAGAGTAGAGCTTTTTTGAAAAGCTGACTTCAAGGTTATCATTACTGTCTTTAATCTTTGTAAAAGGGTTGTTCTTGGCAATAAGTACTTTCTCATCCATCTCATCACAGCAAGATTTTACCATCTCTTTTGGAACTTGAAGATCTACGATCATGCCGTGGTTTAGGCTACTGTTTTTACCTTTTAAGCTGACTTCAACATAGTAGTTATGCCCGTGAAGCCTTTCAGCTTGATCAGCTGAGAAAGTCGTAAAGTGAGCTCCTGAGAACTTAAAATTTTCTTTAGATAGGTTAAGTGACCACATACTCTAGTAAAAGCCTATAAATATAGCTTTTAGTCAATATGAAATGATGATTAAGGTTTGAAAAGATTACGAATTCAGGTAGTTAGCTGGGTATTTTTAGCTCAAAAAAGGTATATTAACTATTCAATGAAGTTGTTATTTACAAGCTTAAGTATTTGCATCCTTTTTTCAAGTGTGTCTTTTGCGCAGGTTAGAGTTGCTTTTTTAGAAGCTCAGCTACTTGGTAAAAAACTGATTTTAGAACCTCAAGGCACCTATTATCATTTAGCAATTCAAATTGAAGATGGAAGGTGGCTTCATTCACACCCTGTATTAGGTGGAACAAGGCTTACATTAGGTCTGCCCCCAAAGTTTGGTTTAGTCACACAAGTGTTAGAAGATTATAACAGGCCTTTAATAAAGCTATCAGATATAGAGTCCTGTCTAGGCTTAGCTTTTGATGGAAGCTATAGTTTTAAATCGAGAGTAAGTTCTTATTGTTCAAAACTTGTAGGACAAATTTTAAATATACCTCCTAAGCCTAAAATGAGCTTTTCTGGAAAGGTTTGGGAGAACAATTATAAAGTAAAAAAAAATCAACCAGGCTGGTCTCCTGATTATGTCTTTCAATATTTATTAAATGAAGAAGGCTTTAAGCCTCTGATACCTTTTGTAACAAGAATGGTTGTTAATGTAAGTCGCCTGCCTCAGCCTGTTAACCCTGATCTTATAATAAGATCTCAAAGTGTTTGTATGGATGTTCTAAAATAAATGAAGCAAAATACTAACGACGAACTGCAGGGAGATAAGAGTAAGAAATTAGATAAGTCTAATAAAAAGCATTCCTTTAAATCTGGTGATGAGCTTAAATTAAAAGTTGAGCGGCTTTCTCAAGGCGGTGGTAAAGGTATTTGTAGAACAGATGATGGCGTGGTTGTTTTTGTACCTTTAGTTGTTCCTGAGGATGAGATTAAAGTTAAGTTAACGAAAGTAAAAAAGAGGTATGCTGAGGCTGAGCTTTTAGAGGTGATTAAACCTTCAAAGCATAGAGTAGAGCCACCTTGTGCATTTTTTAATGACTGTGGGGGGTGTCAGTGGCAAATGGTTTCATATCAAGAGCAGCTTAATCAAAAAAGTAAGTTTCTCACTCATGAGTTTAGCCGCCTTGGTTTTAAAGAAGGTATTCAAGTTGAACCTTCTGATAATGAGTATAGGTATAGAAACCGTATTCAAGTTCATCAAAAAAAGAATAAGTTAGGTTTTTTAAAAGCTAAAACACATTCACTTGTATCTATTAAAGATTGTCTTATTGCTGAAGAAGAGCTTGTGGCTCAGTTTCCCGAACTTATTAAAGCAGAGAAAGAGAGAAGACTTGAAATAGCAAAAGATGAAAGTGGAGAGATTCATATATATGAAGGTGGTAAAAGACCTGCTGATTTAAACTTATTTTCTCAAGTAAACTCTAAACAAAATGAAAAGCTTAAAACTTATTTAATAAAACTAATAAAAGATTTAAAGCCTGAAGAAGTTTTTGATCTTTATTGTGGAGAAGGTAACATAACATTTCCCGTAAACTCCTTATTTAAAGAGGTAAAGATAACGGGTGTAGAATTAAGTAAAGTTTCAGTAAAAAAAGCTAAAGAAAAGGCAGATGAAGAAAACACGGAAATAACATTTTTAGCTAAAGATGTTTTAAAATTTTTAAAAGAAACTAACAAGTCTCCTGAACTTATTATTTTAGACCCCCCACGTGATGGAGCAGGCGAAGCTGTAATACAAGAAATTAAAAGACTTAAGCCAAAGAACATAGTTTACGTAAGTTGTGACTTAGCAACTCTAACAAGAGATCTAAGTGTCTTAACTAATGAAATGTATGATATAAAATCTGTTCAAGGCTTAGATATGTTTCCTCAGACTTATCACTTAGAAACGGTAGTGAAGTTGAGTTTAAAGTCTTAAAATTTGCTTTTTTAGAAGCCGTATATTGTCACTGTGAAGTGCCTGAACTTTAAATGAAGTAATATAGAAAAGCTTTAGACTCTTGATCTTATAATATAAGTTGTGGAATGGATCTTGCTATTAATTGACAGTATGTTTTCTTTAAAAGATAGCCAAAGTATAAGTATTAAAAACTATATTGCTCAGTTTTTAATACTTATACTTTTTCTTATAATCCCTTTAGTTTCTTTCTCTCAAACTTGTAAGTCACTACTTGATGAGATCTCTTTAGAGCAAGAGCTTACAGAGGATTACTTATACGAAACGTTTGAACTTCTTGAAGATAGTATGGGGCAACTGAGTCAGGATATGGCACTAGATTTACACCTTGAGGCTGTTGAGCATGAATTTAAAAGCCAAGGTGTTGAATATGAAAGAAGAAATGATGTCATCGTTATTCTAAGTGGTGCCGCTATGAATAAACATCCTTTTAATGAGTATGCTCGACTTCTTGAAGCTGATTTTAATACAGCACTTATTTATGATCCTCTTTTAATGATTTTAAGTAAATCGCATGCTTTTTTAATTGATAGTAAAAGCTTTATGGTCCCAGTAGCTGTGGGTCTATCATTAGATGCAGTTTATCAAGGGGTATTAGGTTCTAATGAAGCTCATGAAAAAATTCACGTTCTAAGATCTTCTTATAGAATGGGTCTTGTTAATAAGGGGTATGTTTCAGATGCTATTATTAAAGATAGAGTAACATCTGCTGGTGATAGTGGTTATGTGTATCTAAGTGTTGAAGAGATTGAAGCTTTTTTTGCTTCTTATAAATCCATCTTTGAAGAAGCTGTGCAGCTCTCTCTTCCTGAAGAGGATGTAGCTGATCTTTTTAATAATGAGCTTTCTATGGTTCATCTTGTTTCTAAGGATTTAAAAATTGGTTTTAAAGAGGCTTTAAAAGTTTTTAAGAAAGATAATAAAAGTTTTAGCTTAAGAGGCAGTAGATTGTTCTCATCAAACATAACTATTTCAAAGGTTCCTAGAAATAGTGGAATGAGTCACTTTCGTGTGACTGTATCAACTGATATAGGGGATGTGATTGTTTTTACGAGAAGGCCATTAAAGTTTAATAAAAGGATTAAGGCTTTATTATCTCCAGATTACGAAGACACTTTAGGTGATATCCTCATGCAGGTGAAGAGACACTTAAAAGAAGTTATTTCATATGGTGTACAGATGGAGCAAGTAACTTCTGATTTAAGAGTTTTAAGCTATGATGAAGCAAAAGACGCTGTCGTAAAAATAGAGACTGTGCTACAAAAGTTTTTTTAAATCAATTTTAGCTAAGAGCTTTTTTGTAAGTTTCAATGGCTCTAACTCTTGCCGTTTTATGCTCAACAATAGGTTCTGCGTAAGTTTCAGTTTCAAATTCAGGAACCCACTTTCTAACGTACTGTGCTTTTTTATCAAACTTATCAAACTGTGTGTGAGGGTTAAAAACTCTAAAATAGGGGGAGGCATCACAACCAGTTCCTGCTGCCCACTGCCAGTTTCCATTATTTGCTGATAAATCAAAGTCGAGAAGTTTTTCAGCAAAATACTTCTCACCCCAGCGCCAGTCTATAAGAAGGTGCTTACATAAAAAACTTGCTGTGATCATTCTAACACGGTTATGCATATGACCTGTTTGATTCAGCTCTCTCATTCCTGCATCAACTATAGGGTAACCTGTGTTACCTTCACACCAGGCTTTAAATTCTTTTTTGTTATTTCTCCAAGGTATTTTGTCATATTTTTCTCTAAAAGCAGAGTCTTTTACATGTGGGAAGTGGTAAAGAATCTGCATAAAAAATTCTCGCCAAATAAGTTCACTCATCCAAACTTTATTAAGCTTTAAGGCAGCTTGATAGCACTTTCTCACACTTACTGTGCCAAACCTTAAATGAACACTTAAAAGTGAGGTGCCTTTAATAGAGGGGAAATCTCTATTTTTGTCATAGTCTTTTAAGATATCTTTTTTAACAGCCTTTTTAGGAAAAGGTATGCCTGACTCGATAAAGCCAAGGTCTTTAAGACTTGGAAACTTTGGCTGATCTTTTTTTGCAATACTTAAAAAATTATTAAAGTATTTTTTGCAATCAACACTTTTAAGCATGTCTTTATTGTATGTCTTAAGCCACTTGTTTTTATAAGGTGTGTATACCGTATAAGGTTTTCCATCGTCTTTAGTGACTTCACTTTTTTCAAAAATAACTTGATCTTTAACTGATTTAAAAGTGGCGTTATTTTTTTCACAAATCTTTTTTACAAATTCATCTCTTTTAATGGCGTAGGGTTCATAGTCTGTACAAGTAAAGACTTCTTTTATGTCATATGTTTTAAAAAGGCTTTTCCATATTTCTTCAGGGTCTCCATGCATTGTTAAAAGACCTGAGCCTAGCTCATTGAGATCTTCATTCATTTCTTTTAAATTTTCATGGATAAACTCAAGGCGGGCGTCTTTTTTAGGGAGTTTACTTAAGATTTTAGAATCAAATATAAAGAGTCCTAAAACGGGATGATTTGATTTTAGAGCCTGTAAAAGACCCTTATTATCATCTAAGCGCAGGTCACGTCTAAACCAGTGTAGTGTGAGTGGAAATTTCTTCATCTGCCTTGTTAAACCTTTCTTTTATAGTTAAATTGTAGTTCAAGAAAATGTAAACAAGTAGCGACTTGTGTTATTTATTGGTTTTTTTAGTTAGAGGTGAGTGTTGAGATGAAGTGGAGTAGGTTTTTAGAGGCAAAAGATAACCATAACGAGTCTGTAGCGTCTTATTTTACTGATCAACCAGATAAAAAGCTTATTGTAAGCTTTGTAAGGCATTCTGGCTGTACATACTGTCGAGAGATGCTTAAGGACCTGGGAGAGTTTAAAAAGAGCCTTAAAGGTGAGTCTATAGGCTTATTAGTGGTACATATGTCTTCATTTACTAAGGGTGATGAGCTTCTTAGGCAGTATGGTTTAGAGGGAGTGGGTCATATTTCTGATCCAAAATCCATTATTTATAGAATTTTTGGTTTAAACAAAGGAAGCTTTACTCAGCTTTTTGGCTTTAAATCTATATTAAGAGGCTTTAGTGGTGTTGCAAAACATGGCATTGGCCTTCTTGATGGTGATGGAACTCAGATGCCGGGAGTTTTTTTAGTTAATAAAGAAGGCATTTTAAAGAGTTTTGTGCATAGCTCAGTAGCTGATAGAGTAGATTACGAGATGTTTCTTGAGGCTTAAAAGCATTAATGTTTAATAGTTTATACTTATGTAAACCTTAACTTTATGGAGCTTTTAATAGATGAGTGATGAAGTGAGTAAAGAGACTGCACTGCCAAAAGAACTTGATGAGCTTATTGAGCTTGTAGGTTGTTTTATTAAGTATTTTGGTTTTAAAAAAGTTCATGGGCAAATCTGGGCGCACTTGTTTTTCTCACCAGAGCCTTTAGATGCTCCAGCATTAATGAAAAGGCTAAGTATTTCTAAAGCTTTAGTTAGTATGACAATTAATGATCTTCTTAAGTATGATGTCATCACACAACAAGAGGGTAAAAGTGATATGGGCACTTTAACCTATAAAATAAACCCAAAAGTTGTTTCAGTAATTACTGAGGTTTTAAGAACAAGGGAGTCTGTCTTACTTAATAAAATCTATCAAAAATGGGAAGAGGTTGGTGAGAGTATTGATCAATCAGATTACTCAATTGATAGAGCAAGAGTTGAGCAGTTTGGAGCTTTAGTTGAACAAGCGCAAAAACACTTAAATGCTATGATAAAGCTTGCTTCAATTGATATGTCAGCGTGGAATAAGTTTTCTTTGCTTAAGTAAAAGTAAGATAGAATAAATTAAATTAAAAATAATAATTAACGAGGAGCGAGCTTGTATGAAGATTCTAGTCACTGGTGTTACAGGTTATGTTTCTCAGTTTTTATGTAAAGAACTTGTTAAACGTGGGCATGAAATTTATGGAGTCACAAGAAACCCTGAAAGTTCAAAGTTAAAGGTAAGTTTTCCTTGTAAGCTAGTGAAGCTAGAAGAAGTTTCAAAGCTTCATGGAATAGATGCTGTTATTAATCTCGCCGGAGCTTCAGTTGCTGGCGGCAGATGGACTAAGAAATACAAACAAGAACTTAGAGACTCTCGCATTAAGTTAACTTCTGATTTAATTAAAAACCTTGATAAATCATCTCTTAAAGTTGTCTTATCAGCTTCTGCTATTGGTTATTATGCTGATGGTGGAGCAGAGGTTATTACTGAAGAAAGTGGAAAACTTCATGAGGGTTTTATCGGTAAACTTTGTAAGGACTGGGAAGAGGTCAGCCGAGAAAATGTTGATTGTAGGGTAGTTAACTTTAGAATTGGTGTAGTTTTAGGTCACTTAAGCTCAGCACTTTCAAAAATGTCTACTCTTTTTAAGAGTGGAGCTGGTGCAAGACTTGGAAGTGGAAAGCAGTATATGAGCTTTATCCATGTAAAAGATCTTGTTGGATTATTTATAGAGGCTCTTGATAATACTGATTACTCAGGTGTTTTTAATGCTACATCACCAGATCCTATTACAAACAAAGATTTTACAAAGCTTTTAGCAAAAAAACTTAACGTTTGTTTAATCTCTCCTCCGGTTCCTTCTTTTGCGCTTAAAGCTTTATATGGAGAAATGGCTCAAGTGCTTTTAAGATCTCATAGAGTCCTACCTAAAAGAGCTGTTGAACTAGGTTATGATTTTAAGTTTAAAACCATTGATGAGGCTTTAGAAGAGTCTATTACTAAACTAAAAATAGGTGAGAGAGAAGTTTATGAAGAGCTTTGGGTTTTAGAAACTTTAGAGAAGACTTTTGATTTTTTTAAGGATGAAAAAAACTTAGAAGTTTTAACCCCTGATTTTTTAAATTTTAAAGTAAAGAAAAAAAGTACAGAAGAAATACAAAGCGGTACTCTTATTGATTATAAACTAAAATCAAATGGAATCCCTTTTTCATGGAGAACAGAGATTTTAGACTGGAACCCACCTCATAAGTTTACAGATAAACAGCTAAAAGGCCCTTACTCTAAATGGTATCACACCCATGAGTTTGAAAGTCTTGGGGAAGGAACACTTTTAAGAGATCATGTGATTTATAAAGTACCAGTGGGTCTAGCCGGACGACTTGTTGCAGGCTTTAAAGTGGCCTCTGATGTTAGAAAGATTTTTAAGTATAGAGCTAAGAAAGTTTTAGAGATATTTTCATAGAATTAAAGTTTAAATCTATATCAGAGAATAGGCTTTAGCCTTCTAAATCTCATAAATATAGAGCTTTTGCTGGATATTTAGCTTAAATTATGGTATCATTTATAAAAGATACCATAATTTAAGGAGGAAAATGTTCACAGAAGAGGTTTTAAATGAATTTGACAAATTTCTAGTTAAGAAGGGCCTGACTTTCTCTGGAATAGTAATTGGAGGTGGAGCTTTGCTGCTTTTAAAAGTAGTCTCAAGAGCAACACAAGACTTAGACGTCTTAGATCCAGATATAAAACGTGCTTCTGAGGACTTTGCGCTAGAGTTTAATAAAACTAGTAGTGATAAAGTGTTACTGGCTAATTGGCTTAATAACGGACCCGTGTCTTTAAAAAGAGAACTTCCTAGAGGTTGGAGAGAGAGCCTAAGTCCTTTATATAAAGGAGAGGCGATTAAACTTGCTACATTAAGTAGAGGTAACTTATTAAAGTCTAAACTCTTTACATATGTAGATAGAGATGTTGATTTAAGAGATCTAATTAAAATGTCACCGACTAAAGATGAGATTGAAGCTGCTTATGAATGGGTCTCTCAAAGAGATGGGCACCCAGGCTGGCCAAAGCATGCAAGGGGAAAATTTGATGACTTAATCTTAATTTTAGAGCAAGAAAAAAAGGTTAAGTAGAATGGGTTTTTCAAGAGTGTTTAGAGATGAAACTTACTTAGACGGAGACAATTTGACCAAGTCTCTAGTAGGTTTAGGTTTCCTTTTAAGTTCAGAATCAAAAAAGAATGTAAATATTGAACATTGCTTAATTTCTTTAATCAAAGAATCTTTTTCTAACGATTTGGCTTATGATCTAAGATTACTGGCCTTACTAGTTAACTGGCTAGAAATTCATATCTCACAGGTAAACGCGAATAGACTTATCAAACTTATTGAACATCTAAATAACCCTAAAGCTTCAAGATTTTTAGCGGCTGTTTTTGAATATTTAAGTGATGTTAGATTTAAAAAATTTATAACTAATTACAGCCCTAAAAAGCGTGTTCAATTCTTAAAGAGCTCAAGTTTTCTAGTGAAAAAAAATGGGGAGGATATTAGATTTAAGAACACTAAATTAATCATTCACTCTAAAGCGTTACCTAATAGGCCAGATCTGATTATGAGTCTGAGTCTTTTAGCTAAGAGTCATTTGTATTATAGATATAGAGTGCTCTTGGGTCCTACCTACAGGTCAGATATAATCGCAAACTTAAGTATTGATGAAAGTCTGTCCCCAGCAGAGTTAGCTCGTCACCACTTTACAAACTATCAAACATCTTACAAAGCAAAAAAAGATTTTCAAATCTTTCAGACTCTGGGTATCTCTTAAGTCCTTTAAATTATTAGTCAAAACTAGATAGCTAGAGTGTCAGGGCATGTCTTCATGTAATGATATTTATACATAAAGTCAAAAAAACATGATTTAAAGTAAAAAATACTTTACATTAAGTCGAATATACCCGATATTGTGTTTATGAAGAAAAAAGAGAGTTTGTCTATACAAAATAAGATGAAGGTTTTTAGGGCGGAGTTTGACCTTACTCAAGAGGGGCTTGCAAATGAGGTTGGTGTAACTAGGGCTACAATTAATGCGATTGAAAAAGGTAAGTACACGCCTTCATTAGAGTTGGCTTTTAAAATAGCGTTATTTTTTAAGGTGGATATAGAAAAGGTTTTCTTTGTAACTGAGGTTGAAAAAAAATTAAATGAAAAATTAAAGGAGTTAAAAGATGTTAACTAAACTAAAAGAAAGAAGTGTAAATTTTTTGATATTAATTTGTCCAGTTGTTTTGCCAACACTTGTGATCATGGGTTCATATATAAGCCATGCGCCAATTTACTAGGTGGATATAGATGAAGAGTGTTGATTTTCAAAAAATATTTTATTTCTTGCTATCGCTTTTAACTGGGTTTGCAGTAGTTGTATTTGCTATTTTTAGAGATCATGAGGAAATACTGATACTGATGGAGAAGCGCCCTTTAATAGTAGGTTTTGTGGCCGTTATGCTTGTTTTATGGGGGCTTGGTATTTTGATTTCATCAATTGCCTTGATGTTTAGTAGTCGCCTTAGGGAGTCAGCTTTTCTTGTATGTTCTAATACTAAAGTAAGCGATGAACTAGAGGAAAAAGCTGTTAATGAAGCCATTAAAAGAACATTTATTTTTAATATTGCGCTTATGTCTTTAGTGCTTGCTCTATCAGGTTTTTCAGCAGCATATAAAAGTTCTCCGACTAAAGAAATTAAAGACGGCTCAACTAAACAAAAACGAGAGTTTACTGTTCAATATAGTATGATCTACGGCTACCAAGATTCAATTGATACCAAGGAAGCATTTGAGAAAATAAAGAAAACCTATCCTGAATATGGTAAGGCGCTTTCAGGTATTGAGCTTGAGTCAAAAGATATGGTTCACTTTATTCCAAAGGAGGTTTTCTCTCCATTTGGTTTGCTGTGTTTTATTTTGTTACAATTTATATCTTTTAGGTTTTTCTTGTTTATAGAAAGACGCGCTTTTGCATAGTTAGAGTTTAATTTTTTTTAAATTGTTTGTTAGAATTTTAAATTCTTGGTTATTTAATTGGTTTTTTCTATACACAAGCCAAATGCTTCGCTTAAGTTTTGGTGTTAAAGATTTAATATCAGATTTATTAAATGAGAGCTCCTTTGAAACTCCAATAGGAATAAGTCCTTTAGATATTCCTGATTTTGCAAGTTGAGCGATAGAAAAAAAAGATTCAAGGCTATTGTTTGTTTTTAATTTAACCTCATGTTTTATTTCTCTCCATGTAGAGGAGTTTTCCTCAATACTTAAGATCTCTTTAAGAGTATTTTTAGTAGAGACTAGAACCATCTCTTCTTTAGTCATTAAATCAAAAATAAGTGAGGTATCTTTCTTAAGCTTCCCTGCACAAACCCCAAGGTCGTATTCCCCTGACATGACTTTATCAAGTACAGTAGGGCTTCTATGGCAGTGAAGTTCATATTCGATATTTTTATTTTTAAAGTGAGGTAGGATTTTTTTAGGACCCCAAGAAGATAAGATGGATTCAGAAACGCCGAGTTTTATTTTTTGTATTCTCTTTTTTGGCTCACTACTTTGGCTTAAAGCATCTTTTATTTTTATAAGAAGTGGAGAGGTTTTCATTATGAGTTTTTCAGCTTCATCACTTAGGTATACGTTTCTGCCTTTTTTTATGAGGAGCTTTGTTTTGCATATTTCTTCAAGGGCTGAGATTCTCTTACTT
>CALLAU010000040.1 GCA_938002015.1 uncultured Bdellovibrionales bacterium
TTATGGATAATGCTGCAACAAAAGATGATATAGATCAACTTGATAAGAAGCTTGGTAAACAGATTGATGATGTAAAAGGCGAGCTTAAAGAAGATATCAGTTGTCTTGATAAGAAGATTGATGATGTAAAGGGCGAGCTTAAAGAAGATATTAATCTTCTTGATAGAAAAATTGATGATGTGAAGGGCGAACTTAAAGAAGATATTAATCGTCTTGATAAGAAAATTGATGATGTGAAGAATGATGTTAAATTGCTAGATAAAAAAATTGATGGTCTGGTTGGTAAGATTATTATTAGGGTGGGTACGATTGTTGTCATATCAGTTACAGTCGCGGTGGTTTTACTTGATTTTTTAAAATAGTTTTTAATAAAACTACAGACACTATCAAAATTAAAAAGGAGCTTTGTTTTAGCCCCCTTTTTTAGGAGTTCAATTTACATTTAATTTAATGATCACATCATGACTATGGCTGCCGCCTATAGAAGCTTTGGTGACCTCTTCACCAAGTATAAGAGCAATCATTTCATCTGAACTAAGCTCAATATCATGTGGATGGCTTTGCCCTTGAATGCTTATCACTGTGTTTGCTTCACTAACCTGTGTTTGCCTAAGTCGAGCGATTAAGTCTGGTACTGTGAGTTCTAATTCATGGCCATGATTAAATGAGATTTCACTCTCAATCTCTAGGCCACTCTCACCTTCAGCAAAAGCTTTAGAGGGCTTCATTATCTTTGCTGTAACAGCTCCAGCTAAGGCTAGCTTGGTTGTACCTCTTAAAAAACCTCTTCTATTTAAATTTTTCATCTTATTTAATCTCCTTTGTTTTTTTTGCTCTCTTTTTAAACCTCGTTTTAAAATGGGTTTACGCCCTTAACTGCAAACTAAATGATTGAAGTTTGTTCGTATAGTGGTACAAAAAGCAACATGAGTACTAAAAATGGAAACATAGAAGAATTTCAAATATCAGATCTAAAGCTTAGGGATATAGAGATTTTTTTAGAGCTTACAAAGGCCTTAAGTGTAAGAGAGCTTGCTAGAAGACGTCAGGTTCAACCTGGGCAAATCTCTAAATTAGTTAAAACTTTAGAATCCAGGCTTGGGATAAAGCTTTTTGAACGCTCTATTTCTGGCTTGACCTTAACAGCTGCAGGAAAAAGGTTTTTACCAAGGTTTAAAGCCATTAAAGATGCTATGAGAGCTTTAGAGGAGCAGCAAGGTAAAGCCCAAGAAGAGGGCTTAAAAACAGTCTCGATTGCTTCTTCTTCCTTCTTTGTGACTCATCTTATACCGGAACTCTTAGCTGAGTATAAACTTAACCCAAAGTTTAACCTCTTAGAGCTCCCGCCAGAGGAGTTTGTTCAAGTTGGTCTAAGAGGTGGTTTTGAGATCTGTCTGCATACAGGAGAGCTAGAGTGGCCTAAAACCTGGCTCTCTGAAGAAATAGGGGACTTAAACTGGGAGCTTTATGCAAGAAAAACACACCCTCTTTTAAAACAAAAACAGATAAGACTTGATCAAGTGCTTAAATACCCCTTCGTATACCCTGTTTATTGGACAAAAGAGGGACAAAAAATTGGGGATGATGGTTGCCC
Organism: uncultured Bdellovibrionales bacterium; assembly: GCA_938002015.1. Lineage (GTDB taxonomy): Bacteria > Bdellovibrionota > Bdellovibrionia > Bdellovibrionales > UBA1609 > JALZUR01. The sequence continues at coordinate 1,595 of CALLAU010000040.1, forward strand.
AATTAGGCCTTCAAAAAGGATTTTAGGAGATAAAACAGCAACTGCTCAAAGTGCAGCATCTATTGTAAGAAAGAGTGATCAGCTTGGCTTTTTACCTAGTATTGTTACTAAAGGAATGACTGGTTTGGCTCCTTTAAAGCTAAAATCAATTGAACCTGTGTCTAAACCTGTGTATCTCTCGGTGAAAATGGATCAGGTGAGCCAAAAATTGTTCACCTCTCTTATAAAAAAGGCCTCAACTGCTTTAAAACGTACTTAGGCTGGTCCAAGAATTGTATAAATACTCTTATGTTTAGAAATTATATATCTTTATTTGTCTTCGTTAGTGTTTTATTTAGTGCTTTAATAAGTCAGGCAGAAACCAGTGGGGTCTATCGTATTGGTGGCCCAGCCTATGGAACTGTGACCTGTAGGGGGACTTTATCTCCAAGGTTACAAGAACCAAGACTTGTGGAGAGACCAACTGAAACTGTTGAAAGCTTGGAAAAATTTGCAGAACTTTTAAATACTTTGGTTAATAATGCAAACTTAAGGAAGGAGGCTAAACAACAGCCAGAAGTTCTTCAGCCGTATTATGCTAATAGGTATATTTCTGCAACTAGAGTTATAGGTATTATGGTCGACCTTTTAGATTATAATTATAAAGCTTTAACAACTGAAGCTATCGAAGAAGGTTACAAAGCTTTTCAGTCTTATGATGAAATTAGGATGCAGAGCCTTGGCGCGAGTACTCGTCTAAGAGATTTAAATGAATTTGAGGTTTTGGCGCGAGCTGTAACAACATTTAATTATAGGGTTTATCCATTTGATAAAGAGTCAAGTGAACAAAGCGCGAGAGAGGCGATTAATTTAGTGAACTCAATTCCTCGCAACAAAAGGCTTCACCCTGGTTTTAATTGGCATTTAGCAGAGTTTCATTATTACTTAAAAGATTATGAAACAGCTCAGGGGTATCTAATCGAAGCTTTAAAAGGTTCTTTGATGCGGCAGTACTCACCTGACGGTATTCCTAGTCAAACTCTTATAACAGCACTTGAAGAAGTAGCTCAAAAATCAGGTGTAGAGTTAAGTGAGGGTATTCGCAGTACAATAAATACCCATAAGAAAACGGGCAGTTACGTTTTCTTTGATGATACGATGTGGGGGCCTTATCTTATTGGATTTAACGGAGAAGATTATTAAAATTTTTTTTCTTTAGTGATATATCCACCAAGTATCAGTCTATGTATAGTGTCAGTCCCTTCATAAGTTCTGACACTTTCTAAATTTCTCATATGTCTAGCAATACTAAAATCTTCAGTAACACCAATACCTCCAAGTAGGTCTCTACATTCTTTTAAGATTTCAAAGGCTTTTTCACATGACCTCATTTTAGCAATAGAAACTAAATGTGGTGGAACTGATTTTTCTGCTGTTTTTAATTTAGTGATTTCTTTTAAGAAGAACTGAGTTTCAATAATTTTTGCATAAATCTCAGAAAGTTTATATTGAGTGATTTGTTTTGCAGCTAGCGGTTCATCAAATAAAATTCTTTTTTTCGTGTACTCTAGAGTTTCAAGAAAAGCTGACCAACTTAACCCCATCACTCCCCAAGCAACTCCAAGTCTGGCATTGTTTAAACAAGATAAAGGACCTTTTATACCTTTAATATTTAAAAGATTTTCTTTTGGAATCAGGCATTTGGTAAGTTTAAGGGAATAAGCTTTAGAAAGTTCTAAAGAATAGGTTTTTGGCATATCAAGAATTTCTAATCCTTTAGTATCTGTAGGAACCAGTGCTCCAACTGTTTCTCCATCTAGGCTTCCCCATATAATAAGAGCATCTGAGTTTTTTGCGTTAGTAACCCATGCTTTTTCACCACTGACTTCATAAGTTTTTTTATCGCTTGAGAGCTTAAAAATAGTTTTTGTTTTAGCTGGGTTAGAACCATGATCTTTTTCAGTGAGAGCAAAGGCAAGACTTTTAGATCCATTTAAGTAGTCATCAGTTAAAAGGTGTTTACCATATCTTTTTAAAGCATAAAGGCCTAGAGAGGAGTGAACACTTATAAGGCTTCTTAGCCCACTATCAACAGACTCTACACGTTGAAGAGCTAATCCGTAACAAAGAGGACTAACAGAGTCTTGAAACAAGCCAAGCTCTCCAAGAGATTGAACAAGGTTTTGAGGGCCTTTAAAACACTCTGAGGTGGTTTTTGATACTTCATCGAGAAAGAACGTTTCATCTTTACTAAGCTCTTCTGTATTAAAAACTGACATTAAATCAAACAACTTACTCATAAAGTCTCCTTGCTTTTAAGAAAATAAGTTTAGATCACTTGAGTGGACTTTGCATCTCTGCTATCAAATGACACTAATTGCGGCAAAAAAATAATTTTTCTAGAGACTTACAGGATGGGTAGAATATGAATGTTTTAGTTATTGGATCAGGTGGTAGAGAGTATGCAATGGTTAAGGCTTTAACAAAGTCTCCATCTGTAACAAAAGTATCAGCAATTCCTGGATCTTCAGCAATATCAGAAATGGCTTATGTTCCAAGCAGTGTTGAGCTCTCTAGTCACAGTGCAGTTTTAAGTTTTTGTAAAGATGAAGAGATTAACCTAGTTTGCTTTGGCCCAGAGGCGCCATTAGTTGATGGGTTGTCAGATTTTTTAAGAGAAAACGATATTAATGTTTTTGGTCCAAGCCAGGTTGGCTCTTTGCTTGAAGGGGATAAGCTTTTTGCTAAAATTTTTCTAAAAGAGTTTGATATTCCGACTGGAGATTATATTGAAGTTTCAGATATAGCTTCTCTTAAAAAAGCCTTAGATGAAACAAGCTGGCAAACGTATGTTTTTAAGTACAAAGATTTAGCTGGAGGCAAAGGGGTGCTAGTGTCTAAATCAAAAGATGAGGTTATGTCTTTTGCTAAAAAATTTGGTGTTACAAAAAATCAAAAAGAGGTCGTTGGTTATTTAGAAGAACCTTTATATGGATGGGAGTTAAGTTATATCTGTTTAGTTAATGAAACTGGATATGCTGTATGCCCTATACTTCAAGATCATAAAAGGCTTAAAGAAGAAGATGAAGGTCCAAATACTGGTGGAATGGGTGTTGTAGGACCCTTAAAAATTGAAGGCAGTTTAGAGGAGCAAATTAAAGAAACGATTGTTAAGCCAACTCTTGAGGGTTTTAAAAAAAGAGACATGCTTTATCGCGGAGTAGTTTATTTTGGTGTTATGGTAACTGAAAAAGGACCAAAAGTGTTAGAGTATAACGTAAGATATGGAGATCCCGAGGCTCAACTTATTTTTCCATTAGTAGATACGGACTGGTTTGAAGTTATGAATAAAGTTGCTAAAGGTGAGGACTTTAAGCTTCCTGAGGCAAAGACTTATGGAGCCTGTATAGTTTTAGCTGCAGATGGATATCCTGAAAAACCTAAAAAAGGTGCTGTTATATCTGGTGCTAAGTCAGAAAGTATATATCATGCTGGAACAAGAAAGGATCGTGATAGAAACTGGATTGTAAATGGTGGCAGAGTTTTAAATGTTCTTGGTTTTTCTAATGACTTAGAGTCTGCAATTTCAAAAGCTTATGAGAATGTATCAAAAGTTGAATTTAAAGGTATGCAGTATAGAAAAGATATTGGAGCAAAAATTATAGATAAGAGTTTTTCTTAAAGAGATTTGTCTAGGTCTAGAAACTCATCAACTTTCTCAGGCTTTTTTAACCCTTTTTTCTTAATTTTTTCAATAAGAGTAGTTCTATTAAGTTTTAAAAGAATTGCTGCTTGGTTTTTGTTCCATCCAGTTTTTTGTAGTGCCTGAAGAATGATTTTGTTTTCAAAATCATCAACAATGTTATTAAAATCTACTCCGCCTTCAGGAAAGCTAAGTTCTGCTGAGTCTGTTTCAGCTTGCCTTTTCTTAGAATAAGTTTTTGGAAGGTCTTCAAAATTAATCTGACCACTGGATTTTATGATGGTCATGCGTTCAATAAGGTTTTCAAGCTCTCTAATGTTTCCTGGCCAGTGGTGAGCCATAAGGCATTCAAATACTTCTTTAGAGGCGCCTGCTATACTTCTGTTTTTTTGAGCATTAAATCTTGTGATGAAATGATTTACTAAAAGCGGTATGTCAGACTTCCTTTCCCTAAGAGCTGGCATTAATAAAGGTATAACGTTTAATCTGTAGTAAAGATCTTCTCTAAACTCTCCAGATTTAACCATCTTTTCTAAATTTTTATGAGTAGCTGCAATGATTCTTGTGTTACTTGCAATGGGAGTTTGGCCACCTACAGGCTCATATACTTTTTCTTGAATCGCCCTTAAAACTTTTACTTGTAGGCGTGGACTCATATCTCCGACTTCATCTAGAAAAAGAGTACCATTGTTTGCTAAGCAAAACCGCCCTTTTCTATCATCAACAGCGCCTGTAAAGCTTCCTTTTTTATGACCAAAGAGTTCACTCTCTAGAAGATCTTCTGAAAGTGCTCCGCAGTTTACAGCCACAAAGGGGCCCTCTAACCTAGCTGAGTTTTCATGTATCATCTTTGCTATAAGTTCTTTACCTGTTCCACTCTCGCCAGAGATAAGAACTGTAGAGTCTGAGTCAGAAACTCTTTTTGCTAATTTAACAAGGTTATTTAACTCCTGGCTTTTTCCTATGATTTGCTTCTCACTTTTAGAGACTCTTAGGTGCGATTTTAAAGTTCTATTCTCTTCTAAAACGCTTTTGTGATTTAAGGCTCTTTCAACAATATCTAAAAAAGCATTTAAATCAAAAGGCTTAGTTACAAAATGAAAAGCTCCAAGCTTAGATGCATTTACAGCAAGTTCAATTGTTCCATACCCAGTGAGTATTATAACTTCAGCTTTTGGATTTGAATCTTTAATAAGTGGCATGAGGTTTAAGCCTTGGCCATCAGGAAGTTTGATATCAACAATTGCTAAATCAATTTTTAAAGAACCAAGTAAAAAGGATTTTGCTTCTTGAAACATTCTAGAAGTAATAACGTGGTAGCCTTTTTGAGAAAGTTTTCTAAACAAAACACTTCTCACGCTCCCCTCGTCTTCTACTAATAAAATTGTTTTTTTCGTTTTATTTTGATTCAAGATTTACCCGCATTTACTGTTTTTCTTTAAATTCTTCAAAAGCCTTGAAGTCCGCAAAAAGACTGACATTGGCTTCATTTATATCCTCAATTCTTTAAGAGTTTCTGTCAATTTTTTGCCGTCTAGATTCTAAAAGAATTAGACAAGGGTCTCCATGACTATTGACTTGTAAAGTGAAAGCTTAGTGTATCCTCAAAAGGCTTTAGGGGGTCTTCTTTAAGCTCTACCTTGGTTGGGTCCAGGTAAAGTGCCGGTTGTAGTTGATGTGTAACATCCTGTCTTAACTCAGTTTTTTGACTAGAGAGACTGAGACTAAGCATGGAGCCTTTAATTTCAGAGATAAGATATATATCTCTGGCTCTGGATTTTGACTGACTTACTTTAGTTACAAATTGAGAGACCATTTCAAGGAGCCGAATGGTCAAAGTTGAATTTTTTGAGAGTATTTGTTGATTAAGAATCTCAGATTCACAAATTTGTAGTTCAAATCCACTAGATTGTAAGAAGGCTCTAGTAAAGATTTTCACCTGATGTATATTCTCTCGTAAACTACTAGAATCATTATCATCTGCTTGTTTGCGGGTAAATTTTAATAACTCTCTAACAGTACTAATGCAGTGTTGAGTTGATTTTTTTAAAATTTCAATATCTTCTTGATCCTCCTTAGACTGAGCATCAGGGTCTTCTTTTATAAGGTCTAACAAGATTTTGATACCGCCTAAAGGGTTGTTAAGTTCGTGAGCAATACTTCCACATATTAATCCAAGCTCTTCTAACTTTGAAAGAGACTCTTTACTGGATTCTTTTGAAGTTGAGACATCAAAGTCTCTATAGAAATTAAGGTAAAAGTTTTCTTCAGTAGTAGGGTCAAAAATCTTTTTTGAATTTACTTCTAAAGATTCATTTTTATGATCAATTAAAAAATTTTCTCCAAGTTTACATCGTGTACAAGGTTTATTTCTTCCCCAAAAATACTTATAGCATTTTACATTATCAAAAGGCTTTGTTTTTTTAAACTGTTCCCCAACTTTAATGATATCATAATCTTTAGAAATAAGAGCTGTTTTAAAAGGAATAGCGTTAAAGGTAAGACTCCACTGCTGTTTTATATTTTTGATTTTTTGTTCAGTTATAATTTGCTTTATTCTAAGAGAAAGAGCGTCAGAGATATTTTGACATATGTTGACTTCATCTTTTTTAAAAACATCAGATTTCTTTTTTGCAAAAACTATCCTACCTCTCGTATTGTTCTCCATTTCTACTTCATATATAAGAGTTTCAAATTGGTTTTGATATTTAATTGTTGGTAAATCAGTTAGAATTTCTGCTGAGTTTGTTAAAATTCTAAGCCATAGAATAGATAGCGATTTATTTAAAATTTCAGAGAGACGTTCTTCAAGCATTGAAACATTCTCAGAATCAAATATGACCTCAATGCAGTTTAAGTTAAGTTGTTCATTTTTACGTTTTTGTAGAGTTCGTTGTCTTGAGCGCAGTAACTTTTTAGAAAGTAAGTTGAGATCATTAATTTGGCTCTTTGTGCTTTGTTCACTTTGAGCTTTTAGTTTTAAAAACTCTTCTTCTTGATCAAATTCTAGAATCTCTTCTTTAGCCTTTGTTATAATGGAGTTTACTTGCGCTGAATTAAACTCCATAAAATAAAAAGGGGTAAATTTGTTAAATACTAAACTCCAGTCAGTAAAAGAGGTGATTCTTTGTTTTGAGCTATAATAGACATACTTGGTATTATGGTGCTGATTACTATCTAGGCCTTTAAGAAGTTTAAGTGAATCTGGTGTGAGTTCAATAAATACAATTTTTGATCTAAGTTCGTCTTTTTCTCTGAATTGAGCTGGAGAAAGTTCTTTTAGGTTTTCAGGGGTGCTGCCAATAACAAAATAATCCACATAGAGGATTATAACACTAAAATATATGGTGTTTTCACCACATAAGGAGCAGATCTTGACCTTTTTCAAGGTGATTGGATACTTATTCCTATTATGTGTGGAATAGTTGGATATTTAGGCGATAAAGATGTTAAAAATGTGCTCATTGAGGGCTTAAAAACCCTAGAGTATAGAGGCTATGATTCAGCAGGGGTTTCCATTTTTAATGCTGGAAAAATTGAAAAAGTTAGAGCTGCAGGGAAACTGCAGTCGTTAATAGATAAAATTGGAAGCACTGGGTTTGATGGTAGCCTTGGTATTGCTCATACAAGGTGGGCCACACATGGAAAGCCTACTGAAAGAAATGCTCACCCTCACACAGTAAATAAAGTTAGCCTTGTTCATAATGGAATTATTGAAAACTATATGGAACTAAGAGAAGAGCTTGTGGCGTGTGGTTCAGTCATGAGCTCAGATACAGATACAGAGCTTGTAGCGCACCTTATTTCTAAAGAGGTGGATTCTGGAAAAGATCTTTATGAAGCAGTATTAGAAGTCAAAAAGAAAATCACTGGTGCGTATGCAGTTTTAGTGATGTCTGAGGACCAGCCTGAAGAAATTATTGGTTTTAAATGTGGTCCACCTCTTATTGTTGGCTTAGGTGAAGGTGAAGTTGTTTTCGCAAGTGATGTCCAAGCTATTGCACCTCATACTAAGAAAGTTTTTTATTTAGAAGATGAAGACGTTGTTTTAGCAAGAAAAGATGATTTAAAGATATTTAGAGAATCAAAAAAAATTGATCCAGTATGGACAGAACTTGATTGGAGCAAGCAGGTAGCTGAAAAAAGTGGGTATGAGCATTTCATGCTTAAAGAAATTTTTGAACAACCAAGAGCTTTTGCTGCAGCTATTGAGCCACACATTAATATTGAAAGACAGTCGGTTGTTTTAAAAGACATAGACGTTTCTCTTTTAAAAGATATAGATCGTATTTTTATTGTTGCTTGTGGGACAAGTTATTATGCGGGAATGTATGGTGAGTATGTTATTGAAAAGCTAGCAGGGGTTCCTGTTGAGTTAGAGATAGCTAGTGAATTTCGCTATAAAGAGCCATTTATTCCAAGTAGTTCTTTGGTGGTGGTTATTTCTCAATCAGGTGAGACAGCAGATACACTTGCGGCCTTAAGGCTAGCAAAGGAAAAGGGTGCTAAAGTTTTAAGTCTTTGTAATACTAAACATTCGACAATTGATAGAGAAGCTGACTTTAAACTTTATATGAACTCAGGAGTTGAGGTAGGTGTTGCTTCTACAAAAGCTTTTATTAGCAGCTTAGGAGTAATGACACTTTTAGCAACTCAGCTAAGTAAAGTGCATGATAGAGTTCCTAAAGAAGATGAGCAAAGTATTGTTCGTTCACTTTTAGGGCTTCCTTCTGTTATGGAGTCAGTTCTTGCTTATGATAAGTTTTTTGCAAAAGCTGCTGATGATCTTAAAAAATTTAAAGGCTTTCTTTATATGGGAAGAGGAACAAATTATCCGATTGCTTTAGAAGGGGCTCTTAAAATGAAAGAGTTAGCTTATAAGCATGCAGAAGGTTATGCAGCTGGCGAGATGAAGCATGGTCCACTTGCTTTAATTGATGAAGAGATTCTTATTTTTATGCTTTGTCCTCAGGACCATCTCTATGAAAAAACCTTAAGTAATTTAGAAGAAGCAAAAGCTAGGGGTGGCTATATTGTGAGTGTTGGAACAAAAGGGGATGAGCAACTTAAAAGTTTAAGTGAGCATTTTCTAGCACTGCCTAAAGGTGATTTTATTACAAACCCGATTTTAGAGACTATACCTGTTCAACTTGTTTCTTATCATGTTGCAAAAGCCTTAGGTTGTGATGTGGATCAGCCAAGAAATTTAGCTAAATCTGTAACTGTGGAATAATATTAAAGTGTTTTTAAAAGTATTCATATCGTCTGTATTTTTATTAGTAACAACATCATGTGCTCTGCCTCATGCAAGTCGAAAGTGTACTGATGGAGGGCTTCACGGAAGTGTTCGAACGGGTTACTTAAAAGATGTTGCGCCAAAGGCTTTAGGCTGTAAGAAAGCTAAGCAAAAGTGCGTGTATGGAGCCTGGAAAGGGCCAAAGCTTTATAACGAGTGTAAAGAAATTGAG
>CALLAU010000041.1 GCA_938002015.1 uncultured Bdellovibrionales bacterium
CTAATACTCAAGACACCCTGGCTGAACCTATACAAAAAAATAACAATGTCGTTGTTTCTTTAAAGTCTACAAAAATAAAAGTAGATAGGTCTAAAAGTGCACCTCTAAAAAAACAACTTACGCAAAAGAAAATAGAGCCCATCAAGGCTGATAGTAATAACCTGCTAGCAATAAAAAACCAGGGTATTTCACCAAAAAACGATGCTAAAGCTATTGAAGAAATTAAAGCAGACGTAGAAGAAACTACTAAACTCATTAACTTTAAAAAACTTTCTCTTGTTTCCTTAAAAGATTGTGAAAGCGACATCATCTCAGGTTCTTTAGATAAACTAGATTTTCAGCAGCTTAAAAACTGCTTATCCACAGTATCTACTAAAACTTTTGTTAACTCTGGAGAGATTATTGAACAAGGCCAAAGCTTTGAAACTATAATTAATTGGAGTATCAATGATGCTTCCATAACTTTTAGTGCAAGCTTTAATAGTGAGGATACCAGCGGTAGTCAGTCTGACAGCCTGAGCTTAGATATTACGGAAGAAACAAAAGCCTATCTCATACCTAACTCTTTTCTAGATTTAGTAGACCCTGAGTCAATAAAAGATGAAGCAAGAACCAATATCTTAAACGCTTCTTTATTTGGCTTTGGGGAAAATATACCACAAACTTTTTTTCTACTCTCTGAGTAAAAAAGTCCACCATCGGTTTTTAAAAGAGCTAAACTCAAGCAGCTCATATTTTTACTTTTTATGAACCCACATGCTCTAAGACATTACAGTTCGCTGCAGAATTAGGAAGCAGGTTAACCAGGTCCTCAGTATAAACTGTACATGAAACCTGCACTGTAATTCCATCATCATTAGTAAACGAAAGCGCTCCCGTAATACCAGTAATGCCCTCAACTACTCTTTTATAAAACATTGAATTTGATGATATGCACGCAACTCTGTTAAGAGTCAGTTTTTGGCTGTTATGATCATATAAATTAAGAGAATCAGCTCTATCACAAAGCTTAACCCGAGTATCTTTATAAACTGTTAAAAAGTTACCCTCTTGAGTGTCTAAATCAAAGCATTTTTGATTATCAACTGAAACAACTCTGTCACCAGAACTTGTAAGCTGATAGCATGTTAAAGTTGTCCTTCCATAAGGTCCTTCAGCGTACCAACCATAAAGTTCAGCACATGCTAAATGGCTATATAGACTTGAAACAACCATTATAGTAAAAATAAAAAACTTCATGAAATATTCCTTACGGTTCAATTGGTATAGTAAAGGGCCAAGAACTAAATTTAAAAAAAAATTAAACATATAGTAAAAATTCAATAACTGACCAATCTTTTTACAGCTCAAATCACACACAAGAAAGGCTCAGATAGAACTCTTAAAGATGAAATTGGTTTACAGATTAAAAAGCTCTTCATGCTTAGATTAACAGCTTCTTGTAAGTATTTTTAATTCAATAAAAATTTATTTTTATTACCTTAAAAAACTTATTTGACCAATTTTTCAAAGCCTCGCTATGCTTGATGCTTAGTTAGTTTTAAGCGCTTAAGGTTAAATCACTAAAAACTCAAACTTTTTTTTGGAGCTAGAAATGGTAGATATGGAATATGGAAGAACAGATAGAGGCGGATGGATTGAAGTTGTCTGTGGCTGTATGTTTAGCGGAAAAACTGAAGAGCTTATTAAACTTTTAAAAAGAGCTCAGATTGCAAAAAAGAAAATCCAGGTCTTTAAGCCCCATATAGACAACAGATACCAGCTTGATTTCATCGTCTCTCATAACAGCACAAAGCTACCTTGTGAAGTCGTTGAAGACTCACGTGATATTGAAGCTCTTATAAAACCCGACACTCAAGTAGTGGCTATTGATGAGGTTCAATTCTTTGATCAAAACGTTGTTGAACTCGCTCAAAAACTTGCCTCAAAAGGAATGCAAGTTATTTGCGCAGGCCTTGATACAGATTGGCAAGGAAGACCTTTTCACCCAGTTCCACTTCTTTTAGCCGTTGCTGAAATTGTTCGCAAACAGTACGCCGTTTGTACCGAGTGTGGAGCTCCCGCAACAAAAACCCAAAGGACTATTCCCTCAACTGAGAAGGTTTTAGTAGGAACTGGTGAAGTCTATCAGGCACGATGCAGATTGCATTTTTCTCCATATCAGTATCTTTCTACTGATAGAGAAATAGAAGTTTAAGCTAACCATCAAAACAAGCTTAAGAAAAAGAAACAAAGACGAGGTTTTAAAATGCAGGGCGATTTACTTACAACTTTAATTGATGAAAAGAAAATACAAGACCGAGTTTCTGAAATAGCAAAAGAGCTTGGTAAAAAGTTTGAAAGCGCTAAAGAGCCTCCTATATTTATCTGTGTTTTAAAAGGGGCTAGCTTCTTTTATGCTGATCTTATTAAAGCCTTTCCTCATGATTGTAAGTGTGATTTTATGGGCTGCTCAAGCTACGGATCAGGAACAAGTTCAAGTGGTGAAGTAAAAGTAACTTACGATCTTTCTATGTCTATCAAAGGTAAAGATGTCGTGTTAGTAGAAGATATTGTTGATACTGGATACACACTCAACTTCTTAAATAAATTCTTACAAACAAGAGAGCCAAAATCTGTAACAACAGTATCACTTCTTCATAAGCCCGAGGCTAAAAAAATTGATTATGAACTTGATATAAAAGGTTTTGATATCGGTAATGAGTTTGTAGTTGGATACGGTTTAGACTTTAACAATTTCTACAGGCACCTTCCTGAGATTTCAATACTAACTAATACTCAGCTTAACTAAGATTAAGGTACAATATTCCATTGAGCTCAAAGGAACCCTATTACATTTATCGCGGGTTTAGTGACTTTGAAGTTCCCGCTATTATTTATGCAGCATTTCAAAATGAAATTGACCTTTTAAAGAATGAGATTGATAAAGGCATTGATTTAAATATTAGAGACCGAGATGGATACACTGCCCTTTGCTGGGCAGCAGAAAAAGGGCACAACGAAATTATTAAACTTCTCTTAGATGCAGGAGCCGATCCTTCTCTATCAGGAGAAGGATGGCCCTTTTACTCTAGCCCATTGCAAGCTTCACTTATGAACTCTGGTACAGAAACTTTAGAGTTTTTTATAGATCAAATCACTTCTGAGCAAACACTAAACTCACTTTTAAATAGAAAGATAAGTATTAGTCAATTTGTGCTACTTCAAAGTTTCGCTAAAAAAAGAGGTTATAAGATTAATGCAAAACTGCTTCACCTTATATCTGACAACCTAAACCCTAATACCTATTTAAAAAAAATCTTAGAAAAAATAGACTCTGAAGTTTTTAACATGAACCATTACTGTCAAAACGGTTTCACCGCAGCCGCTGTGTATATGCAAAACCCAAGTTCAAAATTAGAAGTACTTAAATTACTTGAAAACAAAGGCTCTAATCTCTTACTTTTAACAAAACACCAGGAGTCACTAATAAGAATTTTATATAATTCTCATCACTACAATAAGTGGGAAAAAAAAGCTCTTTTAATTTATTTGCAAAAAAGTGGCGTGAGATACAGCCCAGTTAATAACGCTAAAGACTTACTGTCTAAGTTTAGACTCGCCTTTATTGCCTGGGTATAGCACAACTTATTTTACTAAATAACTCACACCTACTTTATGTTTTCTTAATAACATAAAGCCTTTGATCTTATTTGGTATTGGTGCTCACTGCCAGTCGCGTTATCCATTAGAGTCATAGGGAAAACATCAAACTGAATAACATCCATTTTTCTACTGCCACACTTTTCAGATAGAGTATTTAAAGCTTCTGTTGAAACTCTTGACTGCTCTTCATCACTTAGCCCATTTGGAGCATCGTAATTACTACTATGCTTAACAACTTCAACATTTGCTGATGCCAAACCTAATCCACAAAAGAAAAAAACTAAAACACTGATAATTTTCATATATTTACACCCTCTTTTTTATTACTACTAAAGACTAGCTTAAAGCTTCTAAAAGTGAAGATATACTCAATTTTAAGCTAGACTAAAGACCTGCAATGATCTTAGAGAAGGCGCTCTAAAAAGTTATCTATTGAATCTCTGGCATCAAATTGAAGCCCATTTCTAGCGTTAAAGAAAAATGAGAAAACATACTCATCACCTTGCTCATTCTTTGCGTACCCAGCTAAAGAAGAAACGCCAGCTAATAAGCCAGTTTTTGCTCTAACTAAACCAGGCTTCTTACATATTCTCTTCTTTAATGTTCCATCAATGCATGAAACAGGAAAAGATGAGAGAAACTCAGGATAAAACTGCTTATCTCTAATGCTTAAGAGAAACTGACTAAAATCATCTGCTGTAAACTTATTCTCTCTTCCAAGACCTGAGGCATTTCCGTAAACAAAATTCTTAAAAGGATGAATCTTAGTAAAAGAATCTCTTATAGATTTAATTCCTGATGCAAAACTAGCACCTTCTCCATCTTGAGTGTAGGCAAGGTGTTTAGTTAAAGAGTCTGCAATAAAATTATTTGAAAACTTCATCATAAGATTTAACATATTTGAAAGTGGACGGCTTTTAACTTCACCTACAAGGAATAGATTCTCAGGAGTTTTCCCTCTTACAACTTTTCCTTTAAAAGAAATCCCTGCCTCACTTAAAAGCTGCTTAAACTGTGCTCCAAAATAATCTCTTGGATTAAAAACTCTTCTATAAAAAGACTTCTCTTCTTTAACAGCATCCTTACCAAAACTCACCTTAATCTTCTCTCCAAAGCCTTTTTTTGAGCGCATTTCAACTTGCGAGGCCTTTCTAAAGTTCTTTCTAGCTTTTACATCAAAGTAAGGATTAAAGGGGTCAGCAACAGCTAAAGCCGTATCAGCATCAACAAGCCTTACTCTTACAGCATTCCAGTTAAGTGCTAACGCAGTAATTGGCGCATTATAAGCTCTTTGATTCCATTTAGACCTAGAGGCAACAAGTGTTTTATCATCAAAAGCATAATCATCTAACCAAATATCTCCTGTGATCTCTTTAATGCCCCACTTTCTAATTTCATTAACTAAAACCCAAAGTTTTTCTGATACAAGTGTAGGATCTCCAAAGCCTTTTATATAAAGATTACCCCTATAAACCCCTCCAGAGCTTGGTTTTCCATCAGAGTATATCATCGTACTAATTCTATGCTGAGCTCCAAGAGTTTCCATCAACCCAGCACCCGTAACTGCTTTTGTTACAGAAGCTGGAATGAATGGTTTTTTAGAATTATTCTCAAAAACTTTTTTAAAATCAGCTGATCCTTTGCTCTTTTTATAAAGACTTATACCAAACTGGCTTGGGTTAATTTTTTTTGATAACAAGCTAGATTTAAAAAGTGACTTATAATCTGTCGTGACAGAGTAAGATGGAGAGCATAAAGTAGAGGAGATGATAAGTAGTATAAATTTTTTCATAGCAAAAAGCTTAACAGTTCTTTTTCTTATACTTAATATATTTTTTATATTTTTATTTTCTAGCTGCAGCAGCCAGTCTGATAAAAGAGACACCAACCTTATCACTGTAGCCCTAGGCTCTGCTCCAGGCTCACTTGATCCTGTTATTTCAACAGATGCTACTGGAATGAGAATGTCCTCACTCCTTTATCAAGGCTTAGTAAAAATTGGCCCGGACCTTAATCCAAGTGCTGACCTAGCTTATAAATGGAGCGTTGATGGCTCTAATTATACATTTCTCATTAGAAACACTCAAAAATTTTCAGATGGCTCACTTATTAAGTGTAGTGATATCTTAAAAAGCATTGAGCTTTATCAAAATAAAAAATCTCCCTTTAACTCAGTATTTAAAGTTATAAAAAAACCTTCATGTGTATCTATTGGTGATGATTTAAAGTTAATTTTTAGTCTTGAGCAGCCCTCAGTAAAATTTATCACAGCTGATCTTCCTGTTCTTAAAATTAAATCTTTAAAAAATCTTGGAAGCGGAGCTTTTACTCTCTCACTAAACACTCCAGCTCAATCAGAACTTAAACCAAATGAGTTTTATGAAAATCCTCAAAAATACACGCTCCAGTTTAAATACTTAAAAGATGATTTCTCAAGATTTTTAAAAGTCTATAAAGGAGAGATCGACATAGCTCCAAACTCCATTCCATTTGAAAAAGTTTCTTCTTTTAAAGACTCAAAATTTAAAATCATTGAAACCGCATCTTTATCTACCTCTTATCTACTTATTAACCACAAAAATGAAGCTTTAAAAAATCTTGATTTTAGAAAACTTATTTATGAGTCGATTGGCATTGATGATATTGTTAAAAACCGTTTTGAAAACCATGTTACAAAAGCCTATAGTCTTATGTCTCCAGATCACCCCTACTTTCCTAAAGAGCTGCTAAATTTATCACTTAAGACGAGCAATAAAGATATTAAAAAACCTCTTATTACTTTAAAATCCTCTAACTCAAGACAGGCTAGAGAAACAGGGAAGATCATCAGTCAAAAATTAAGATCAAAAGGCATTCCAACAAGACAGCACAGTTATGAATGGGGAACTTTTTATAAAGATGTTAAATCCGGTAACTTTGATATCGCGCTCATGAAGTGGGTTGGAGTTATTGACCCTGATCTTTATAACTTAGCGTTTCACTCTGATGAATTTCCTCCAGGAAGAAACAGAGGTTATTATAAAAGCACTAAACTTGATAACGAGCTTTTAGAGGCAAAAAAAGTAAACAGTCTAAAAGAGCGCATAAAAGCTTATTCAAAGGTGCAAGAAAGAGTGCTTAAAGACCTAGCTATTATTCCACTTTGGCATGAAAACCAAATTCATATCATTCACCCAAGAGTTAAAAACTATGAAGTTAATCCTATGGGGGATTTTTATTCTCTTCTTAATTTGAAAATACAGCCAAAAAATACTACAAGTAATTAAAAGAATTACTAAAGCTCATCTTAAAAGAAGACTTAAAAAAGGCAGTTTAAAAAACATGAATGAATTTAATCCTAAAAACTTTTTTGATTTATCAGACCCTCTTTTTCATAGTCTTTTCTCTGATCTAGAAAATCCGTGGAGCGTTTTAAAAGGAAATTTAAAAAAGTACTTAAAAGAAATTATAAGTGAAGAAAATGTATTAGATGGTGATATTTCACCTAACGCCTTTATAGAAGGTTCACATATCCATATTGCAAAAGGAGCAAAAGTAGAAGCTGGGGCTTTTATAAAAGGCCCTGTCTATATTGGACCAGGAACTGAAGTTAGACATGGAGCCTACATTAGAGGAAACGTGCTCGTAGGTGAAAACTGCGTTGTTGGCCATTCTACTGAAATCAAACACTCTATACTTTTTAATGGAGCAAAAGCTGGTCACTTTAACTACATCGGAGACAGTGTTTTAGGAAATGATGTTAACCTTGGAGCTGGAACTAAACTAGCAAACTTAAAAATAACTCCAGGCAATGTCAGCCTTAAATATGACGGGAAAAATATAGACTCAGGATTAAGAAAATTTGGTTCTATCTTAGGTGATAAATGTGAAACAGGGTGCAATAGTGTTTTAAACCCAGGAACCACTCTATCTCCTAAGTCCTTAGTCTTTCCAAACTTTACAGCAAATGGCGCATATACTAACCGAACCGTTCTCGGCCCCAAAAGAAATGGCTAAAAGTGCCCATAAACAAAATAATTAGCCACTATTGCGTAAGGCCAATACAGCAAGTAAAACACTAATACTCCCTTTCGTATTGCTTTAAAATGACATTTTACGGCTCTAAAATTCGTTCTTTAAACAGCTCTAACACATCTCTGGCTCATACTTTCCATCTAAGACAATTTCATCTGAGCATAATTTTTGCTTTAAGTTAGTAACAAGGAGAAAGTGAGTTATGTTAAAAAGCTTTTTAATTATATTTAATACGTTCTTATTACTTCATAGTACTATAGCTTCAGCAGAAAGCATTCAGGTTAGTAGATCTACTGTTGAAGTAGATAACGTAAGTATTCAAACAACTGTTACTAGTGAAAACTGTCGTTTATCTGAAGAAAAGTACAGAGGCTTTAGGCCAAATAAAGACATTCCATCAGCCCAAATTTCTTGTATTCTCGATGACCCTTCAATCAACGAAGAGCTTTTAAATATTTTAGAAGCTCATAACCGCTTTAATTCAGCGTTTAAACAATCAAACCCTGTGGAAAGCTTATCACTAGGAAACACAGTCACAGATGTTCTTGGCAACAAAGTAAGTATTTTTTTGCGATTTGAAACAATAAATAGTCCTAAAATAAAAGTAAACTTTAGTGTTGAAAGTCCTTTACTTGATGAGTTAGATACAACTCTAGGTCATGTAGAGTTTTGGGATATGCTTTTTACTATGACTAATACTGAGGAGTTTAAAAGAATAACTAACAGTATTTTGTCTGAAGATATTAGTATTGAATCAAATCCAATTCCCGTTATGTAATAGAATAGATGTTCATTAACTCAGGTTTGTTTCATCATGAAGCAGTCAAAAAACCTGTGAACTCCTTTTACTATATTCATTAAAGCTCTAAGCCACTTTATTTAGAGCTGATAACCTTTGGCTACATTTAGACGATAGCCCAGTTACCGCTAGACTTTTATAACCGATAAGAAATCATGCGAAAAAGAGAATGGCTTATTGCCCTCAGTCCTGTTTTTATTGTGTGGTTTCTAGATCGTATCACAAAGCTTTGGGCCATTGAGTTCACAGCAAATGGTTCTCACTGGTATAAGTGGGGAGCAATAGTTATGCATAAAAATCCAGGTGCTATGCTTGGAATGTTTTCAGATCTTCCTCCTATCTTAAGAATTGTATCCCTTGCAACTAGTGGAGCTTTTCTTATTTTTGTTTTTGCAATCATTCAATATTTCTTACCTGCAAAGGTTTTTAAACTTCGTGTTGGAATGAGCATATTACTTGGCGGTATTTTAGGTAATGTGACAGATAGAATACTTTGGGGTTCAGTTGTTGATTTTATAGTTCTAGGTTATGGCAGTCGTCTCTCACCGGCCTTTAATGTCGCTGATTCTATACAATGGGTCGGCTATTTTTTAATAGTTTATATGATTACTGTTCATGGAGAGAAAATATGGCCTGAACATAATCAAAGAAATAAGCTTTGGATTGATCCAAAGTATCAATTAAAATACTCCTTAACTCTTGCATCTGTGAGTGTTTGGTTCTCAATAATTATTGGGGTTTTCTCTTTTACATTTATTAAAGTGATGATCAGTGAGTTTATGTTAAACGGCACAGCTGGAGCAGAGAAATATCTTGCTCCTTTTGTAACAATTGTAACTCTACTTTCTATAGCTTTTGCTATTGGCATCTTTTTAATTGGAAGGCACCTTTCTCATAGGTCAGTAGGCCCTATTTTTGCTTTTAAGGCCTTTATTAAAGACTTAAGATCAAGAAAGTTTAGGAAACTAAAGCTAAGAGAAAAAGATGAGTTCAAAGATTTAGAAAATATTGCAAGCCAGCTTTTAAATGATTATCTAGATTTTACAAAAGATGAAGCAAGCGATGCTGAATCAGAAGATCTCTCCCCTAACAGTGGTCAGCAAGCAAGCTAGTCAGTTGATTAACTAGTTAAGATTTTTATTCTTATTTCTTTATTTTATTTTTATAAGTTTATTCTTCTATTAAACGAGTATCTAAAATTTTACTTAGCATAAACCTTTTTGTTTGAATTTCACCTTGATCACAAGCAACTAAAAAGCTTTCTTCCTTAGTTTTTAAAACTAAACCTTTTGGCTCTAGTTCACGCCATTTATTTTTCCTTGAGCCTTTTGAATACATCAGCTCAAAGTTAGACTTTGTTTTTACAGCTTTAATCATTGACTCGTATTTTTTTTCTTCTAAATGAGCTTGAACTGAAAAAGACTTCATCTTTAAAGCATCACCTTGAGCTTGATCGAGTTTCTTAATTGAGTCTATTTCATTCTCTTTTACCATCTCATTAAAGACTTTCATACACGTGATCGCATCTTGCTCAGCTCTATGATTTGGCTCATCTTCTAAGCCATAGTGACTAGCTAAGTAAATTAACCTGTGTGAACTCAGCTTTGGCTGTAAAGAAAGAGAGAGTAGACTTGTGCAATAATTAGAAGCCTTATTCATACTTAAGCCAGCTTTTTCAAACTCCCAAGAAAGAAAGCCTAAATCAAAGGGAAGATTGTGACCTAAAAGGGGCAAGTCTCCAATAAAGCTATGAATATCAGCTATGATTTCTTCAATTAGAGGAGCTGATGCCACCATTTCATTTGTAATATGGTGAATCTTAATGACCTCTTCCTTCATTCTTTTAAGTGGGCGAACAAGGCTATTAAACTTCTCTAAGACCTCATCTCCTTTAAATTTAATTAAAGAGACCTCACAGATCTCTGCATCTAAAGGGTATTTCCCTGAAGTTTCTAGGTCTATTGCTATAAATACTTGATTTTTCAGCATATTTTCAGGAATCTCACTTTACTTAATTAAAGGCTGCGTTGTCTTGGTATTATATTCCTAATTGGGGTCTCAGGGTACCAAAAAGTAGACACTTAAACTCCTGTAATTTATAAGTTATTTTAAATAACAGCCAATTTCTTTTTATGCCGATAAATAAGGATCACATGAATTTTTCTACTCGCTTTGCATACTTTCTTAGTCTCTTACTGTATTTATCTTTTGGGTTAGTCCCGTCACAGGCTTTTGGCTTTGGCAATGAAGAGAAAAAAGAAATCAATAAAGCTCCTTTAGAAATAGAACAAGTCCAGGTAGAACAAAAAAGTGATACCAAAGCCCTTATCACTCTTTACCTCAACCTAGCTCCAAAACATAAAGCTTATAACGATATATTTGAGGTATCTTCAAAGAATAAAAGTTTAAATTTTTCAAAACCTGAAACTGACCCTTTATCAGTTTTTATAGATAAATTTAATGATAATAAAGAACGCCTTGTACTTGAAGGTGAAGGCAAGATGAGATTCCTTATCTCAAGCAAAAGTGCATTATCTGGGACTCAAAACTTTGCATTAACCTATCAAGCTTGTACTAAAGATTATTGCCTGCTCCCTATAGACTTAGACTTTAAAGCAAGTTTCTTAAGCTCAAGTGATAAAGCTCTTGATGATGATTTACATGGAGGAAGCACTCCTAGTTTAAAACAAAGAGTTATTAAGAATTTAGGTAAAGGTTCTATACTAACGTTTCTTCTGATTTATTTCTTTGGTCTTATGACAGCTTTTACTCCATGCATCTACCCTATGATTCCTCTTACAATTGGTATTTTAGGAGTGAGTGATACTTCATCAAGACTTAAAGGCTTTATTATAGGAACCTCGTACGCTCTTGGAATGGCGCTTGTTTACGCAGCCTTTGGAACTCTTGTAGCCCTTACGGGTGGTTTTATCGGACAAGCATTAGCTAATCCTATTGTTGTTTGGGGGATTTTCTTTTTCTATATTGCTATGGCACTTTCTATGTTTGGTTTCTTTGAAATTAAAGCTCCAAACTTTATAAACCAAAAATTCAGTAGAATTAATTTTAAAGGCCCTTTTGGTGCTTTTGTTGCAGGTCTGATCTCTGGTTTAGTTGCAAGCCCTTGTGTAGGCCCTGTTGTAGCAGCAATTCTTGGTTATGCAGGTCAATCTGGAAATCCAGTTTATGGTTTTACAGCTCTTTTTTGCTTTGGCTTAGGAGTAGGAACTTTATTTATTCTAATGGGCCTTTTTTATGGGGAGTTAAGCTCAAAGCTTAAACCTGGAAAATGGGTTTCTTACGTTAAGTATGTTCTTGGAGTTGTAATTCTCTTAGGAGCATTCTTATTCATTAAACCACATATTAGCTTTTTAAATCACGGACACTCTTTAGAAGATAAAAAGGGATGGGTTAAATACTCTGAAGAAGTGGTTAATGAAGCAAAAAAAGAAGGTAAACGCGTTATCATAGATTTTCACGCAAGCTGGTGTACAGCATGTGGAGAACTAGATGAAAAGGTTTTCTCTAAAAATGAATTTAAATCAGCAACAAGTAACATGCTTCTTCTTAGCTTTGATGCAACTAAGCCCTCTAAAGAAGAGCAAGAAATACTAGAGAAGTATTTCGTAATAGGACTACCTACAATTATTTTTATTAACAGCTTAGGGGAAGTTGAAAAAAATCTAACACTAACAGGATTCGAAGAATGGCAAGATTTTCAAAAAAGACTTCAAAGACTAAAATAAATAAGACAAGAGGCAAAGCTACAAATAAGAAAACTAAAGCAAAAGTAGCAACTTCAAAAAGAACATCTAGTAGAAAAAAAACTGCTAAGTCTTCATTATCAAAAAACTATAAAGTTTCAAAAACTGGAACTATGGGGGCGCAGACTGCTCTAAAGAAAGAAAATCCTGTTGAGGTTCGCCTTAATAAATTTCTTGCCATGAGTGGACTCTGTAGTCGAAGAAAAGCTGATGAGCACATCGAAGAAGGTGTTGTTAAAGTTAATGGTAAAACTGTAGATGAACTTGGTTATAAGGTTCACACAAAAAATGACTCTGTTACCTTTAAAGGCAAACTTGTAAAGCCAGTTAAAGATTACACATACCTTGTGTTATTTAAGCCAAGGAATGTGATCACTACATTAGATGATCCACACGAACGACCAACCATTAAAGATTTAATTCCAAAAAAGTATAAGAAACTAAGTCTTTTTCCAATTGGTAGACTCGACTGGCAAAGTGAAGGGCTTCTTATTTTAACAAATGATGGTGATTACGCTCAGTCTATACTTCATCCAAAGCAAGAGGTTCCTAAAACGTATGAAGTAAAAATTGAAGGAAAGCTTTTAAGCAAAGACTTTGCAAAACTTTCAACAGGAGTCACTATACCTGGGGGTAAGGCTAAAGCTGTATATACTGAGATCATTAAAAAATCTCAAAATGGGACACACACCTGGGTAAAGCTCTCTGTTGTTGAAGGTAGAAACCGTATGATTAGAAAAATGTTTGAAAAGCTTGGCTATAGTGTAATGAGGCTTAGGAGAGTTCAAATTGGAAACCTTAAAATCAGTCATTTAAAAGCAGGTGATTGTGTTGAGTTATCAGAATCAAGAAAGAACTTAGTTTTTGGTATAAACAAAAGCTAAGTTTAAGATTTATAGAGACTTCTTCTTATGTACTAGGCATAAGACTTTAGTCTCCCTCTCTCCAAACTAGACTGTGCTTTATTAAAGAAAAACCCGATAAAAATAAGTGATTTTAGATAAGTTAAACAGGTTTTCTTTTTACATTTGGGCAAGACAGTTTTTTATGCTGATCTTTTCATGTGTTTTATATGTAGGAACAGGCTTCTTTTTTATTAATTCTTATAAAGAAACTCTACTGGTTGCTAAAATGTATGAACCAGCACTTAACTTTCTTACACTTACAGCTTCTATTCAAATCATTATTTCATTCTTAAGTTGTTTATACCTTTATAGAGCTTATCTATTAAAAATTGATAGACCTCTTTCTAAAATTGAAACTTATTTAAACCGACTTACTAAAAAAGAAATACCTGATGAAAAATTAAAAGTTGAAGAAACTTTTTCAAATATTAAAAATACAAGTCTACTTATTAAAATCTTAGTTGCTTACTGGAGAATGGAACATCACAGAAGTGACAAGAAAATTCATCAACTTCAAGGTAACAAAAAATCAAAAAAATCTAAGCCTCTTCAAAAATCAGCTTAAGAAAAGCTACTTAAGAAACTCCTTCATTCTCTTTTTATCATCTTTTTCTTTTAAAGACTGCCTCTTATCAGCTTTCTTCTTACTTTTTGCTGTTCCAATAAGAACTTTAATATTTCTATCTTTTCTATAAACTTTAATAGGAACTAAAGAATAACCCTTTTCTTTAACTAAACTTTGAAGCTTATCAATTTCAACTCTATTCATTAACATTTTTCTTGGTCTTAAAGGCTCATGGTTTGCGTAACCACCATTTTTATACTCTGGTATATGAAAGTTTTGTAAGAAAAACTCTCCTCTTTTATACACTACGTATGCCTCTAAAAGAGTCCCTTCTTTTTCTCTTAAAACCTTTACTTCACTTCCTTTAAGAACAAGTCCTGCTTCAAAAGTATCTTCAATAACGTAATTATGACGAGCCTTTTTGTTATTAACCAGTGTGTTGTCTTTTGGTTTTTCTTTTTTACTCATAAAATAAGCACCTTCATAATCTAATGCATATTTGCATGCTTAAGTAGCTCACATCAAGACGCTACACCTCTTTTTATAAAATAAACCTCTTAAGCCTTTAACCTTATAAAAAGATCATAAAGCTCTTCTGGGTTTAAATGATCTGGCCTTTTATCACCTAAAGAGCCTAAATCGATCGTATAACCTAGTTTTTTTACTGTACCACTGATCTTTTTTCTTCTAGCAGAGAAAAGGGCTTTTAAGAAGTTTACAAACTCCTTAGGGTTTTCAAGGTTAAAACCTGACTTAGGCTTAAATGAAAGAACTACGCTTTCAATTTCAGGAGATGGAAAAAAAGCTGATCTTGGAGCTTTTGTAACAGTTTTAATATTCCAACAAAGCTGGCCTAAAACTGAGATTAATCCATATATTTTTTTATCCTCAGGTAGTGCTCTTAACCTGTCACCTACCTCTTTTTGAAACATTAAAATCATCGAGTTAAACTTTACATCCTGACAAAAAAGCTCAACAAGTAGTCTTGATGAAATTTGATAAGGAAGATTTGATATTAAGAGTGATTTTTCTTCTTTTAAAGGTCCTTCTAATTTCCAGTTAAATTTTAAAGCATCTTGATGAAAAACCTTATAACCTTTTTCTTCCCACTTCTCAGCTAGCTTTCTATCAAGTTCAATCAGCTTAAGTTTTTCTTTATAAGGTTCTAAGTTTTGCGTTAAACTGCCAAGACCCGGCCCAATTTCAAGTATATAGTCAAAAAGATTTAGATCATCATACGAGCATATTTTATTGATTATATTAGAATCAACTAAAAAGTTTTGGCCTAAAGACTTTAAAGGCTTAATACCTAAATCTTCTAAATATTTCATTATATCTGATTTATTCATATGAAAAATCTTTCGGTAAGGACCTGGCTTTAGGCTTTAAACCTAAGTCACTTACTTCACCTTTTTTAATTCTAAGTGCACCAGCGTATGCAATCATTGCAGCATTGTCAGTACAGTATTTTAAGTCTGGAATGAGTAGTGGAATAGATAGCTCACTTGAAATTTTTTTCATTTCATTTCTTAAAAGAGAGTTTGCACTTACTCCACCAACAACAGAAAAAACTTTTGGTCTATACTCCATAAGAGATTTTTTTGTTTTACTTACTAGCACATCAACACCAGCAGTCAGATAACTTGCACAAAGGTCTTGAACTAAGTTTATTGAAAGTTCGTTTGAGAGTTCTTCTTTAAGCTCCTCAACTTTTCTAGCTCCGGCAGCCTTTAAGCCTGAGAAACTAAAATCATAGTTTGAGTCTCTTAACATTGGCCTAGGAAAATTAAATGCTTTTGGATTTCCCTTTTGAGACTCTTCATCAACTTTTGGACCTCCAGGAAATCCCAATCCTACAATATTTGAAAACTTATCTAAAGCTTCGCCTATAGCATCATCTCTAGTTTTACCTAATACTTTATACGACCCAAATTCTTTAATATAAAGAAGGTGGGTGTGACCACCACTTACAATTAAAGAAATTTGAGGAAAACTCATCTCTTTCTTTAACTCTTGATCTTCACTTAACCAAGCTGATAACAAATGCCCTTCTAAGTGATTCACTCCAATAAAGGGCATATTCCAAGAAAGCGCTAAGGTTTTTGCTGTTACTAAACCTACAATTAAAGAGCCTAACAGCCCAGGCCTATTGGTT
The DNA here is from genome assembly GCA_938002015.1 of uncultured Bdellovibrionales bacterium. GTDB lineage: Bacteria > Bdellovibrionota > Bdellovibrionia > Bdellovibrionales > UBA1609 > JALZUR01. The sequence goes on from CALLAU010000041.1 coordinate 15,848, forward strand.
ACAGAGATACCTCTTAAAGAAGAAGGCTTAAGCTTATGGTCTAATAACATTTTATCGATCATAGGAACTAACAAATCTAAATGATTACGAGATGCTCTTTCTGGAATAATACCACCAAAAGGAATATGGTCTTTATCCATTGTCCATCTTCTAGAGTCTAGAACAAATCCATTTTTATCAACTAGAGCAACTGCAGTGTCATCACAGCTTGTCTCAATACCAAGAACAAACAATATTCTTCTCTACTTTCATTATAAGGAGCTAAAAAAAATTACTTTAGCTTTTCTAATCTATACTTTGCATATTTTGCAGCTTTTGTTTCAGCATTCTGCTTAACAACAGATTTATAAAATGTTTTTGCTTCTTGCTTTAAGTTTAATTCCTGAAAGCAAACACCTATTTTATAGGTTGCTAACGCGTAATCCTCAGTTTTTGTCTGATTCACCGATTTAGCTTTTTCACGATAAACTTGGTACTCAGCAACGGCTTTAGTCCATTTCTTATCATCAAAATACCCATCACCTAGACTCATTAAATCTTTTAAACTCATATTAGCTTTTTTTAACTTTAACTGACTTTCCTGATTTTCAAGTTGAAGTTTTGTAACTTTATCAGCTAAATCTTTCTTTTCTTTGATAAGAGCTGCAACAGATTCTTTATATGCGCCAAGCTCAGCATTTTCTTGGCCAAGTCTTTGAGCACTACTCTTTTGATCTCTATCTAATCTGATTTGAAGCTCTTCTACCTTGCCACTATAGTCTCTTATTTGAGCTTCATACTCAGTAATTTGCGACTTTAAGTTTGCATTCTCAACTCTTAGCTTTTGAACTAGAGGAGACTCTTTTTTATAGGGATTAACTGAGCTTGATCTTGGCTTTAAACTAACACAACCACTTATAAAAAACATTATAATCAAAGGTAAAACTGTTTTCATAGAAAATCCTCTCCTCCACCATCTAACATTTTAAGCCTAGCTTTAACTTCAGCTTTTTCAAAGTAGCGGCGAGCCAACGTGAAATACTCTAAGGCCTTGTCATGCTCACGCCTATCATAAAAATACATTGCTTTTTTATAGGCCTGCCCACCTTTATAGAACAAAGCATTAGCATGCTTGTTTGCATTATGCTTTTGGGCAAAGTTTTTTGCCTCCCTAGCAAGCACATAGTCTTTTAAAGGCGGCTTTCCAGCACAAGCGTTTAAAAACGAAAAAAGGCCCACTAAAGTGATGCCTTTTATAAACTTGTCTAATATTTTAGCATTAAAACCTAACTTATAAAGCATAAGTCAGACTATAACGTATTATTGATCAATTGGTAAGAAATTTACTCTTCTGTTTTTATTATGATCACTATCAGATTCACCATAAGTTAATGGCTTTTCTTTTCCGTAACTAATAACCACAAGCTGATTAGCATCAACACCTAAGCTAGTAAGGTAGTCTTTTACTGATCTTGCTCTTCTATCACCTAATGCAAGGTTATACTCTGTAGAACCTCTTTCATCACAATGACCTTCTAGTTGAACAATTTTTGACGGGTTACTCTTAATCCAATCAACATTACTAGCTAATAAAGACTTCGCCTCATCAGTTAAGTTAGCCTTATCGTAATCAAAATTAATTGTGTAAAGACCTGCAATTGCACCAGTATCACTACCAGTTACATTTAAGTTAAGACCTTTGTCTGTAACATTAGTTGCATCCATTACATTACCATCTTGAGTAACGCCACCCTCAGCACTGCCTTCATCTGGTTGAAGAATTGATAACCCATCGCCTGAACTAGACTTCTTTTTACTTGCACAATTAGTAAGACCTAAAGCGAGGACACAAAAAACTACAAGATGAAAAAAATTACGCATATACATTTTTACCTCCGTATAACAATAATAGTATTCTAAGATCTTGTTTGATTAAGTCAATAATAGAGAGGACTAGTTTGTGAAATACATTTTAATTCTATTTTTTACTCTTACTTTTTTTGCTGATAATTCTCAGGCACTGATGCCTAGAAGACACAAGTGGCTTAAGCTAAAAACCCCACACTTCACTGTTGTAGCACCAAAGGCACATAAAGCATTTGCCCATGAGACTGCAAAAGAGGCAGAGCGCGCTTATGAAACTTTAAAATCAATCACAACCCAGTTTCCAAAAAACACAATTATTATTATAGACCCAACTAAAGACTATTCTAACGGACAGGCTACCTTCTTTCCATATGCAACGATTACGCTGCAACCAGCTGCACCCTCACCTGATACTTCTATAGGCCAGTATAACAGCTGGCTCTATGAATTATTGCTTCATGAATACACTCATATACTGTCTTTTCATAATCACAGAGGTGCTTATAGACCTTTAAGATGGTTACTTGGCTCAACTATTTCCCCAGGTTATTTCTTACCAGTTTGGTACTTAGAGGGCTTTGCCGTTTATACTGAATCAAAATTTACAGACGGTGGACGCTTAAAGACTGCGCGCTATAAGTATATGAAAGAAGAGTTTTCAAAAAAAAGCAGCAAAATTCACATTTCTAATATTAACGAACAAGACCTCCCTCTTTTTCCTCATGGTCAAAATCCTTATTTCTTTGGAGGGATTTTAAATGATGAAATGTTAAAGACTCAAAAAGATTCAAAAAATATCCATAAAAAATTTAGTGGCCGCATTCCCTTCTTTATTCCAAGCGCATATAAAAGTGTTACGAAGAAAAGTATCTTTAAAACTTGGAAGAGTTTTTTTAAGAAATCTGCAAAAACAACGTCTTTTGATAAAAAACTTATTGGTGAAAATCCTAAAATTATAAACAATAAAGTCTATTTTATTGGGCAAGATGATTATCAAACAGACAACATAAGCTCTTTTGATATAGCAACTAATAAAACCCAAACAATCGCATCAACTTATAGAAATATAACTCAATTTAAAACTCTAGGAGAGGACATTTATTTCCTTTCTACTCAAGAAAGAGATGATGAGTATTTAGTTTTTGAGCTTTTTAAAGTTAAAACCAATAAATATAATCAAAAACCAAATACTCCTATTACAAAAAAACTGCACGCTAGGCATTTTGATATACTAGAAAATAAACTTATTTTTTCTAAAATTAATATTAGCGGTGATTCTTTAAATATTGCAGATCTAAATAATATCGATAAATCAAAAAGTATAGTCTACAAGCCTTTAAAAAGAAGTCGCATTACTTTTACATATTTCATTAACTCTGATGAAATCATCTTTGCAGAAAAAACCGACGGCTCTGATGAAACAGTTTATAAATACAATATTAGTACTAAATTAAAAACTCCTATCTTTTCAGCTCAGCATATTAATTACATAAGTCCATCAAAAAAATCTTTTTATATTTTATCAGAAAAAAACGGCATTAAAACACTTAGCCTTTTATCAAATGGAGAAAGTCGCTCAATCTCAAACGGACTGCTTTCATTTGATATCTCAAATGAAAGTTTATGGGGTTCTTTAATTACTACTAGTGGCCCTGTTATTCAAAAAATCGAGTCTAAAGGTCTGTCAGCATCAACCTTTAAAACTGCACAAACGAACCGTTACCCAGCTTCAAGCAAACAGAGTGACGGTATTAAGTCTCAAGAAAACAATAAATTTGAAATTCAAGAAAAAAAGTACTCTTCATTTAATAAGTTAAAACCTCATTATATAACACCAAACTTTGTACTTAGTCCCTATGGTTTTTCAGGAGAGAGCTTATACGGATTTAGCACAGGTAGCTCAGACCCCTTAAAATTAAATCAATACTCAGTAAATATATTTACTGACAGTATTACTAAAGAGGTCTCAGGAAACTTAAACTACCTTTCAAACCATACTCGACTCCCAATTAACTTTGCTGCCGGTAAGTTTTATGAACCAATTAACTTAGTAGATATAAGAGACTCCTCTTACGCTCAACTTTCAACAAATATAAAACTTAGTCAAAACTCTGATCTTGGCTGGTCTGTTGGTGGAGGTTTTTTATGGGATGAAACTAATTTTAATGCTATTAAAGCCAATCGTGGAGGTCTTAATTTAAATTTTAGTTACACTAGCACAAGGCAAAGACTTAGAGAGTTAGCTCCGCAGTCTGGAATGCAGTTTTCTATTTCTAATAATTATTTTGCTGAACTTGAAGACAGCTACACTAGCTATTTTAGTGTTAACTCAAGTTTTCGTAAATTCTTAAAAGCTCCATTTTTTAAATCTCATAGAATCCTGCTTGGAGCAGATGTTTTTTGGGCAAATGATCTTCTACTTCAAAACTATGCACCTATATCAAGAAATAACCCCCTTACCTCCGGCTTTACTTTAAGGGGTATTCCAACAGGTGCGATTCAAGCCTCAGAGCTTTACTCTGTAGGTCACTTTGAATACAAGTTTCCTATTTTAAGGCTTGATTGGGGTCCTGGACTTTGGCCTATTTTCCTTAAAAGAGCTACAGGGTCTATCGTCTCTGACTTTGGGGTTGTAAATGGCTTTGATAGAATTAGAGGGGCCTCTTTAGGTACTGATGAGCTTTTAATCTCAGCAGGCGTGGAGTTTACTTTAGAGACAAAAATCAGCTACCACGCCCCTTTAAACTTCCAATTTGGCATCTATAACTTTCTAAATAAAGATTTTTACGACGCAGATCCCGAGATTTTTGTAGGTGTAAATCTTGCCGGATTCCCTTTCTAATGGGGCTTTTAGACATTCTTAAATAAACACCCAGAAGCTACTCCCACTTGACTTTTACTTCCTCAACTTAAATCATTATAAGTAATAGCCCTGTTGAGTATTACTAGGGTCTAAGGGGGATGTTTTGACTGAGTTCAACGGAGAAAATTTAAACGCTGACTTTAGTGATGTTGAGCAAGAAAATAAAGCCACTGATGAAACAATGGACCTTTCTTGGATTAAAGAATTAGTACGCGGTGAGAAACAAAGAGAAGAAGCTGGCGTAGTTGATTTTTCACCAGCCTTTGATCCAAAGAACCTTGTGTTAAAAGACACCATTGAGTTTTTAAGAAGTCTAAAAATGGCCTTTATTAAGAGTGCCACTACTTTTAACCAACTTAAAGGCCCTTCTGAAGGACACATCAAGGTTTATGGTATTTCAAAAACACATTCAGACTTCATGCTATTTAGGAACGGCTATAAACTGATTTTTTCAATGACTAAGCCTGGACAAATCATTATAAAGTTTCATCACTTATCTACTCCTTTTATAGGCAATGATTATAATCAACCAGAAACCGCACAAAAAAGAGTTCACTCCCCTATTCCACAAACTGCACTTGAAGCAAGGTGGGGAGCATTTAATGAACTTGTTTGGACACATGCAGAAAAGAGAATCAACATAGAATACCTTGTTAAGTTTTATGTAAAAAACTTTGTCCACAGTTCGACTAAATAGAAGAAAACAACTCCATTTTAAGCATCAAAAAAGCCAAACAAATGTTTGGCTTTTTTTGTTCTCATTTAAGAATGATTAGTCTTTAGTTTTATATATCTCAAAACTTAAATTCGGCGGAGTAGATGCAGTTCCTCTAAAGTTTTTAACCCCACATTTAGGAGGGAGCTCATTACCCATAAGGTTTTTATAATGTACAGTTCTTGTTGTACAACCCCTCTCACTTGACCTACTTCTTTGAGTAAGAAGTTTTCTACCAGCATAATAAAGGGTTCTTTCAGTTATACTTTTTTGCTTAACTCGAGTTTTTCCACTCGAATTTTGACTTTTATATGAAAAGCTCCCAACTTCCTTCATAACAACTTTGATAAGCCCACCGTCAGGCAAAGTCTTACTATTTACTTTTGTAACACCAGGGTAGAAGACTAAATTAGTTTCTGGAATATCACATGTTATGGTGTCTTCACCACTTCTTTTATTGTCTACATTATGATGTGTCGTATAACCAGCTAAATAAAATTTAACCGCTTCTACCTCTTTAGGTAGTTTATATTCAGACGTACCAGGTGTTACAGTTCCTAAAACACTTACAGATCCAACATCACCAAAACTTTTACCACTCCTTTTTGTGACATCCTTAACCACGCATGCATCCACTTGGTTATTACTATCAATGCAGTCGGTTAGTTTTTTAGATTTTTGATCTATTACAACTTTTTTTCTAATTTTAATTGGAGTTAAGGTAGTTGGTCCCCCACCCTTTCTTTCTCTTTCAGTTTCAACAATAATATCAACTTCACCCTCACCGTCTTTACTCTTATAAGCATTTATATCTTCCACATATAATTTCTTAATTTTAATGCGATCATATTTATTGTGATTTTTCTTTCTAGCATCAAAAACTATACTCTTATCAGAGTCTTTAATTGCAATACTAACTTTGGCACCCTTTTTAGGAATTTTGACTCCAGAAACAGACTCTGTACATGCATCAGCATTAAGATCAATAAGGTCTTCAATATGCTTTTTAGCATTCATATAACTCATTCTATCTTCCATATAAGAGATTTGACGTGATTGAGATACAATCATTCCCGCTACAACAAGCGATAAAGTTGACATAAGCGACGCCGCTATAACGACTTGAACTAATCCCATACCCAATTGTGATTTTCTATTTTTCATAATATATTAATCGGAAGTCATGAAGCTCTAGGTTAAAGTCCAGCTTAAAAACTATTAACTTTTGTATTAAACGGAGACAAAAACACTAAGTGTTAAGGTATTGTTGCATCTAGTGATATTAAACGTTTAAGATTGAGACTCTATTGATGCTTCTATAAGTTTATACAGCACCTTAATTTCCGCCACTGAAACTCCAGTTTCTTGAGATGTTTCTTCTATTGTTTTTCCATCTTGAATTCTTTTTACAACTTCTTGATAAGTCGGCACACCAAATTCAGAAGTTTTTTCTCTTTTAGCCTGACCTTCACTACTACCGAGTTGATTAAGCTCATGCTTTAACTTTGAAATTCTAATATCAGCACGATCGCAAATATCCTCTAGAACAGATATTTTATTATCAATCTCATTATTATTTCGCTTGAGCTGAACTCTTGATCTAAGCATAAAAACAAGCGGAAACATCCAAAAGCAAAACGCTGAGATAAGGAGAAACTTATCTAATATCGATAAATCAAAAAATGTAAGTAAGAACTCCAACATAAAGTCCATCTTACAACAGTTCGTTTATAGCTACTAGACTAGTTCATTACAAAAATCAGATATTCTCTTTACACCCTCAGCAAAAACATCTTCACTCACAGCAAAGCTTAATCTTGCAAAGCCCTCTTGACCAAAGTCAGAACCAGGAACAACAACAACTGCTTTCTTCTCTAATAAAGCATTACTAAATTCAGCATCAGTCATTGACGACTTTTTTAAAATCTCTTTTAAATTCACCCACAAGTAAAAAGCTCCTAAAGGTAGGGAGGCTTTTAGTCCCTCTACATTATTAATGAGATCAGAAGCCTTTTTTGCTCTTCCTTTTAAAACCTTAACGTAATCAGATACAATTGCACCACCCTCACTTATACCTGCAATAGTCGCCTTTTGAGCTATTGAGGAAGGGCAACCTGTGGTTTGGCTTTGCAGTCTCGACATTGCAGCAATCAGATTTTCAGGCCCTGTCGCCCAGCCCATTCTCCAACCTGTCATAGAAAATGACTTTGAGGCTCCATTAATTACTATTGATCTATCAAACATTTCTGGAGCTGTATCAAAAAAATGAGGACAAGTATCACCCTCTCCCCAGTACAGGTCTTGATAGATATCATCAAAAATCACCTGCACATCTTGATGCTTTTTTAAAACTTCTTTAAGGGCAACATAATCTTCTTTAAGCCATACAGATCCTGATGGATTATTAGGAGAGTTAATCAGTAGAAGTTTTAAGTTGTGTTCTTTAATCGCTTTTTCTAAATTTTGAACATTTAAAGACAAGTCTTCATTTTGATCTATAAGAACCGGCTTACCATTAGCAACCTCTACCATTGTTGTATAACTTGCCCAAAAAGGAACAAAAATTCCTACAGAGTCTCCAGGCTCAATCAACGCCCATAAGGCTTCTTGAATTCCATATTTCGCTCCAGGAGTTACAATAATATTTTTTTCAGAAACCTCAATTTTATGCTTTTTAATAAAATCTTCTTTTAAAGCTGTTTTAAGCTCTTTTGCACCTGAAGCAGGAGTATATCTCGTATACCCCTCTTGAATAGCAGCTAAACCAGCTTTTTTACACGGCTCTAAAGTTTCCCAATCTGGCTCACCTACAGATAAGGAAATCACATCTACCCCATCAGCTTTAAGGCTCATTGCTTTTGCAGCTAACGCTAGAGTTGGCGAAGTTTTAACATCATTAGTTCTTTTAGATAATCTCATGGTCTCATTCCTATTTATAAAATTCTTGGTATTTATTTTATGCAATTATTTACTTAACTTACTTTTAAGTTCTCTAAGTACATTACTTGGGACAAACTTGTCCACGTCACCATTATGATTTGCAATTTCTTTAACAAGGCGTGATGAAACATCACGGTATTTCGGGCGGCAACAAAAAAGTAAAGTCTCACATTCTTCGTTTAACTCGTAGTTAATATTTGCAAGCGTTTGCTCCATTCTAAAATCAACTGAAGATCTCACCCCTCTAACTATACAATCTATATTTTTACTTGATACAAAATCTGCAGTTAAACCTTCCCAAATAATAACTTCCACGTTAGCACCAACATGTTCTCTTATCATATCTGCTCTTTCTTCAGCTGAAAACAAAGGTTTTTTATCAAAAGAAACTGCTACAAGAATATATAACTTATCAAAGAAGTTCTGAGCTCTACTTATAACATCAAGATGTCCAAAAGTTACAGGGTCGAAACTACCTGGATATACTGCAGATTTCATTTTTAATGAGCTCCTTTTAAATCACATGATACACACAGAGTAATTTATCTCCATATGATTTCTTACGATCTAGCCTTAAAGCACCAGCTTCCTCCAGTATTTCTTCACCCTTGACGCACTCAATAAAAATTCTAGTCTCTTTATGAAATGCACTAGAACCGCTTAGTGCTTGAATGCATTCTTTACCAAGTTTTTGAGTAAAGGGGGGGTCTACAAGGATGAAGTCATACTCTTCATTAATTGTATTAATAAAAGCAAAGACATCTTTTGAAAAATATTTATAACCTTCATTTATTTTAAGCTTTTCAGAGTTTTTTTTCACAATATTTTGAGAGTCTCGCCCTTTATCTACTGCCACTACTTCACTTGCACCTCGAGAAAGGGCCTCAAAGCCCAAGCTACCTGTACCAGCAAATAGGTCTAAAACCTTTGCATCAACAATATCTGGTCCTATCATATTAAAAATATTCTCTTTTACGAAATCAGTTGTTGGCCTAATCTGCTTTGATTGAAACGAGACTAGTTTCTGCCCTCTCCATTTACCAGATATTACTCTCAAAACTCATTACTCCTTTAAATTACTTAAAACACTATCAATATCACTAAACGGCTTAATGAGGAATTCTATAATATTTAAATCAGAAAAAACCGTTTTATCAATCTCTTCCATAAAAGCCGACATCATAATAATTCTTGGAACACTTTTAAGCTCACTACATGGCAATAAATCAACAGCACGGCCGTCTTTAAGTACAAAATCTAAGAATAAGATGTCTACACCGTGTTTTAAAGCTTTTGATGCCTCTGCTATCGTATCAACTTTTTCAACTTTAAATCCAAGTTTAAGAAGCTTTCTTTCTAGTATACGAGCAACTGTTGGCTCATCTTCAACAATTAGAACTTTCATAACATCAACCTAATTTGTGAAATATTAATTTAAAATAACTACCACCAGTATCCAGATTCCCAAAGTCTAAGTCAGCTTGATGCAAATGAACAAACTCTTTAACTAAAAATAAGCCAAGCCCAGTTCCTTCTTCTTTTTCCTGAGTTCCAAAAAGCTCTATATTGGACATATCTTTAGGAAAACCAGGGCCTGAATCTTGTATCTCAAAGACTGCCGCGTTTCCCTTTTTATAAAGTTTAATTAGAACATCACCTCTACCGTTCATAGCTTCAACTGAGTTTTTAAAAAGGTTAAAAATAACCTGTTGTAAAAGCGTATCTGAACCTGAGATCCAGATTGAATCATCTAAATCCATCCTTCTATTAATATCTCTTCCCAAAACTTTAGTAAAAGTCATAGCTTTTTCTACAGTTTCAGAAAAATTAATTCTTGAAAATTTAATTTTCTTAGACGCAAAACTTTGCAAATGATTAATAATTTCTAGACACCTCATGGAGGCCTTTGCAACTTCTTCAAAGTCTTCTCTAAGTTGCCCTGATTTAAAACTAGAAAGCTCCTTAGACAATTCAAATATACCACCAAGAGGGTTGTTAAGCTCATGTGTTAAGGACTGAGTAACAACTCCAAGACTTTTAAGTTTACCTCTTTGAGCTCTAATAGACTCTCGTCTTCTGCCCTCTTCAATAGTTTCATATATATGAAAGGAAAACTTTTGGCGCGGCGTGCTTACAAAAGAGCTATTTACTGTGTATTTAACATCTTCGAGTTTAAAAACTCCAGATTGTTCTTTATTTAAAGGACAGCCTACGCACGGACTCACTCTATTAAATAAATGATGATAACATGTTTTTTCAAGACCGTCTAAATCACTAGAGAAGCGAATTTTATAATCCTTAGTAATGATTGCCGCCTTAGCATTAATCTGTTTAAAAGATTGAGATATAAGATTTGCATCCCTTATTAAAGTTTCACTTTGTACCACTCTAATAAAATTAGTAAATAGGAGTTTTCTTAGCATCAAAAAAAAATAGTCATCTCTATCTACTTCTTCTTGCGATTCAAATATTACATAAAAATCACCATCGTCTGTTTTTTCTTTAAAAAGATCTGAATATTTTAATGTTGGTCTTTTTAAAAAATTTGCTATGGTACTTCTTAATTTGACATCTTTTTCTTTATTAGAAAAAATATCTTTAATTTTTTGATCCTTAAGCTTTGCCGCACCAGCTCTAGAATAAAGCGTATCAAAAGTCTCTGTTGAATGTATAAGTGAAACTTTAACACTTTTTGATCTTAAAAATCTCAGTTGTTCAGTTTCTAATATGAGATCTTCAACACTCTTAACCTCAAGCAGTCGAATCACATACTGTCTTAAACCCTTAACTTCTTTTAAGAGGTTTTTCTGAGTTTCAATCTCAAGATTAATATCAATTATGTTTCTTTTTTTCTTTTGAAGACTCTTTACTGATTCTGTATTTATTATATAAGATGACTTATGAGCTTTTGAATTATTATTTTTAGTTGATATCTTTTCTTTAATTTCCTTTAAACTCATATTTCTTGAAAAGAAAAAAGAGTAGTGATTCATCTCTCTTAACATTAAATCTTTACTTAAATCTCCATAAAAAATGTATTTAACCTCAGGGTATGCCATTTCTGCACTGATTTCTTGATCGAAAAACACATAGCCTTCTGTATAATTTAAATCTTCTATTGCAATTTTGGGTACACTCAAAGATTCATCATTTGTGTTTAGCAAAGAGTAAAAATTCAAGCTATTTTCTCAACAAAACTAATTCCAACTTTACTCATTATAAATAAGTCTTGATCAATTATGCCTGTAATAAGTTTCTTCTTTTGCATTGATAAGGAAACATATTCAGATTTGTAAGCTGGTTCAAATTTAAACCTATCCCAGTTACACATTGAAAGTGAGCTTATTTGATTATCACAATTATCAATAAACTTTAGAAGGGCTTCTCTACGTTTATAAAAAATACTTAAAAGGTCATCTGATAGAGTGTCTACAGAATCTACCACCTCTTGATTTAAATGATAAAAATCTTCTAAAAAGTTATTCCTCTTCTTCATAATCGTGATAATTTCTTTTTCCAACTACAACCCCCAGAAGTATTATTATTCCAGATTTTGCCGACATACTGTGAGCCAATAATTTGGCTTAAGGCATATTTGTCTAGTCTATTTTATTTATAGTAGAGAAGTTCTTTTTTTCAAAAGAATTATAAGTATTTACGACATCTGGACAAAAGTTTTTCACCTTTAAAACGTTTCAAAGTGAAACACAAACCCTCATATGGATAAATTTTTGACACTATATTGACAGACGTTTGATTTGGGCCCTTTGGCACAAAGTCTGCTTATATCTAGTTAGTAACAAAGCCTGAAGGGGTCTAGTTACTAGGGGGATATAGATATGGACAAGTTTAAAAGAAATGCTATTTTAGTAATTATAGCTCTTACAACTTTCTTTATTTTAAATAAATCGAGATCTTTTTTTAGTAATATTGAAAAGAATAATACCGCTAATCACTTTGAAGAAGAAAACTCTTTTGCTGATCAACAATATAGAATTGATACTAAAGAACAAAATGAGTTTAAAAGATCAAAACGATCTCAAAAATCTCAGTTTTTAAAAAAGCAAGCTAAATTTAAGTTTAAAGCTAATCCAAGAAAGCACCAAGTAAGAGCTTATAAAGATGAGCAGATTAATGAAGATGAGTTAAATATTGCACAAGCTCCAAAGCCAAATAATATTAACAAAAATGATAAGATTGAAAAAGCTAAAATTAAAGATAGTGATGATTCAGAAGACTCTGAAAATGATGACACTGATGTTGCCAAAGAAGACTCAGATGAGAGCGAAGAGGAAGAAGAGATAAAAGATACTGAATCTATGGATGGCTTTAAAGAAGAGCAAATTGCAAATGAGAACTTAGACATAAATAAATATAAAGAAGAAATCGAATCTAAAGACCTGTCTTTAACTGCACCAAGTAAGATTGAGGACATTGTTTCTTTTACTCCAAACTCAAACCATAGCTTTAATAACACTACAAATAGCGCTCAAAATACTAGTAATGGAAATTCAATAAGTAATAATAGTGACGATAATAATGAAGACAGTGATGATAATGCTGATGGTGAAGAAGAAGATAACTCATCAAATCCTACTACTTTCTCATTTGACCCTGTTACGAAAAGTTTAATGGAGACTCTTTTAACTAACAGAGATTTTGAGTCTATTGATCGTATCTTAAGTGAAGGCGATGTTGATAAGAAAACAGCTTATTACGAAATACTTACTTTTTACTCTCAAAATCCAGACTCACAAGCGGATGCAAAGAATGTCTTAAATTTACATTTTTATAATATGGACTCTATCGAGATTTTAACTTCTCACCTTATTGATGAGAACACCAATTTAGCTGAAAAACAAATTTCACAAGCTTACCTGCTAGGACTTGTTAGAAATTGGCCTTCAGATGGTAGCGACGCTCAACAGTTTAATGCTGTATTTATTGAAGGCGTAAATAACCGATTAATAAATCCAACTGAGGGAGAGTTAGGCCCTGACGAAGAGCTTTACTTACAATTAAGTGAATCAATTTTTATAAAGCTAGACGAAATCCAAGCTGTTTAATTATTAAAACTTGATATATCTTTTTTATATGTAAAACTCTTTCTATGACCTATATCAAGCTTTTCTTATTATTTAGTAATATGATTTTTGCTGATACAATTCCAACTGGGTTAGACGACAGCCAAGCAAATGTGCTTATTGATAGTTTCAGCTCAGCCTACAGCTCTGCTTTAAGCAAACATAGTTATGCTCTCGGGGAAAAAGCAGCTTTCTCTATTAGCTCAAGTTACATGGACCTTTCAGACTTATCAAAGGCAAGCTCAAGTAGTAATTCAGATTATTTGTTTATTAATTATTTAAATATCTCAAAAGGCTTGTTTTATAATTTTGACCTTGGCTTAAGCTCTATTGTACCTGTTCAATCTGAAACAACTATTTCAGGTTTTGGAGGTCACATAAATTGGTTAAAAGCTTACAACAACGGCATCATCTTTAAACCTACTGTATACTTATATAACTTAAACCTTGATAATGTTTATAATTCTTTTAGTTCAGGAGTGTCTTTAAGTATTTTTAAAAGGTTCTCTATTTTTACTCTTGGAGCACACTATATCGCTGAGTCAAATGAAGTTGATATTAACGACAGAAAAGACAATACGAATATATTCATTTCTGGAGAGAAAAAAAACCAAGAACGCTTCTACCATTCAATAGGTATTTCTACAGCATTAGAGCTTAAAAAAATGGATATCATTATCCAGCCAGTTTTTAGATTCGATTCAAATTTTACAATTAATATGAAACTAAACTTTAATATTTAGTTTTTTAGTTTCTCAATAAGCTGAGTCGTAGAAAAACCTTCATAAAAATTTAAAGCCTTTACTTCACCACCCCAGCTTAAAACCTCTTTAGCACCAACTATACCCTCTAAGTCGTAGTCTCCACCTTTTGCAAGAACCTTTGGCCTTAGTTTTTTAATAAGCTCTAAAGGAGTGTCTTCATGAAAAATATGCACCTCATCTACAGCCTGAAGTGACTCTAGAAACTCTTTTCTATGTTCTTGATTATTAATCGGCCTTAAGTCTCCCTTTAAACGCCGTACACTTTCATCTGAATTTAGGCCGACAATAAGCCTGTCTCCAAGAGCTTTTGCCTCTTTTAAATACTTAATGTGGCCAATATGAAGAATATCAAAGCAGCCATTTGTAAAAACAATTTTTGACATAAACGAAAACTCAGTTTTATTTTTCTTCTAAATAGTTCTGTAATCCAGAGATATAATACCCAAGATCTTTACTTAATAAAACGGACATAACTGGTAAAACTAAAACACCTGTTAATAAATACACAATCTCTCTCATCATAACTTTTATAGGATAAGATGATTCCTCCTGGTCTTTTTTTAAACCTAGTTGAATACGGCACGCCCACTCACCTACGGTTTTACCAAACAAAGATCTCAACACTACGGTATAAGAAAGGTATAGAGCTGCAAAAAGAACAAAATAATTAAAGACCACATATGTAGATAGATCTACTAAACGATCAACACTTAACTCTAAACTTGAAAATAAAGTTAAAATTGCAATCATAAACATAAACCCTGAAAAAAGTGTTAAAAGATCTATTGTAGATGCCACCAAAGAACCTTTTACTTTTTTTGGTCTTTGCTTAACTAGGCCGTCATGCCCTGAATGTCTTAAAAAAGGCTGAGGGTATACTGTTGATTCCACACTAATACTTCCTTTAGGGCCAATAACAACATCTCCATCACCAGGGCTTTTAATACCTATATCAAGGCTTCCTGCATATGCTGATGCAGGCTCTACAGTTTCTTCAAAATCAGGTTCTCCAGTAGAGACTCTATCTTTAAAACCAAGGCCATCAGAAAGAGGCTTTAGATCAACATCATCACCTGTTAATTCACTGATAAAATCAAATGGATTATTTGTTTCTTTATTCAAAATAGCCCCCTTAGTATGCAACTAACTCCAAAGTCCCCAACGAGACTTTAGAATGGATATGCCAGCCACGCAAGCAGTTTCAACTCTAAGAATTTGTTTGCCTAAAGATATAGACCTAAATCCATAAGTCTTAAAAACTTCTACTTCAGGCGGGTTAAAGCCTCCTTCACCACCAATTACAATGAAAACATCATCTACACCAGGTTCTTTCATAATGTCTTCTAACTCTAAGCTTGAAGACATTGCTTCATATAAAACATATCCCCTCCAAAGCTTAACCTCTTTTAAACTAACCTCTTTAAAAAATTCATCTGAAGTAAGTGGTGCAGAAATATTAAGCCGAGTTCCTCTGCCAGTTTGTTGTTGAGCATGAAGGGCTATTTTCTCAAGTCGCTTTGATTTTTCCTTAAGCTTAGCAGAACTTTTAAAAAAAGAATTTTCTGTCACAAGTGGGATGAGTGATGAAACTCCAAGTTCCACAGATTTTTCAACTACTCTTTCAAAAACAGAAGGTTTTGGATTTGCTAAAACCAAGTGTACATAAGGCCGAGGAAGGCTCTCAATAATCCTCTCCTCCACAACTTCAACTACAGCTTCACTTTTACCTACATTTACAACTCGAACAAAGTAAGCGCTTGATGACTCTGTTAAAAGTTCAAAACCATCTCCCATCTTTCTTCTACAAACTTTAAATATATGCTTAAAAAGGTCATCGCTGATCTTAACAGATTCACCAATACTTAGTTCACTTTTCTTAGAATAAAAATACCTTCTCATAAAATACTATTTTCTAAAGTGAAGAAGACACCACTCTTCTAGATAATGAGAGGAAATAAGTTCTAAACCTTGAGCTAGAAACTCTTCTTTCACTTTCATCTCATTCTCTTTAAGAATTCCTGATAAAATTAAATCTTTTTTAGTCGAGCCAACTAAATCTTCTTTTAATGTCAATAATACACCGTCTATTATATTTGCAACAACAAGGTCATATTCCTTATTATAATCAACCTCTTTATCCGATAAAACTTTTCCACTAGTAAATGAATTGATCTCAAAGTTTTCTCTACATTTTTCTCTAGCCATGTCATCAATTTCTACGGCAACAATATCAGTAAAACCGTTTAGGTAGCACAAAAGAGATAAGATCCCAGTTCCTGCACCTACATCTAAAACTGAGCCCTTACTAAAGCTCCCTTTAATAGAGAGCTCTTCTATCTTCCTCATGCACAAAAGAGTTGTAGCGTGGGTTCCTGTTCCAAAAGCCAAACCAGGATCTATTTTAATGACTTTTCTGCTTTTATCTTCAATCTCAATCCATGATGGGTAAATCCATAAATCACCAATGACTTGAAAAGGCTTATAGTGCTTCTTCCATTCACTCAGCCAATCTCTTGCCTCTTCATGAACTAAATTTGGAGCATAGGCTTCATAGGAAAGGCTTAATTTATCAATATCTAGATTCTCAGGTAAAAAATAAGCTTCAATACTCTTCTTATCTTGCGGAATAATTTCAGGGTCGTATTGCTGACTTTCTTGAATGAACTTAAGTGTTTCTGAAACGCCCTGAGCACCATCTTCAAAAAGACTCTCACATACGACATCATACTGACCCTCAGGGATGCCTGTTAAATAAAGGATAGCAAATTTTTCCAAAATACTATGACTCTGTTGATACACCAGCACTATTTGATGGTTGTGTGCTTGTAGCGTTTTCTCTATTTTTTTTCTGTTGAGCAGGAGCTTCGCTTCCTAACTCTTCTCGGTGAATTTTTGTCTCTTTAGGTGCTTCGATTCCTAAACGAACCTGCTTTCCCTTAAGCTGAACGACTCGAACAAAAATGTTCTCATCAATCTTAATTCCTTCCCCAACCTTCCTAGTAAGGACTAACATATAAACTCCTCATGAAACCTGAGTAGTTGTTAAAGAAATAACGATACAAAGTCAAAAAGAATAGTTAGTAAGGGCCATCAGATTCAATCTGACTATTTTTTTGAATTTTTTCTATTTTTTGCTTCAGTCTCTTTTAGCTCAGATTCTAATATAGATTGGGCCACCTTATCTGCTGAAACTTCATACGAGCCGTCATCAACAAGCTTTTGAAGCCTTAAGATCTTTTCTTCTTTAGTCTCTTTTAGCTTTTCACAGTCTCGTGAACTTTGATCAATATGCAAAATATTATCCATTGATGGCATACTTAAATATTAACTTATGAACAGACTAATAGCAAAAAGAAGCCTGCGCTGAATAAAAAAGGAACCAAAAAGACTCTCAAATCAAAAGAAAAGCCATCTGGGCGTATTCTTTTTATACTTAAGGTACTCCTCTCCAAACTTTTCCTCAAGAAGCTCTTCTTCTATTAAGATTTTCTTAACTAAGACAAACTGAAGAATAAGAGCAAAAACAAATGTCATAAGACTCTTATGCCCAAATGACCACGACAAGGTTAAGAAAAAACCACCCACATACATAGGGTTTCTAGAAAAACTAAAGGGAAAAGACTTGATAAGTTTACCTTCTTTTTTAGGCCTAGGCTTAGTTTCAAAAGAAGGACCCATTGCTTTTAAAGTAGCAACTGAGAAAAATATTCCTAAGGAGCCAAACACAATTGCCAAGATTTCATAAATATCAAAGTAATAAAACGGCATACGATACTGGTGAAATAAGTAAGGGCTTATGAAAATTAAAATCATAAGCCCACCTTGTAAATAATAAATTGTTTTTTCTTTATCTAACATATCTAGATAATCTAATAAGATTATTTAGATAACAACTCTTTTATAGAACCTAAAGTACCAAGTGAAGTTGATGCCTCATAAGGAATAAAAACCTTATCCCCTTCTTTTTGCGCAAACTTACCAAATTCTTCTAGGTAATTTGTTGCAATTAGAAATTGAGTAGCTAGTTCAGCGCTCCCTATTGAAGTTTTTATTTCATCAATAGCTAACTTCTTGGCCTGTGCAACCTCTTTAATAGCAACAGCTTCACCTTCAGCAGCTCTAATGCTTGCCTCTTTTTCACCTTCTGAAATATTGATTTGCTCTTGCTTAATACCTTCAGATCTAGCAATTCTTGCTTGCTTATCACCTTCAGCCTCTAAAACCTTAGCCCTTCTTTCACGCTCAGCTTGCATTTGTTTTTCCATAGCGTTTTGAATATCACGAGGCGGGGTAATGTTTTTTATCTCAACACGGTTAACTTTTGTTCCCCATTTATCTGTAGCTTCATCTAAAATATCTTTTAATTTCGCATTTATAATATCTCTTGAACCAAGTGTTTCATCAAGGTCCATTTCACCGATTACATTCCTTAAAGAAGTTTGTGCTAATTGACTAACTGCTATTGGCAAATTTGCAATTTCATAAGTTGCTTTTACGGGTGACATGATCTGAATGTAGAGGAGCGCATCGATATCAATTGAAACATTATCTCTTGTAATCACGGCTTGCTTTGGTACGTCCAATACGGTTTCTCTTAGGTCAATCCTTGAAGTGTAGAAAATCCCACCTTCATCCACCCAATAAAGCCCTCGCGGCTTGTCTACAAAGGGTACAAGTATATTTAATCCGTTACTAAGAGTACCTGTATAACTTCCCAGTCTTTCAATAATAACACATTCACTTTGTTGAACCACTTTAACTCCACTTGCAATAGTTATAATACCTACTATTACAACCACTACAGCTAATAAAATACCTACATCCATTTTCTACTCTCCTTCATTGTTTACTTAAAAATATATTTTAAAATTTGATTAATAAATTTTATTCAACCAAAACTTTATTACCATCCACCTTAACTATGTGAACTCTCTCTCCAACTTCAAAAGACTTATGTGCTTTTGATAAAGCCATCCATCTATCTCCATAAAGCTTTACATAACCATGGCTAGCTCCACTGATTGCTTGAACAACTTCTACTTCCGTTCCAACCATAGCATCAACATTAGTTGGAGCTAGTGAATTACCTCTAGCACCCCATTTTAACTGAACTTTAAAAAGCCAAAAAAGGAAAAGTAAACTCACCCCAAGTGCAGAAAGAACAACAAGCCAAGACTGTGTAAAAGCCGCCACTGCTGCTGCAATTAAAAAAGCAATACCAATTGGTAAAACAAAAAAACCTGATACAAAAATCTCTGCAAGAACTAACAAAACACCTATAACAGCAAAAAGCTCCCAGACCATTATTTCTTGATTAAACATTAAAACACTCAATTTTTACTCCTTTTAATAAATTTAAAAATTTCTTACCTTTATAATTTTAAGAGAATTTACTTTAACTTTAATCTCAGCTTTTCAATTTGCTTCATTCTCTTATCTAAAACCTTTTTAAGCACTTCCTTTAAATAAGGTTCTATATCTTCGTCGGTGGCTCCAGTATTTGAGATCACTTCATTATAAAGATCAAAGGTTTGCTGATTAACTGAGATATTAATCACAGTTTGACTAAAGTGATCTTCTAGTAAATCTCTAATAAAACTACTGATATTGATTTTAGCTTTTGAAAGGCGCTCATACTGCTCCTCTCCCAACATAATATTAACTCGCTTAACTGTGTTTGCCATAGATTATAAGCTCCTTAAAGATCAAATATACACACTTATACGCACTAATACAATATTATGTGTATTAAATCTCATTATGGAACTCCAGTTTAGGTCTAGGCCAGTTTTCTAAAGGCTAAGAATCTGCAAGACTTTATAAAGCTATGGCTCTGAACACACTTATCTTACTGGTTTTTACACTCACTACTCATAGTGCCCATAGCACTGAGAAATTTGATATTCCAATGAGCTACAATAAAGAGGTAGACCGCTGGCTTAAAGCTTTTAAACGAAATGAAGAGGCTTACTTTAAGTCATGGCTTAAAAAATCAAAGAAGAAAATACCTAAAATTAAAGGCATTTTAAGCAGAAACGGCCTACCAAAAGACCTCGCCTACTTACCTATTATAGAAAGTGGCTTAAACTCCCATGCAGTAAGCTCAGCTTCAGCAGTTGGCTACTGGCAGTTTATGGCTCCAACAGCCAAGCAGTACCACCTTAATATCACATGGTGGATAGATGAGAGAAGAGACCTTATTAAAAGCACATGGGCTGCTTCACAGTACCTTAAAGACCTATATGGGATGTTTGGACATTGGTATTTAGCTTTATCAGCTTATAATATGGGAGAAAATCGCCTTAAAAAACTTATAAGAAGGCATCAAGATGACAACTTCTGGTCTCTTTCAAAAAAAAGAGGCTTTCCTAAAGAAACTAAAGATTACGTTCCAAAGTTTTTAGCTGCTACACTAATTACAAAAAGCCCAGTTCACTATGGTTTTAAAAAGCCAGTTACTAAAAAAGACTCCCCTTACTCTTATCACTATGTTCCTGGAGGAACTGATCTTCGCCAGATAGCACAAAGACTAAACATTTCACGAGAAACTCTAAAACAGCTCAACCCAGAGCTTAATTTCTCTTTTATACCAAATGATGTCAGAGCACACAGAATAAGAGTTCCAAAAGACTTTGGGCATAAGGTTTCAAGGCTCATTGCTGCCTCAAAAACAGACTCTAAAGTAAGCTCATTTTAAAAAGCACCCCTTAATCTGCAGATATTAAATGCAAAAAACCTGTCATTTTTTAACAGGTATAAGAATTTCTTTTAGCAAAGCCCCTTTTCCTAGATACTTTTCACCTGAGCACTTTCTTAGTGCTTAT
The DNA here is from genome assembly GCA_938002015.1 of uncultured Bdellovibrionales bacterium. GTDB lineage: Bacteria > Bdellovibrionota > Bdellovibrionia > Bdellovibrionales > UBA1609 > JALZUR01. The sequence continues at coordinate 36,883 of CALLAU010000041.1, forward strand.
AAGCCCTGCTACTTATAAAACTCTTTTTAAGACAAACCGTCTTAGGGAGTAGTTAAAAACCAATGAGAAGTTCAATAATCATTCATTTAATCATAAGTTTAGGTTTTAGTTTAAGTGCTTATGCGACTCAAAGAGTCTCATGTTCTGTAATGGCTTTAGGTGCTGGACAAGATAATGTTTACTTTAAAACCACAAACGTTGAACTTGCGACAAGTCCTTCCGGTCAATCTATGATTGGAAAAATAAGCCTCGGTCTTCCAGCTGAAGCACCGGTTGAAAACAACCAAAAAGCTGGCGTTGATAATAATGTCTACCAGTTAGAGATGAGTTTAAGACTTAAAGAAAACAGCTCAAGGTGGGAGAAAAACCTAAAAACTCTTAATGGTCACATTGTAATTAAATCTAATGGCAAAGTCATCGCACATGCTGAAGCAAGTTCTGATACCGCTTATAACCCTTCTGATCTTAGGCTTATCAAAGGAAGAAATGTTTCATCTTTTACAGCAAGACTTCAATCACCAGAAATGTATGAAAAAGTACTTAACTATAAAGATGAAATTTTAGATGTCACCGATGTGAGACTTTCAACTGCTGATCTTATTACAGAGCTTGGAATGAGTACTGCTGTCGCACATCTTGCCGCTAGGGGATTAGTTAAGGCATCTGAAGTTTCATCATGGATGGTTGTCTGTAACCATAGTTAAAAGCAAAACAGAGCATTTTTTTGAGTCGCTAGGGGGATTAAGTGAAGAGTAAAACAAAGGGGGGAGAAAGCATTTTAAAATGCTTTGCAAAAAGAGGTTTAGTTTTTTTATATATCCTCTTAAGCACCTTACTACCAGCACAAGCTAGTGAATTTAAAATAAGTACTAAAGAGCCTTTAAAAAAACAGATGATGGGAAAATCTATGGATCTTTCCGTATGGAGAGATAAATTAAATACTCAAGGCTTTGATCTTTTATGCCTTGGTGAATCACATACAGATTTTTTTAGAAACTACTACTCAGAAAAAATACTCCCCTTTATAAGTGCTAACATTTTTGCAATTGAAAGCCTTCAAGAAAAAGCTGATCTTATGAAATTAAATTTTGTAGAAATGCTTCCAGTTCCTGATCTACTCTCAGCTCCTTTTGATAGAGTTACTGATGCTGTTTTAAACCTAAATCCTAATGCTGACTTTAAGGGAGTAGAGATAACAAAACTTGAAAAAGGAAAACTTACAAAAGCTCAAATTGATCATATTAGTATCAAAAAAGTAGATAATATTGTAAGTAGGGACAGTTTCATAGCTCAACACATCTCTAAGTTTTTAGATGACGGGGCTGACAATATTGTAGCACTCTACGGAGCAAAGCACTGCGCTAAATACAGTACAAAAGGCTTTGGCTTTAATGTTCCTTTTTATAGACTCCTAAGCGATGAATATGCTTCTTCAAAAAAACTTATAGCCGCTCATATTATTAAAGCAGATGAGCACCAAAACCCTATAAGAATCTATGCAAAAGAGTTTGGACTTTTTAAGGGGGAAGATATTGTTATTGAAAATCCTGGAGACATAGATCCAAAAGACTATAATTACAGACTTGATGTCATGAACGTCTTTAAAACTTATGACGTTATTATATTACCAAGAAGATAAGACTTCACTTCTATTTTAATTTTCCATGATTTTACATATTAGTTTTTCTAAGCTAAATTAAAGCTCATGAGAGTTATAAAGTTTGGCGGTAAAAGTCTTGCAGATATAGACAGATTTAGTTTTCTAGCTGAAAAGCTTTCAAAGCAAAATTTAGAAAACACAATTATTGTCGTAAGTGCAATGGGGGATACAACATCTAAGCTTCTTAAAATGACTCAAGCGCTTACTTCTAAAGATTCAAAACGAGAGCAAGATATGCTCTTAACCTCTGGAGAAAGAGTCAGTGCAGCCTTAATGTCTATGGCTCTTCAAAAGCAAGGCCTTAAAGCTCAAAGCTTTACTGGGAGCCAAGCTGGGATACTCACCTCAGGCCCTCATACAGACGCTGACATTAAAGAATTAAAGCCCTTTAGAGTAAAAGAGTGTTTAGATAAGGGCATCATTCCAGTTATTGCCGGCTTTCAAGGAGTTGATCCTAATTTAAAAGACATCACCACTCTTGGAAGAGGCGGCTCGGACCTTACCGCCGTTGCTCTTGCTTCCCACTTTAAAGGAAGAGTTGAATTTTATAAGTCTATTGGCGGAGTCTTTACATGTGATCCTAATCTTTGTGAAACAGCAATGCCAATAAAAAAACTAAGTCATAAGTTCTTAGAAGATCTAAGCGCGTGGGGTGGAAGTGTTATTCATGAAAAAGCAGCAAGCTTAGCCTTAAGAGAACAAGTTCATCTTGATTTTATCAATGACACTAGCTTTGAACTCATCACTAGTACAGATAACAAAAACTATAAAGGTGATAATTTTTGCGTAAGCACTCTTGATTCAATTATTACCCTTACTGTTACTGAGACTCAAATCCCTAAAGCTGTTGAAATCTTAAACTCAGAGCTTAGTCATGAAAACTCAAAGCCAAACTATAAAGTTCTTGCTTCAGCATTTGATTCAACAAGCTCTCGTTTTATGATAAAGAGTGAGGTTGAAGATCAGCCTGAAATTATTGAGAAAATCATAAATTCTAAACATTTAGATATACTTAAAACAGATTTAATTGGTATTTCTTGCGTATTTTTAAATGAGCCCTCTTCAAATAAAATCAGCGGACTTTTTAAATCTGTAGAAAACATATCAGTTAAAAGACTTCTTGAAACAAGTAATAGGTACACTTTCTTTATCGATAAAAAAGATAAAGAGAAGTTCATAAACCTAAGTCATGATTTTTTAATTAACCTTTAGGTTCTTTAATCTCTATTTTATAATCTTCTTTTAGTTTTGTAACAATTTTTAATGGCAAGTTCTTTGAAACAATACTCCACATTTCTTTAGTTGAGATTCCCATTTTTTCTTTGATTTCTACTAAGTACGATGCCGCATTGTGGTCTTTAGATTGTTTAGATAAAAATCCTATTGCTTTAATGTAGGCCTTAAAGTCTTTTGAATCTTTTTTAATCTTATATGATTTATCTTCAATTATTTTCTTATACATCTCATCTACAACAGATTCCTGGTAATCAAGAACTTGTGTTTCCGTATAAGTCTTACTTTCTTCTAAGTTAATTTTATTTACTTCCTCTATTGCATAGTTAAAATCTGCTAAAACAGTAATAGCAAAGGTCAATAAAAAGGTAATGATTGCACTCATTTTAAAAAATTTCATAGTTTATACACCAAAGCTTGGGTTAACCCAAACCCCTTTAAGTCTTCTTTTTCTTCGTCCTGTTCCACCCTGCATTGAAGTAGTACTTCTAATTTTGGCCGCTCCACCAGGCACACTCGTTGTATAATCAGAACAAAACCGACCTTCAGATGTTTTGATTTCCACATGCCCAATACCCCTGCCTAAAGCCACAGTTCTTCCCTTAGAGCCATTTGTTCCATCAAAAGTCATAATTGCTCCACTTGGAATATCCGGATCATTAGGAGAAGTGATTCTTCCTCTATAGCTTGGATCTTCTAATAAATTTATATAGCCTTGAGCTCTTAAACCCGGACCAGCCTTAGAGGCCCAATCTGTTAAACCACCAGTTGCAGCATTATGACCACGTAGAGCTCCTGATGACTGACCTGAAATTCTAACGCCCTGTAAGCATAATCTCCCTGATGACCTTCGACCATAAGTACTTATGCATTTATTAATCATACCCGCAACTTTTGGATTTCTATGATAATTTGCAAAAGCCCCTCTTCCTACTGTCATTCTTTGAGTTGTCTGGCCACTTTGACTACGGCAGTTCACACAACCACTACTAGCCTCAGTCCTCACATTTGATGATCTATATGTTACTTGCTTTAAATAATCTTGAGGTCCATCATACATCCACCCTTGTATTGTTCCTCTACCTCTCGTCCTAATAGAAACATGTTTCCACCCTCCACGACTTGTACCTGTATAGGTT
>CALLAU010000042.1 GCA_938002015.1 uncultured Bdellovibrionales bacterium
ATGCGCTGATAAAGATAGAGCCTTTAATTACTAGTCCTCTCTGCTCTCATTTTTAAATCTAAAACCCTATTATAGCTATCACGAGCTCTTCTATCTTCAGGCTTGATTGCCAAAATATCATCTAAGGCACTTAATGCATCATCGTATTGCTTAAGCCCTTCAAAGGCTCTTGATTCTAACTGAAGTATTACAATGTCATTTGGCTTAGTTTTCTGAACTTCCTCGATAATGTCTAAGGCCTCATCATATTTTTTTAACTGCACGAGTGTATGTGCAATATCGGTCAAACCAAATAAACTTACTCCTTCAACAGCAACAACTTTTTTATACGCTTTTAAAGCTATTTCAAGATGGCCTAAGAAAAGCATATTCTTTCCAAACATTGTTAGTGCTTTAGCATCCTTTGGATTTGCTCTTAAAATAATAGATAAAAAACCTATTGATGCTAAGTGGTTACCTTCATTAAAAGCGTTCACTGCACTTGACATGACAAGCCTTGGAGAAAACCCCAAATCAGCTCGAGGTAAATCTTTATTTAAAACCTCATGGCAAATAGAGCTGAAGGAAGTACTTGAAGCAAATAAGAAGAGTAACAAAATAATAAAGTGTTTTAATATAAGTTTAGTCATAGTAACCTTTGTGTAATTAATATTCATACATAATACAAACAGCGTACCAAAACAATAAGTACCCAGTGGGTAAGAAAATACAGATTTTAAATATTAAAAATACAATTATAACGACACAAAATGTCACTTTAAAAAATGAAATAAAGAGTGCTACTTTTTTCTATTCAACAAGATCACTCAAAATTAAATCATAGACCTCTCTACTCATATAACTAGAGCTTTCAGGAAGAACCCCACTCAAATGCTCCAATACTGCTTTTTCAGTTGCTTCACCTGCAATTCCATCAATTTCACCAAGGTATAAGCCACTTTCTTGAAGCTTTCTTTGTAGCACCCTTCTCTCTTTAAAGCTTAAAGGCCTAGTTTCATATGAAATTACTTTTTTTGAATATACTCTATAAAGCGCTTCACCTATTTCAGGTTGTATATTTTCAATATAATTTTTAGTCCAGTCATGAAACTTAGTCACTAGCGAGTACAAGACCTCTTCACTAGCAAGTCCATCTCTTCTTCCAAGTAAAACACCTGTTTCTTCTTGGTACATGAATATAGCCCTTCTAGTTCCTCGACCAATCACCCCATCAACAACACCAGCATTTTGACCATTTTTATTTAGCAAAGCCTGTAAAAGCTTTTTCTCTGCTAAGCCTAAAGTTCTTCTTTCATAGGCTGGAGTAAAATCAATTTGACTGCCTTTAGCTGCCTCAGTTAAAAAAATTGCTGAAAGAGCATACGCATCAGCATTATTATAAGCTTTAAGGGTTTCAAAGTTAGAACCTACAATATATGATGTGTTCTCACTCCCTTGAGGCATAAGAAGGTATGTACCGCCTTCAAAGTTAGTCCAGTCAATTAATTCACCAGATGTATTTGCTCTGACATTTTGATCCATCCAAAATTTTTGATTTAAAGGATTTCTACCTCCATTACTCGCGGCTAAGTATGTTTGAAAATTAAAAGTTTCTGGAAGTACAACCGCTTCTCCCCACTTTGCACCTTGATCCCAACCCGCACCTTTTAAAAGTCGTGCTGCTGATGCTAGAGCATCCTTTGGGTCATCTAGCCAATGTGTACTTATACCATCAAGATCATAATCTTCAGCTCTAATATCATATGTTGAAGGTATAAACTGCATGTGACCAAAAGCTCCTGACCATGAGCCCACAAAGTCTTCATATTTTAAATCAAAAGAATGCATCATTTGCAGTGCATAAATAACATTTTGATCCCAGAAGCCAAGTGCCCCAGGGCCCACCCTCCTTCTAAAGGATTGAAAAACAACCCCTTGTAAGACTGGTATGTCTCCCATTTTCTCACCGAACTTTGACTCTTTACCCCATATAGCAGCAAGAACTTCTTTATCAACTGAGTAGATTTTTTCAAGCTCTTCAAATGTTTCTTTATGCTCTTCTAAAACTTCTTTTATTTTAAGTAAAAAATCTGTATCTTGAGATTTATCATAAGCCCAAAATGGTTTTGAAAACTCGGGCTGGTTCTCACTATCTTTAAAAAGATCACAAGAAAAAAGAATATCAGCATTCATATGTTGTTCAATATAAGTTCGACTAGGTAAGCCTTTTTGCCCAACACTAAGTCTAATGTTTCTCATATTACTTAAAACTTTTGGCTTTAAAACATAGTTAACAAACTCTGTAAAATCACGCTTTCTTTCTTCACAAACTTGCGTCTGAGCATTTGAAAAACTTGAAATAAATATTAAAAGAACTAAAAATCTTAAGAACATAGTCTAAACTCCATTCTCTTGATATTACAATTTATATGCCATCAAAATATACGTGAACCGCGATTTAAAGGCATTTGAGTGTTGTATCTACTGAGCACCAAGCGTTGTTTTGCTCATTCTTTGAGGTCCTGAAAAAAAGTTTTCCACCATAGAAAAACAGTCCTCCTCACTAAAACACTTAGCTGCAAGCCTTATAAGTTGATGGCCAAATTCAAGCCAGGGGTGAGAGATCCTTAAATAAAATCTAAACTTTTTTAAAGCCTCTACTTCATCATAATGTTTAAAAAGAAGTGGTATCATAAATAAGAGGTGTTCTTTAAAAGCTTCTCCCTCTTCTTGCCTTGTACTAGGAGCCTCTTTTCCTTGAAAGTCTTTTGGAGGTTTAAATCCAAGCTCTTCTCCAATTTGCCATAAAAGCCAGGGTCTTGCTGTTAAGGCTCTTCCTATCATAACTTGATCACAACCTGTTTCTTCTCTCATTTTTTTAAAACAGTCTTTTGTTTGCACATCTCCATTCCCAATAACAGGAATAGAGAGCTTTTGTTTTATAAACTCAATCTGTGACCAATCAGATCTTCCTCTTCTTTTTTGGGCAGAGGTCCTTGGGTGAAGTGTCACCCACTTTGCCCCTGCAGACTCAATGCCTCTAACAAAATCAATAAGCACACTTTCATCTTTTTGAATGCCGGCTCTAAATTTTACTGAGACTGGAAGGTCTGAAGCTTTTACAGCCATACTTGTCACTTCCGCTGCATAACCTGGGTCTCCCATAAGCGAGACTCCATAATTATGCTTTAAAGCTTTTTTTACAGGGCAACCCATATTTATATCTATTCCAACAGCTCCCCAGTCTTTTAAGATTTTAATTGATTTTCTTATAGGCTCTTCTTCATTACCAAGGATTTGAGGCACCATATTCTCTTCATATTCGCCTTTTAGTAAGAAGCTTGCATCATTTAGCTTTTGATTAGGGAGTTTAAAGCTTGAGAGCATCTCAGTTGGCCAGATCACTTTTGCATCTTCAGGGAGGTATCTTTTTACTGATTCTCTAAAAGCAAGGTGGCTTAAGCCCACCATTGGAGCTAAGGAAACAGGAAAATTAGTAAGAGAGTCTAAATTAGAGATAAAACCACCTATTAAAAGCCTCTACTTAAAGCATTTATCTTGTCTTTGACAACAGGTTTTCTTATAAGAGCATATGGCAGGTATAGAAAATAAAAAACTAGGAATTGTTGGGGGCGGACAACTTGCAAAAATGCTTGGTTTTGAGGCTCAAAAGCTTGGCGCTGAAGTTTACATTTATTCTCAAAGCAGTGATGACCCTGCAGCAAAAACAACGAGATTTCATACAAAAGGTAAGCTTAAAAGCCAAAGCTCAATTCTTAAATGGGCTCAAGGTTTAGACCTTATTACCTATGAAAGTGAATTTATTGATTTAGGTTTTATTAAAGACACAAGGGTTTATCCAAGTACAAAAACTATGAATCTTTTAAGGGATCGCTTAAGTCAAAAAAAGCAACTCGTAAAAAACGACATTCCAACCTCTCCTTTTTCGATCTTGACTAAAGATTACAGTTTTCAAAAACCAGTTGTTTTTAAACAAAGACTTTTTGGTTATGATGGGTATGGCACAGTCATTTGTAAGTCAGAAAAATCAGTTAAAGATTTTTTCAAAAAACTAGATAAAGAAAAAGGAAATGTTGAAGACTGGATAGTTGAGGACTTTATTCCTTTTAAAAGAGAATTAGCAGTAAGCATTTCAAGAAATAAGAAAGGTGATTTCTGTGTTTTCCCTCTTGTTGAAAGTTTTCAAAAAGATTCAAAGTGCTTTTGGGTTAAAGGGCCTATAGAGAGCAAACTCTTAAACCCTCTTGTTATTAAACTTAAAAACTTTTTAAATAAGATAAACTACGTTGGCATTATGGCCTTTGAGCTTTTTGAAAGTAAAAACAAACTTATTATTAATGAAATTGCTCCAAGGGTTCACAACAGCGCTCATTACTCCATTGAAGCTCTAGAGCTTTCACAGTTTAAAGCACATATCTTAAGTATTTTTAATCAACCACTTCCAAAAACATCACTGCCTTTAAAGCAATTTGCAATGGTGAATTTAATTGGAACAACGAAAAATAAGCCTGTATTAAATTATTCAACAAAATCTCATTTTCATTGGTACGGGAAATTAGAAAACAGGCCTGGTAGAAAAATGGGACATATTACCGTCTTATCAAAATTTGCTAACCAGGCTTTAGAAATTGCACTAACAGAAGAGAGGAAACAAAAGCTATGAGTCCTGCCGCTAGAAAAATTAAAACTAAGGTTAAGAAAAAGGTAGCTTCTCCTAAAAAGGCAAGAGTGATCAGTCTTAAGTCAAAAAGAAAACCTCTTGTTGCTATTATTATGGGAAGTACAAGTGATTTACCTATTATGTCTAAGGCTAATGATGTTTTAGATGAGTTTAACATACCTTATGAAGTTAAAATTGTTTCAGCACACAGAACTCCTGATTTTATGGCTAAATATGCAAAAGCTGCTAAAAAAAA
>CALLAU010000043.1 GCA_938002015.1 uncultured Bdellovibrionales bacterium
TTTAAGTATCGCTGTTTTTAAACCAAAAATTCCAGAGCTCACTCTTACATCCATATCACTTACTCTAAAACTTTCTAAATCAAATTCCATAGAAAAAATATCCATCCAAACATCTACAAGACTTATACTTGCCGCAGTTCCTCTCATAGAAGGAGCTGAGTATCCTCTTACCTTGTCTCCCTCTCTTGTATGTATGATAAACTTACCCTCATTTTGCGGACGATCTGCTCTCATGCTTAAACCACCAAAGCTACCAAAATCTATGCGCATTTTTGGAAGGTCTTCTTCAAGCCTTTGGCTTAAGTTAAGTACAGCAACAGGCTCGTTAAAAACATTTGTTTTCTTTGGTACAACAAATTTTGAAATATTGACTTTATCATTAGAAATATCCATCTCTTTTTCAAAATCACCGAGATGACCTACTGCTTGAAAACTCATTGAGACTTCACCTTTAATAAGGCTTATATGAATCACCATTCCCATTGGGCCAAAATTAATATCTGCCATAGCTTGAGCACTTAGTGCATCATTTAAGCTAATATGGATATCGTTAAAATTATCAAAATTTAAATCTGCCTCAAATGTTTTAATTGGTAATTTTGCATCAACTCCAAGCTCCTGAATCACGTCTACTTCTCTTCCATTTGATTGCTTCCATGGTGCAAAATAAAGAGCAAAGCTAGTATCAGGCTCACCTAGTTCTTGATTCATCTGCTCTAAGCCTTTTTTCATCTCTTCTCCAAGACCTCTAAAAGCTCTTAATAATGAGGTAGACTTACCAGCCTCATTTAGCATAAGTGTAGATACAAAAGACTGCATAAACTTTGGAACTAGTTCATATGCCGTTTTCTTTGCTTCTTTAAACTCAGTACTTTCTTGAAGTTTCTTAGGAAGAAGCATAACTAAAGAATAAGGGTAACCTTCTATAGTAGGTAATAAATCTATACTCTGCTCACCTACTACCTTGGCTGGAGCTTGAGTTACTCCTTTTTCAATCTCATCTCTTAAGTTTGCTTTTCTTTCTTTTAAAATCCCTCTTTCCTCTAAAGCAAAAATCGTAGGCCCAGCAACTGGATCATTAGAAATTACTGTTAAAAATGGATCTGGTTTTTTAAGGCCACGCTCAACTAAGATAGCATCAATAAGATCAAATACTTTTGTTACACAATTTGGCTTTAATGAATTATAAAAGCCACTTAAACCTTCTTCATGACTCATCTGAATACCGTCTAAGACTAATTTAAGTGCCTCATCAGATGAAAAATCAATTTCATATTGTTCAGTAAAATATCCTTCACCGTATTCAGAAAGTCGTTGTGAACCTGAAGCAATCCTTCCAGATAATAAATAATTGTCCTCAGTCCCAACAAAGAAATTATACGATTCCCCTGCAGGTCTTGCAGCTTCAAAAGAAATCACAATGTCATTAACAAGCTTTTCTTCACTCTCATTTTTTAAAACAACTTCACTTCCTTTTAAAAGCTTAGCTCTTAATTGTACATGAGCTGCTGTAACACCTGAAACCACTTCAAACCTTACTACATGAACATATAGACTTTCTATAACAGCAGTTTTAGAAAGATGAGCTTCCCAGTATTTATCTTCGTGTATGTAATTATAAAAACTTAAAGTATCAGAATCAGGATTAGAATTAATAAAAGCTGGTCTAAAACGACTTAAATCAATTTCCCTACCAGCAAACTTTTTTGATTCTTTAGGGATATTATAAACACTTGTATACGGGTTACTTGGCTTAATAAAATCTTCTGCGAAGACTAGACCACTAAAACCTAAAAGAAATCCTAAGCTACACAAGCTATATACAAAAAAAGCTCTATTAAAAAATTTTATAAACATACTTACCCCCAAAGGCTCAAATGATTTATTCCACATTTATATACATGCTCATACTTGCCAATAATTTCGTTATTTTTATTCACACCTTTGCATTTTTGTTAAAAACTTTCATTTTTAATGCAAGTATTTTACTCCTCTCTATATTTTTATTTTGTTTTTATTTGTTTTTTGTTTGAAATGACTAAAATTTAATCTCTTCTAGATGACTCAACACTTTTTATCTAATACAAAACCTATAAAACGGGGGTTTTTGTGGGGATCTTAAAATATTTATTAGTTGGACTATTTCTAAATTCAAGCTTTGCTTTTGCAGATTATTCAAGTTTAAAACTTTCAACATTTGAAGACGTTGTTGATTTTACTCAAGAAGAAATTAAAGAGCATGGAAGTAAAGATTTACTTGTTGTCTTTGATATTGATCGCACACTCCTTGAGATCACTGATTGCCTAGATCCAAACAGAAAGTTTAGTAATGGCTTTTTTAAATTTGAAGCCAAGGTAAGAGAGTGTAATGGCTTTCTTACTTCAATCTTAGTACCTAGCCTAATTGATGAACTTAAAGCACAAAATATAGCTGTAATGGCTCTTACTGCAAGAAGGAGTAATATCCTTAAAGGAACTCTTTCACAATTAGAAGACAGGCTTTTAATAGAAGAGCGAAGTGATGAGAAAGTAAGTATAACTTTTGAAACTTCACCGCTTTATTCAAATAGAAAAAAGACAATTAAGTTTGATCAACAAGGTAAGAAAAAAGTACTTAAAAAGGAACTTGTTATTAAAAGAGGAGTTGCAATGGCCAGTGGAGCTAATAAAGGCCTTGCCCTACAGGCTTTCTTAAGAAAAGCAGCTAAAGATGAGAACCTTACTTTTAAGAGAATAATTTTTGTTGATGATGACAGCAGAAATATTAAAAACCTTGAAAATGCTTTTGCTAATACCAAAGACTTCATATCGATTCTACACTACACTGAGCATAGTAAATAGGACAATCTATAAGTAAGCCTTATATATACGATAAAGCTTACCTTCGATTTAGTGAAAAAACCTAGAAAGATTGCATATTTAGAAGTTCTTAAACCTTTTCATATTCTCTTATAAACATAGATGCTAAAAACTAGCTAACCGCTAGGGGCGATAAAAAATATATGAAACAACTTTTTACTCTACTCATTACAACCTCATTTTTTTCAGCACTAAGCTTTGCTCAAACCCATGAGGTAAACGCACCACTGATTACATGTGGAGCTGCAAACGGCGCTTTAGCACATAGTTTAAGTGAAGGCGAAAATCATATTTCAGCAATAGTTTCTTTTCCAACATATGTAGCTCACGGAGGAGAACGACTGTTAAACATACCTTTAGACAATTCTGACACATCATCTAATTCTCTTCCCTTTTTAAAGGAAAAAAATGACCTTTTAACTCAAGTCTTTTCTACAGCTGAAGACCATGTACTTTCAAAAAACTTAAGGCTTAGATTTAATAAAGAAAGATGCGTTAATATAAATCAAGATAACCATCTTATCTGGTACTGTGAAAATAATGACCCTCAAGTAATTGGAGGAGTCAATGTAAGTAGAGTTGAGTTTAGTATTGAAAGCCAGGAACGAGTTAACATTAACGGCTCAACTCAAATTTTTATAGGTTACTTAGGCATACAAATTCCTAGAGGCCCAAAAGGTCAGCCTACTATGTATGGAACATCTTTTACATACTACGTCGGTGAAGATGGAGTCGCTTGCAAGCAACATAAAGAAATAAACCCTCTACTTCCTCCAGCTCCACAATCTTCTTAAACAAAAGCTCTAATGATGCACTAAATTAAAGCTGACCTTTCCATTCGTCTTCTTTAAAACCAACAAAGCCAAATTCATCAGAAATTAGAAACGGCCTTTTAACAAGTTTTCCATTCTTTGAGAGTAAGTCAAAAGCCTCAGTATTTGTCATGTCTTTAATTTTATCTTTTATTTTTAACTCTCTATACATAACACCAGAAGTATTAAACAACTTCTTCAACTCACCACCATAATAGTTAAGCATAGTTTTTAACTCTTTTTTTGTCGGGGGCTTATCAACTATAGGGATATCTTTAAAATCAATTCCTTTAGATTCTAAGAACTTCTTAGCTTTTACACATGTACTGCATTTACTGTATTGATAAAATTTCATTTCCTTTACCTCTCCTCATTAATTACTGATTCTATTCTGAAAGTCTCTCTATTTCAGACATAAATCCTTCCATTTCTTTATACAAAGATTCCACGGTCTTTTGATGCTTTTTAATTTCAGAATATAAGTTTTGATCTTTCTCCCAGTCACCAGATAAACTAGTTTCAATTTCACTAATCTTCTCTTCAGCTTTCATAACCTTTTCACCAATCTTTTCTAGCTGCTTTTCATAATGATTAATCTTTTTTTGCTTTTTATAAGCTAAAGCACCATCTGAATCACCGCCATCAGTTGGAGAATCATCCGGCTTAATTTCCTCATCTTCCCAGCCCTCTTTGTCTAAAAACTCTTTATAAGTCCCATTAAATACATGGGCTTTTCCAGCCTTAAAAACAATAAGCTTATTTGCTACTTTATCTAAAAATTCCTCATTATGTGTAACAAAAAGAGCTCCCCCTTTAAAGGCTACTACCTCTTTTATTAACGCATCAATAGACTCAATATCTAAATGGTTAGTCGGTTCATCTAATAAAAGTAGGTTTGAAGGATTTGCTAAAACCTTACCAAGAAGAACTCTACTCTGCTCCCCACCAGATAAGACTTTAATTTTCTTATCAGCATCTGATCCAGAAAACATCATTGCCCCACAAATTCCTCTTACATGAGCTACAGGAAGGTTTATATTCTCACTAGCTATTTCATCAGCTACAGTAAAGTTAGGGTTAAGATCTTTTCTATTGGTTTGTTGATAATAGCCAAGTTTTGAAGTTGGGTGAAGCTCTATACTTCCTGTTCTCTTTTCAAGCTTTTCAGCTACAACATTAAGAAGCGTTGTTTTACCCTTACCATTTTTACCAATAACACCAACTCTATCCGTACTTTTAATTTCAATATTTAAACCCTCAAAAAGGTTCTCAGCATTTCCATAACCAAAAGATAAGTTATTTATTTTAGCTAAAGTTTTAGCGTGAGTTTCTTTATAAGAGAATTTAAAGCCTAGAGCTGCTTCTTGATAAAGCTCATCTTTTATATCAAGTTTTTCAATCTGCTTCATTTTCGACTGAGCTTGAGTCGCTTTTGAGGCTTTAGCCCTAAACTTCTCTACAAATTTTTCTAAATCTTTTTTCTTACGTATTTGATTGTCTCTAGTTTTATTATGAATATCTTCATCTAAGATAAGTTGCTCATAATACTTACCAGTTTTTCCCTTCATTTTTCTTAGCAAACCTCTGTGTATTCCCATTGTATGAGTTATAACAGAATCCATAAAGGCCTTATCATGAGTGATTAAGATAACTTCACCAGGGTAGGAGTTTAAAACACTCTTCATCCATTTAATACTTAAAATATCTAGATAGTTTGTCGGCTCATCTAAAACAAGAAGGTCTGGTGAATTTATTAGACACTTAGCTAAGTTAATCCTAAGCTGATAACCACCTGAAAAGTCCATAGGGTCTTTTTTTAAATCTTCTTTAGTAAAGCCTAAGCCAAAAAGAATTTTCTCAGCTTTATAAGTCATCATTCTTTCTTCAGGTGCAAGTGCAAGAACAACCTCATCAACAAGCTCTTTTGCACTAAATTTAATATGTTGATCAAGATGTCCGATTCTATAGCCTTTTGGTATAGAAACAGTGCCCTCATCAGCAGACTCAAAACCTAAGATAATTTTTGTTAACGTAGATTTACCACAACCATTTCTTCCAACAAGGCCAATAACCTCTCTACTAGAGATAGCAAAAGAAAGGTCTTCAAATAAAAAACGGCTTCCATATGATTTTGATAAATTTGAAACTTGAATCACAATTATTTCTCTTTACTTTTATTTATAAACAGAAATATTTATAACACTTTCAATAGAAACTGAACAGTTAATCTCTTCCCCTTTTTTGCTTAAAAAAGGGGATGCTTAAGAAAATCTAATTAATCAGCCGGAATCTTTACTAGGTTATTTGAGGAAGAAAAGTAAAGATCAGTACCTATAACGCTAAATCCTTTTGGATAAGAGCTTGCCTCATCTTTTGCAAAATCCTCAACCATTGCTATAGCCCTACTACTTAAATCATAGTTCCATAATTCAAAACCATTAGTTCCATCGTTTGCTTGAAAATACATCTTCCCATTAAACTCAAAAAAATCAGAAGGATATGAACTTGCACCCCCTGCAGCTATATTTGAAACTATACCAAGTTGTCTTGAAAGAAGGCTATACTTCCAAAGTTCAGCCCCCAGGCCGTTTGCATTAGCTTGAAAGAAAATTTGATTATCAATTATTTTAATATGCTTTATGTAAGAGCTTGCTGATCCTACAGCTATATTTACAATCATTTCTGGACTACTTAAATTCGTATTAAATTTCCAAAGCTCAGCTCCATTAATTCCATCATCAGCCCTAAAGTAGAGTGTTGAGTCCTTAGCAATAATTTCTGCGGGAAAAGACCCTTCACTTCCAGATTTAATATCAGCAGCAAGACTGCTTACACCAGATGAAACATTATAATTCCAAAGTTCAGCACCATGAACGCCATCATCAGCTGAAAAATATAAATCTGAATCACCAACTTTAACCATTGAGCTTATATAAGAGCTTTTTACACCTGGTCTTATATCACTCACTAAAGATACAGACTGACTAGATATATCATACTTAAAAAGCTCTTCACCATTGACACCATCATCAGCAGAAAAGAAAATCTGATTAGATAGAGCAATAATGTTCTTAACAAATGAGCTTTCACCACCAGATCTAATATCAGTTATTCTTTGAGCTGTATTACTTGTTAAATCATAACTCCAAAGCTCAATACCATGCGTCCCATTATCAGCTGAAAAATAAATCTTATCTTCATATGCAACAAAATTTTCAGGTGAAGACCCAATGCTTCCTGGATTCAGATCTGCTATCATAGCAGCTGACCCTACTACTGGATCAAAACTCCAAAGCTCCATACCATTTTCACCATCATCAGCTCTAAAAAAAAGTTTACCACCAAAAGAGATGATTTCCTCTGGGGAAATTTCTCTTGAAGCATTATTAAATGCTACTGAACTTAATATTGAGTTATTATCAATAGTACTCATACTAACAATTTTTTTAGAAGAAATGAGTTGAATCGTTATTTTACTATTTGAAACATCAACTATCTGAGCAGCTTCCTTAAAAGATTTTATTTTCTCTGCACTTGAGCCGTAACTCCATAAAGCTACACCCTCATTTTCTTCTATAAGAAAATAAATTTTTCCACCGTAAGAATGAATGCCTCTTGGGTTAGAACTTACAGCTCCAGAAATAAGGTCTTCTACTAGCTCATAATTCTGTGAAAATATATTATACTTAAAAAGCTCACGCCCCTTATCTATATCTTTTGCGCTGAAATAAATTTCATCTTCATGCAAACTCAAACCTAAAGGAGATGAAGACTCTAAGCCCGGTAAAATATCTGAAGCTAAACTAATAGAACCTAATACAGGATCTAGAACAAAAAGCTCTCTTCCATGAATACCATCGTGAGCTGTAAAAAATATTTTACCACTAGAAATCAATAAGTCAGAAGGGTTAGACCCAACTCTTGGGCCGCTTCTTAAATCATTTACAAGACTTACTGATCCTACACTAGGATTAAACTTAAAAATCTCACGACCATGAATTTGATCTTCAGCTGAAAAATAAAGTATTCCACTATGCACCACAAAGTTTTTAGGAGAAGAGCCCTGTGAACCTGGTTTAATATCAGCAACTAACTCAATTAATGAACTACCACTTTCTTTCTTCCACAGTTCAATACCTAACTCATCTTTTGAATATGCAAAGTACGCTGTACCTGAGATGACTGCATAGTTACTAGCATTTATTTTATTATACAGACCACTAGACGAAAGCTTAGCTAATCCTGAAGCTGTATCATACTCATATAAACCTTCAGCCTCACCAGCAAAGTATATTTTTTCACTATTTAAACCATCTCCATTAAGATCTACAAACCTTCCAAAACTTGCTATTGAAAGAGCGTCATCTACTTGAACATCAGCTGACCATATTTTTCCACCACTGCTTTTGAAAATACCATCCGTTAACATATCTCCATCATCACCGCCATCATTTCCATTATCAGAGCAAGAGTTTGATAATAAGCAATCACTATCAGGGTTAGTTGGTGACGCCTCCTCAGCAATTTCTTTTAAACAACCTGTGGCAAAAAGTAACAAGATTGAAAATAAAAAAAGCCTATAAAAAGAGAAACTCAAATATTTATTAAATCTAAACACTATCATTGCCTTTCAAAATACGTTCAAAAAAAAAGCGTCAATATTAACAGTAACTTATCGACGTAAAACGAAATCTTCTTAAGACTTTAATCGAGCTAATTTTTAATAATTTATCAATTTGATACAATCAAAAAAACACTAAAAAGCCTCAATATTAAATTGTATAACATCAGAGTAGCGCCCTCCAGGCTCATTACCTGAGAGTGTACCTAATTGAACATTTAGTGGCAGAGAAAATCCTCCTGGAGGAGAGTTTCCAGGACTTGAAGATAAAGAAACAGGAGTTGTACTTGAGCCAGCAAGATTTATTGGGGCTCCTCCAACAGTAAGTGAATATGGAACTAAATCTGAAAAGTTAAGATGCTTTAGGTTTCCATTGTTTTGAGATGAAACACTTAAACGGTATCCAACATTAGTACTTATAAGAATCTCAGCTGACTGACTTTCTAATGAATCAAGCTCTCCAAAGTTCATGACTCTTGCTGTAGCTAAAGGATCAAAAACTCCACCTGAGGACACAAGAGAAATATCTACAACTTTTTCAATTCTATACATAAATTGTATAGGCCTTGTTGTTCTAACATTCCAGTTATAGAAATTATTTAACCGTCTTCTTGAGGCTATACTTAAAGTTAATATTTCAGTATAAACACCTGCAGGTGCTCCAGAAGGCACCGATCCAATTTGAGCAAAAAACGTTTTTGTCAAACTCTGTGTTGATCCACTATATGGAAAGTAAGGAGGTTGTAAAATGACATGAGAGTTATTGTTCGCATCTGAATCTAGTCTTATGATAGCATTGGTTGTATAACTTGAGTTTGAATATACATTAAAGGGTATCGTATCTGTTTGAGTGTCGTTGCGCATAGCTCTGCTATTAAAAGAAGTTCCATAAAAACCATAATTAAAAAATCCATAAAAGAAACAATCCCTCGTATTAGCACCTGTTGATGGAGCTAAAGTAACCGTAAAATTGACAGTAGCTTGCGAAGAGTCGGTAAAATCCACAACTGTTGGAAAAACACTAGAAATGGAAAAGTCACCGTTTGCACAGTCAGCATAAGAAGATACGTAACTCATGCTGAAAATTAATAAATAAACTATATTCTTAAAGATTCCCATCAAATCACCTTTTCTTTATAATAACCGGCTCTTTAATTTCTTGTACACCGATAGATTTATTAACTTCTACAACAATCTCTTGATATTCTGTATCATCTTCTTCAAAAACTACTATGTATTTCCTCTTCTCAAGCCTTTCAATACTAAACGCTCCATCACCACCATTAAAGAATTGTCCAACAACTTCACCTCTACTACCATCTTCATTCATTAAGTAAACACTTCCTGTTAAATATGCAGCTGGCTCTTGATTTTCATACAAGGCCACTCCATTTATAGAGACCTCTCCGTCAACATCTACTTTAATATAAATACCCGATTTATAAGTTGGATAGAAACTATACGTTTCTTTCTTTAAACTATAGCCATATGGAAGCTGCGATATGTCTAAGTTTATATTATCAGTATAATATGCAGCAAGGTTAGTAATACTAGCAGGTCCAAATCTGTTAATCTCTCCTCTTTGAGAATCTATACCTTTTCCAATTGGAACATTATGCCCCTTAGGGCGGTCAGGCATTGCCACTAAAACAAAAGCATCGTCAACAGGTCTGGTTAAAGCAAAACCTCTAGAAGTAAAAGCTATTCCTGTACCAAAACTTAACTGAGTTGATTGAATCTGGCCACTGCTGTCAATAAAAGCACTACTATGAGCCAATCTATATTCTGCTCTTTGGTTAAAATAATCTATACCAAAAAGTGCTCTCTTAGAAAGATCATTCGTTTCACCACCAACATAAGTTCTAAAGTTTTGTCTGTTTTTAATAGGAAATGTCACAAACTCAGTATTAACAACTTTATTAATTGGATCATAAGTTGTAGTTGATTGCTGATCATTTGAAGGGGCATACCAATTAAGAGAAAAAAGCACAGTACTGTCATCTCTATCATTTAAGTTAAAGCGTATATTTGCTGAAAAATCAAAGTTCTTAAAAAAAGTCCAACCAAAATTTGAAGTAATAAAATCCTGATCACCTGCAGCTGTATATCCCCATTCTTTAGCAAACCCTAGAGAGCCTCTAACACTATTTTTAAAATTTTGTCCAACTGACATGCTTGCGATAAATTCTGTATCGCTTTCACTATCAGAGCTTAATGTTGTAAAACCCTTTGTTCTATACTCAAAACCAGAGTTAAATCTAAAGTCAGATAAACTACTATCTTTAAATAATAAATTTTCATACTCAACTCTTACAGCTGATCCATCAAGATTTAAATCTTGGTTACCAGATTGTGCAACATTAATTCTAGCTATACCTTCTTTTTGACCATAAATAGCTTCTGCACCCACTAAAAATCTATTCTTACTAATTTGCCAATCTAAACCAAGAACACCATCAATAAAAGCACCGTAATGATAGTATCCATTAAAGCTTGGATCACTGTAATTATAAACAGAGTCATCAAAACCTACTTTAAACACATCATCTTGTCGCCTTGGAAACATTAAAGTATAACTGTAATCACTAAAACCAACCGGTAAAAGTCGCGAATCGTTTAAATCTGCATAATTAAGATTCTTAATATTTCCGAATACGTCTGTGATTTGAATACGTACATCATTTTCCCCTGATACAAAAGGAAAATCTGAAAGCTCTACAGGACCCTGCTTTAAATAAAGCTTCTTTGATAATCTTCCATTAATAAAAACTTCTACTCTTGAATCTGTTTCTAAGAAAAATTTATGTCTTTTAAAAGAGCTTCTAAAAAGATTCGGCTGAATTGTAAGCTCTTTTCTCATATTAAAACCCGTACCAAAACCAATCTCTTGAAATCCTCTTGATGTCTCATCAATATCTCCAAGAGTATACCTAATCGCTTTCCTCTGGTTATCATGTACGAATCTAGTATACGCTCTTCGTGATTGCTTCGTACCATCAGCTTCATTTTCATTATGAATATACTGAGTTTCAAAAACAACACCCTTAACATTTAATACACCTTCTAGGGATGTTGTCGTTGATGTATTATAGCTATATCCAGATCCACTAGAAAAATTATTACCTAAAAATTCAGCTGATGATCTCAGATTTACGAATCCTGAAAAATTTTGAAGAGTTTTTAAATCTTTAATATCTTCTTTCTTTCTTCTACTAGAAATCAAAACTTTAGTTAGTTTCTTATCTTTAATATTAACAGTTAAACCTAAGTTTAAGCTATTAAGGTCCATATTTGTATCAATACCGATTGCATTTAAGTTTCTGAAAGTAATTCTGTTTTCAGAGTCTAACTTGGATTTAATTTTCTCATAAACTTCTTGAGAAAAAATCTCTTTCATGGAGTTTATTATTTCAGCTGTATGCAGTAAGCTCTCACCTTCCTGTCCTCCTGAGAAATACTCAACCCATGCAGGATTTTCTAAAGGTTGCTTGTTTAATATAATGAATGAGCTAAATACTTCTTGTGTAAAACCTAATTCAGGCTTTATAACTAAAAATAATATTAAAAAGAGTATTACAGAATACTTACGTTCGCTTTCTGAATTCAAGAATTGAACCGCCAGCACCTAAATTATTTTGAATTTTTAAAGTAACCGCTCGAGTTTCACCAGGTAATAAGTTAACACCATTAACTTCATCACTTTGGTTCTTCATCTCAACAATGTACTCAATTTTCCCTTTATTTCTAGATACAAGATTATAAAACGATAAAATCGCGTGAGCAGATCCAGTATTTTTAAGATTCACTTTATAAAGATTCTTCCCAACTCTCTTATAACTTAAAAGTTTTACTTCAGGTTTAACTTTTGGTGGCTTAACATATAACGAAGCAACGTAATTATACAAAAATGTAATCCCTGTTTTTGTTGCCTTTTTCTTCAAGTTAACTGGAACTTGTCGTATTTCCAGCCTGTAAGCTTTTTCTTTCGAAATATTGGTATTGCCCTTTTGCATCGGCTTATTCTTACCTTTTTTACCTTTCTTCTTTTCACCTAACCAAGAAATCCTTATATTTCTCTTTTCTCCAGGTTTTAAAATAAACTGCTTAGGAAAGTAATAAAAATCATTTGTTGCAACTCTCTTCTCTTTTCCATTTTTATGAATTCTTTCATATGAGAAAATCTCAATTGGAATACTGCTGGCAGTTGGGTTATCTACCTTGATAGTTTGAACAGCACCTCGACCTTTCGGATCAAAAGTAACTTCAATTGGTGAAATTTTAAATGCATGTGAAGTGATCGATATTGCGCTAAATAAGAAAACTAAAAATAATGAAAATTTCAACTAAAGTACCCCTCTTCAAACACCAATGCACCAGTACGACTGATGCATTGATTCTACTTATATAATTATAGAGGAGCTTTGTATTACAATGCAACCATTGTAAAAATCAGAGTATCTGTATAAGCACCCGCTGGTATACCTGTACCACCTGCAGTAACAGTGATCTCAACGTTACTTGTATCAGTTGTTAGTCCAGTTAAAGCACCTGAAGTCTTAACACCAGTTGCTGGAGTACCAACAGGACCCGGAGTAGTAGCAGCACCACCATCATAAGAAATAGTATAAGCTACTTGGTCAGTACCATTATTATGTCTTAAGTTACCATTGTTAACAGACTCTAAATCAATTCTATATCCTGCGGCATTGTTACTTTCTTCATCAACAGTTGCAACTAATCTATTAGTCTCACCGTTTTCAATATCTAAAGTATCTACACCGCCCAAAGTCGGGTTAACAAATAAATTACTAATAACAGCAATCTCACCAACTAAAAATAATGAAGCTCTTGAGTTTGCAAAAACATTAGCTGTGGTTAAAAGTAAAGCCAGGCCAAAAAACGTACTACATATTTTCTTTAACATTATATTCTCCTTGTAATGTTTATTTATTCATTGTTAATAATTAACTAACACTTATGATATCGGCCCTGTGCTAAAAAATAATTAACGGATCAAAGTAATTTAACAAAAAAAGTTTATGTTTCTTTAACTATGTTTAGTTTTGTTTAACTTTTTCTATTGAATCTATAGGAAATGTTGCATACATCTATGCCTTATATCTCATTAAAATACATTTCTATCTCTTAACTTAAGCTTAAGCTTACTTTTTAAAAATCCTTAGAGAATATAAGATAAAAGTGCTTTGTAGAGTTCTCAAAGTTAGACAGATCTTTTAATTTTCTTGAACTATATATTAGAGACAGCCCATAACCCTTTCTAGAAATCACTTCAGTTTTAAAGCCATAAACAAGAACACTTGAACTTGAAAGTGTTGAAAGGTTGTTTGAAAATGAGAATTCACCAAAAGCTCCTATTCTAAAAAGAGATTCTCTGCTTCTTAATATTTTTAGACGAATTTCTTGAGCAATACCTATATCTTCGTATTCCTGAAATTGATTAGTTAATATATTTAAAGCATAATTATTCTTATAAAAAAGGTATGTTGAAACCTCAGCTGTATCAAAAATTGATTCTATCCCTAAAGAAAATTTAGACTCTGAACTCCAATCCAAATCGTCAAGAAATACAGACTGAGCTTGCAGAAAAAACCTAAATTTATATTTTGAATTAAATGTTAACTTAAGATCTAATCCTGCACCAAAAGTATCTTCATTCTCACTGTATTTACTTAATCTATTAATAATACCCAAATGAAAAACTGTATTTCTCTTTTTTTGTATCTCCTCTTCATTTAGCTTCTCAGCGTCATATGAGTCAACACCACTTTCATTTTCATCAGAACTATTTTGTATAAGTTGCCCATCATATACTTGCTCTTCTGACGTCTTCAAACTATCGCTTCCACTTCCACTTCCACTTCCACTTCCACTTCCACTTCCACTTCCACTTCCGCTTCCACTTCCGTTTCCGTTTCCGTTTCCATTTCCATTTCCATTTCCATTTCCATTTCCACTTTCGTTTTCATTTCCAGCATTATTATTTAAAGTAAAACTCTCAGCTGGATCCGGTTCAAAGCCACCCAGGTTTTGGCTACCTCCATTTATCGATTGACTCTCATTTTTTGCAATATACTCATTGTTAATAGCAAGGCCTCTATCTACAGCCTTATTTTGCATTTCCCTTGTTATCCTAGCTACTAAGTCTTCATCTTCATCTTCATCATTACTACTATCAGAACTCATTTCATTCGAGTTACCGCTACCCTCAGGGTAAGGTACAGAGTTACCACTTCCTTCAGTTAGCTCTTCAACAGTAGCTCTTGTCATAAAAACTTCAATTCTCTCGCCGTCTAATATAAACCCTTGCTCTTTAGTTTTATCAAGCAGCGTATAAACTCTTTCAGGAGGGGCATTTTGAGTCTCAATTAAGTAGTTTCTAATTACTTTGGCACGCATTGAAGAGCGCTCATCAGGACCTTTGTATATAAAGATATTTAAACTCTCATCTGCTCTTGTGTAAGTAGCCATTAACCTAAGATGAAAGTGATATACTCTTTTTATAATGATTTCATAATCTGAAAAATGAACAAAAATCTTTAACTCTTCAATTTTTTTAATTTTATACCATGGCTTTGTACTTTTTGAATACGTATTGTGTGTAGCTCCAAAAAAACACAAACAAAATACAAAGGTTAAATAGCTAAAATTCTTACTCATCCTCTGTCTAATCGGGTTTAGGTATAAGCTATGTGAATCAAATTAAAATGTTCTCAATTTGAGAACATTACGGTCTTATAATAAACACTTGTTTCAAATAACACTTAGATTTGCAACAGTGTATTAACAA
This sequence comes from uncultured Bdellovibrionales bacterium, assembly GCA_938002015.1. Taxonomy (GTDB): domain Bacteria; phylum Bdellovibrionota; class Bdellovibrionia; order Bdellovibrionales; family UBA1609; genus JALZUR01. Next base: position 15,101 of record CALLAU010000043.1, read on the forward strand.
TTCGTTAACACATTATACTTTTTAAAAAGCGCAAAAACTAAATAACAATTGTTATAAATTTCTTAACCTAAAGTGCCGATTATATTACTGTCGTGAGGTACGTTTTTCTGATTCTCTTATTGTTCTCTCCTCAATCATGGGGTGACT